>SHVZ01000087.1 GCA_009694025.1 Alphaproteobacteria bacterium | reverse complement strand
CAACTCGCTCGTCGAACTCAAGGCTCACATCAACGCCTTCATCACCGCATACAACGACACCGCAAAACCCTTTGCATGGACCAAATCCAAGGTCCATCAAAAGCGCCTCAAAGCCCATTTCGCGGATCAGTGATTCCGGGTACTAGGCGAACCCGCGCTGCACCTTCAGCCGCTCATAGGCCTGGGTGATCGTCGCCAGCTGGTCGGTGGCGACTCGGATCGCCTCCTCCGGCATGCCGAGCCCGATCAGCCGGTCGGGGTGGTGCTCGCGCACCAGTCGGCGGTAGGCGGTCTTGATCTCGTCGACCGGCGCGTCTGCCGGGACCCCGAGCAGCAGGCACGGCTCGCAGCTCATGAACTCCATGTGGTGGGCCGAGAGCCGCTCGAAGCCGCGTTCGTCGAAGCCGAAGATCCGGGAGACGCTTTTCAGATAGGCGTGCTCGCTCGGGTTGAGCTCGCCGTCGACGGTGGCGATGTGGAAGAGGCAATGAATCAGCTCCTCCAACACGGTCGATCCCGGCTCGAACAGGCCGGCGAGCTGGCGGGCATAGGCTTCGTAGGAGTCGGGCTGG
Organism: Alphaproteobacteria bacterium; assembly: GCA_009694025.1. Classification (GTDB taxonomy): domain Bacteria; phylum Pseudomonadota; class Alphaproteobacteria; order SHVZ01; family SHVZ01; genus SHVZ01. The sequence continues at coordinate 14,808 of SHVZ01000087.1, read as the reverse complement.
CGCTTGGCCATCTCGAAGATCCGCTTGAGGTTCGCCGCCTCCGTGTCGTCGACGTTGAAGACCTGGCGGAAGGCGCGGATCTCGTCGCCGGTCACATCGCCGTCGACGCTCGCCATCTTGGCGCCGAGGGCGATGACGCCGATGGTGAAGGCGGTGGTCCGGGTCGGGTCGGGGGGTAGCTTCAGGCGCCCGACGGCCTTCTCGAAGTCGTCTCCGTAGGCATGGGCCGCGAGGCCCGCGACCAGCGCGCCGATCGGGCCGCCGACGGCGAAGCCCGCGGCGCCGACGAGGATCTTGTGCCAGAGGGCCATTACCGATCGTCGCCGTAGCGCCAAGATCCCGTCAACCTTTCGACACCGATCGATGCGAGATTGACCCTGGGGCGGTGTCGGCGATACTCCGACACGCGCGCTCCTTCCAGGAGGACGGGTTGAGCCGCCGGGTGATTCGCATTCTTGCGTTCGGACTTGCGCTCGCGCTGCCGGCCACGGCAGGCGCCGAGACGTTGAAGGCGTCGCACCAGTTCCCGGGCGACGGCATCGACTTTCGCGACGTCGCCATGCGGATGTTCGCGCGCGAAGTGGCGCAGGCGAGGGTCGGGCTCGACATCAAGGTGTATCCGGCGGCCCAGCTCATGCGGCCGCGCGCCCAATGGCAGGCTCTCGGCAAGGGGCAGCTCGACCTGTCGCTGCTGCCGTTTCACTACGGCGGCCTCAAGCAGCCGGCCCTCCAGCTTGCCTTCATGCCAGGCATCGCGCTGTCGCACGCGCACGCGGCGCGGCTCAACGATTCGGTCTTCCTGCGTCGGCTCCAGGATCACGCCGAGGCCGACGGCGTCGTCGTTCTCGCCGATATCTGGGTCGCCGGCGGGTTGGTCTCGCGTGGCGACTGCGTGGTCGAGCCGGAGGATCTCCGCGGCAAGACCATCCGGGCCTCGAACCGCTATTACGAACGGATGGCGACCGAGATGGGGGCGGCGGTGGCGGAGATCGCTCCGGCCGAGATCGCCGGCTCCCTCGCCGCCGGGCTGATCGACCTCGCGACCGCGACCAGCGACAACTTGGTGCAGCTCCGGCTCTACGAGCAGGTCCAGTGCCTCACGGCGCCCGGCGATCACCCGCTGCTGATGATCTACGAGCCGATCGTCATCGCGCGCTCGACCTACGAGCAGCTGAGCCAGACCCAGCGGCGCGTCTTGCAGAAGGCCGCGGACAAGGTCGAGACCTGGGCGCGAGACGCGGCGCGTGCCGTCGATCGCGCCATGGTCGAGGCTTTCGAGCGCCGGGGCGTGCGCGTGGTGACCTTGACCGCCGAGCAGGCGAAGCGTTGGCGCCAGCTCGCCATCGATACGGCGCTGGCCGAGTTTCGTGCGGCCAATCCGTCGAGCGGGGCGCTGATCGACCTGGCGCTCCAGGTCGACTGAGCCGACGTTAGCCCGCTTCGCCAAGCCTGACGTTCTCGGCGAAATCCGCGATCCCGATATTGGCGCCGCAGACGATCAGGCCGATGCGCCTGCCGGCGAGGCGCTGCTTCAGCGGACCGAGCAGCGCTGCGGTCGCGGCCGCTCCCGCCGGCTCGACCGCGAGCTTCATCTCGCGGAAGAGGAGCGCCATGGCCCGCCTGAGCGCCGGGTCGTCGATCAGCACGATCTCGTCGATGTGCCGGCGGCAGAGCTCGAAGGCGAGCGGCGTGGTGAAGGGCGGTGCCAGCGAGTCGGCGATGGTCTGAATCGCCTCCAACCGCTCTGGCTTGCCGGAGGCGAAGCTGCGGCTCATCACATCGGCGCCTTCCGGCTCGACGCCATAGACCTTGCATCCGGGCTGGGCGAGCTTGATCGCAGTCGAGACGCCGGAGGCGAGCCCGCCGCCGCCGATAGGCACGATCACCGCATCCAGCTTTCCGACCTGATTGGAGAATTCGAGGCCGAGCGTTCCGGTACCGCGCGAGGTCCACGGGCCCTCGAACGGGTGGACGAAGCTGCGGCCTTCGTCGGCCTCGATCTTCTTCACCATATCGAAACCCTCGTGAACGTTCTCGGCGACCACGACCTCGGCGCCATAGGCCTTGGCACGGGCGACCCGGGTCGGATTTGCCGTCTTCGCCATCACCACCTTGGCCGAGGCGCCGACCGCCCTGGCGGCATAAGCCGTGGCGATCGCATGGTTGCCGGCCGAGATGGTGACGACGCCCCGGGCGAGCTGCTCCTTCGAGAGGTTCAGCATGACCGCGACCGCGCCCCGGGCCTTGAACGACCCCGTGTGCTGGAACAGCTCGAGCTTGAGCACGACCTCGGTATCGCCTAGCGCCTGTCCGATCTCACGGCCGCGCCAAGTATGGATCGGCGTGGTCAACACGTGGGAATCGATGAGCGCCCGGGTCCGGCGAATCTCATCGAGCGTCGGGACATTGGTCATTTCTGGCCTTCGAATCCGAGACAGAGGAGGGGCTCTAGGGCTACCATCGGGGGCGTCCGAGGTGAAGAGCGGGGAAGGACATGGCGGCACGCTACATGATGGACCGCGCTGAAGTGGCGAAGCTGTTGGACGAGTGCAAGCTGCTCGGCTGCATCGAAGCCCTCGACGCGACGGCCGACCGCATCCTTTTCGCCGCCAACGGCGGAAGCGAGGCGGATGCGATGGTCGATATCGGCGGCACGATCGCCCTCTGGAGCCGGGACGACAACGGGTTCATCGCCGTTGCCGACCTGAAGCCGCTCGACGGCGCCGCGATCGAATCCTTCGGCCGTTCCGGCAAGCCCCTCGGCATCCCGATCGAGCCGACCCACCGCTTCGCGGCGGTGTCGCTCGCCAAGGCGTTCCCCGAGGCCGACGAGACCAAGTGGAAGAAGCTGATGCGCCTCGGCGGCTGCCGGCGTGACCGGATCACGCGCGGCGCGACCGACTACGACGCCCTGCTGGCGAAGCTGAAGGCGATGTCTTAAAGCCGGCTCTTGCTTGCTCCCCCTTGGTTCGGGGGGCTACGCTCGACGCCGTACCCATGTTCTCGGAGCCGCCATGACCGCGCAATCCGCCCAGCGTTCGAGCGCGATCGACATCCTGAAGCAGATGCTCGGCGACCGACTGTCGACGGCGATGGCGGTTCGCCAGCAGCACGGCAAGGACGAGAGCTACCACACGCCCCATGCGCCCGAGGCGGTTGCATTCGCGCATTCGACCGAGGAAGTGTCGGAGATCGTCAAGGTCTGCGCCCGCTACAAGACGCCGGTCATTCCCTTCGGCACCGGCACCTCGCTCGAAGGCGGTGTGGCGGCGCTGCATGGCGGCATCTGCATCGACTTGAGCCAGATGAACAAGGTCCTTCAAGTGAACGCCGACGATCTCGACGTGACCGTGCAGGCGGGTGTCACGCGAAAGCAGCTGAACGAATACCTCCGAGACACTGGCCTCTTCTTCCCCATCGATCCCGGCGCCGATGCGTCGCTCGGCGGCATGGCGGCGACGCGCGCGTCGGGCACCAATGCCGTCCGCTACGGCACCATGCGCGAGAACGTGCTGTCGCTGACCGTCGTGGTCTCCGACGGACGCGTCATCAAGACCGCCCGGCGGTCGCGGAAATCGGCGGCCGGATACGATCTGACGCGCCTCTTCGTCGGCTCGGAGGGCACGCTCGGCGTCATCACCGAGGTGACGCTCCGTCTCTACGGCGTGCCCGAGGCGATATCGGCCGCAGTCTGTGCCTATCCGACCATCGGCGATGCCGTGAACACGGTGATCCAGACGATCCAGGCCGGCGTGCCGGTAGCGCGCATCGAGCTGCTCGACGAGGTGCAGATGGGCGCCTGCGTCACCCACTCGAAGCTCGACTACAAGGTGGCGCCGACGCTCTTCTTCGAGTTCCACGGCAGCGAGAACGGGGTCAAGGAGCAGGCGGAGACCGTGCAGGCGATCTCGGCCGAGCATGGCGGCGAGGATTTCAAATGGGCGACCCGGCAAGAGGAACGCTCGAAGCTGTGGGAGGCGCGCCACAAGGCCTACTATGCCGCGCTCGCGCTCAGGCCCGGCGCCAAGGGCTGGCCGACCGATGTCTGCGTGCCGATCTCCAGGCTTGCCGAATGTATCCTGGAGACCAAGAAGGACATTGAGGAGTCCGGCCTTCTGGCGCCGATGGTCGGCCATGTCGGCGACGGCAATTTCCACCTGGTCTACGTCATCGACCCGGAGAATCCCGAAGAGCTGAAGACGGCGTCCGCCCACAACGACCGCATGATCGCGCGCGCGCTCGCCATGGGCGGCACCTGCACGGGCGAGCACGGCATCGGCTACGGCAAGATGGCGTTCCTGCTGGCCGAGCACGGCGAGGCCGTCAGCCTGATGCGCTCGATCAAGCTGGCGCTCGACCCCGACAACATCATGAACCCGGGCAAGGTGGTGTCGGTGTGACGGCTGCTTTGGATCGGACCTTCGCCGATCCCGCATCGATCGAGGGCCACCACGCCAATACCGACGACGCGCCATTCGCCTGCGAGATCCTGCCGATGGACGAGCCGGCCTGATCGGACTCAGTTCTTCGCCCGATAGTCCGGCGGCACGAAGAAGAGGAATCTCTGCCGCCAGGCGCTCTTGTGGCATTCGACGCAAAACTCGACCTTGTCGCCGTCGCGTCCGCGGGTGTCGCCGACGATGACGCCGGCATCCGAGATCAGCGTGAATTTCCAGTCGCCGACCCGCTCGTCGTAGCCGCTCGGCATCTTCTCGATGACGAATTGCGGTCCCGGCACCATCACCCCTGACTGCATGGCCTGAAAGCTGCGCTTGGTGACGACGGCGCCGACGGGAAGGGTCGGGCCGTCTTCGGATTGCATGTACTCAGCGGCGAGCGGATTCCCGGCGACCTCGAGATAGCGGCCGTGCTCGGAGCGAAAGAACTGCGTGCTGAAACGGCGCCAGTCCCCCGATCCTTTGAGCCTGGGATCGCCGCTGGTCTCTGCCACGGCCAGCAGCAGCGGGCGAATGCAGTCTCCGGCGGCAATGGTTTCCGCATCGTCGATGACCGGTGTCGGTAGGACGCTGACGCTCGGGGAGACGTCGGCGGGGCGTTGGGTGGCCGGCATCCGCTCGAACTCGGCGGCGATCCGCGGCACCGTGCAGCCGGCGAGCGGGCTGACCGCCGAGGTGTGCGCCTGGCAGGCGGCAAGCACGAGAACTGCTACCGCGACATAGTTGTGGGGACCAAGCATCGACGCTGGCATCATCGTCCGGCCAGGGCCGCGCCACAGGTGGCTGCGATGTCGCGCCTCACACGCTCCTCCGTTTGCATGGCGATCCCGCCCTCTCGAGGGAGCCTCGGGATCTAGCAGACCCGTCGCCCATGTGAACCTGTCGGCAAAGCAAGGTCATCGCAAGATCCAGGGAATGCGGTATGAAGGAAAGGGCATGCGGGCGGAAAATCCCATCGGCGGAACCGGAACGAACGGCGCGACCGGATCGGACGCTCTGCGGGCGGCGCTTGGCCGATTCGCGACCGGCGTTACCGTCATCACCTGCCGAAACGGGGATGGCGGCCTCGTCGGCCTGACCGCCAATTCCTTCAACTCGGTTTCCCTCGACCCGCCGCTGGTGCTGTGGAGCCTGTCGAAGCGGGCGCGCAGCCTGGAGGCATTCCGTACCGCGGCACACTTCGGCGTCAACGTGCTGGCCTGGGACCAGGTCGAGATCGCGCAGCGCTTCGCCCGGTCCATCGCCGATCGCTTCGCCGGCATCGCCTTCCACGAGGGCGAGGGCGGGGTGCCGCTGCTCGACGGCTGCGTCGCCCGTTTCGTCTGCGTCACCCATCACCAGTACGAGGGCGGCGACCACCTGATCTTCGTCGGCCGCGTCCATACGTGCTCGGCCGAGGACAAGCCGGCGCTGATCTATTACGGCAGCCGCTACGCCATGACCGCCGATCATCCGGACGGCTAGGCACCTACGCGCGCACCAGCGGCATGACCTCTCCGGCCAGAAGTCGCATGGCGTTCTCCACCTCGGCGCGGCGGATGAGCTCAAGGGCGAGCTGGACGATCATGCGGAAGTCGCCGACTTCCTCGCGGAGGCCCATGATCTGATCGGCGACCGAGCGCGGGTTGCCGAACAGCGTGAACTCGCGGATGGCGTAATCGACGTCGACGTCCGAATCCGCCATCGCCGGGTCGCTCTTGAGCAGCGGCAGCATCCTGGCGCGGCCGAGCACGCCGAGAAGATACGACCAGAAGAAGCGAACCGGGCCGTCCGGATCGTCGACGAAGGCGCGGGCGGCGCCGGTATCGCGATCGACATGGATGACGCGCGCGACGCGCCAGGCCGCCGGGTCGGGCATCCGCTTCCCCTCCTCGCAGCCCTGGCGGTAGGCCTCCCAGTGGCTTCGGATGTTGGCCTTGGTGCAGAAATGCGCCGAGATGAAGCTCCAGCCCTTCCGGCCGGCGTACTTGACGCTGTAGGAGAAGGGGCTCACCGCCGACACCGCCATGGGCGGGTGCGGCTTCTGGAAGGGCTTGAGGATGGTGCCGATGCCGAGCTCGGGCACTACAAAGTCCTTGAGCGTCACGTCCCAGTACTTACCCTTGATGTCGTAGGGGCCGTCCTGCGACCAGATCTTCACGATCATTTCCGCTGCTTCGTGCAGCATCTCGCCCCGGACCTTTGGGTCGGTCAGCTTGAACAGCTCGAAGTCGCTGGGAAGGCCGCCGGAGCTGACGCCGAACATCATCCGGCCTTCGCTCAGGTGGTCCAGCAGCGCGGCGTGGGCGGCCACGACCGCGGGGTGCTGCTGGGGCAGGTTGATCACGCCGGTGCAGAGCTTCATCCGGCTGGTGCGGGCGATCAGGTTGGCAAGGAACGTGAACGGATCGGTCACCGGCTCGCTCGGCGCCGAATAGTGCTCGCCGATCCAGAACTCGTCGTAGCCGACGCGGTCGGCGAGAACGGCCTGCCCGACATCCTCGAGGAGCGCCTGGTGCACGTCCCGCCGTGGGTCGTGGCAGGGCATCATGAACATGCCGAGCTTCATCCGGTCCTCCCGCAAGTGTGTCCTGTATACAGGACATCATCTTATATTCAGGATAGACACGCGGCCCGCGCGGGTCAATCGTTGGGCTACAGCGACTTCGGGCGCGGGAAATCGACGGGCGGGCGGCCGTCGATCTTCGCATGGATCCGGGCGACGCTCGCGATCAGTGCCTGTGCCGCCTTCGTCTCGCGCTCGACGAAATCGTCGTGCGGGCCGGCGAGGCTCAGGATCGCGAATGCCTCACCCGAGCGGTTGAAGATCGGCAGGGCCAGCGTGGTGAAGCCTTCGACGAACTCGCCGTCGCTTCGGGCGAAGCCGTCCCGGCGGGTCTGCTTGAGAGCCTCGCGGAGACGTGGCCGGTCGGTGATCGTCATGTTGGTGAAGCGCACGGGACGCCACGCCTCCAGCGCGGCCTCCTGCTCCGCGGCGTCGATCCACGCCAGCATCGCCTTCATCTGCACGGGCGTACCCGGGGGAAACTTGTAGCCCACCGGCACCGACAGCATCGATGCATCGGTCTGCTTCGTGGTGAGGACGACGAGATAGGTGCCGTCGGCGATCGGCTCGCTCAGCGTGCATTGCAGTCCGACCGCGTCGGAGAGCTCGAGCGTGAAGGTGCGGAGCGTGTCGAAATGGGCCATCGACACGAGCGCCGTCGCAGAGTCGGCCGAGATCCCCGACGACAGCCGGTACAGCCGGGCCTCTGGATCGTAGCTGATCCAGTCGTGCACCATCAGCGTCCGCAGGATGTTGTGGCAATGGCTCCGGGTCATCGCGAGCGCGTGGGCGATCTCCGAAAGGGTCGCGCCGTCCGAGCCGCGGGCGTTCAGGAGACGGACGATCGCGACAGTCTTCGCCACCGCCGGCACGCTGAACGGAGTCTTCCCGGCCGCCGGTGCCGCTTGCTTGACAACCCTGCGGGTGGAAATCACAATCATCCTGTTAAAAGAATATCATCCTGTATACAGGATAACTTGGGAGGAACGCAATGTTGAAGCATCGACGGGCTCTGCCTGCCGCGCTCGCGGCGGCAGCCCTCTTGGCGCTCGCGCCCATCGGCGGCTTGGCGCAGACGGCGCTCAAGTTCGGCCACATCGTCGATACCGGCCACCCGATCCATCTCGGCGCGACCGCGATGAACGAGCACGTCGGGAAGTGCACGGGCGGCAAGGTCAAGATCGACATCTTTCCAAATTCCCAGCTCGGCAACGAGTCGGCGCTGAACGACCAGATCCGCCTCGGGGGCGTCGACTTCGCGAACTCCGGTGCCTCGTTCCTGTCGCGCAACCACCCCCATCTCGGAATCAGCTCGCTTCCCTATATCTTCCGCGACCGCGACCATGCGATCGCCTTCGTCAAGAGCCCGGTCTTGCGCGAGCTCATGGACGGCTGGGAGAAGGCGACCGGACAACTCCTGCTCAGCGGCTACTATTCGGCCGCCTTCCACGTCTTCGCGCAGGATCCCTACCCCAAGCCCGATGACATGAAGGGCAAGAAGATCCGCGTGCCGGACGCCCCGGCCTGGCTCGTCTTCTACAAGGCGATCGGCGCCAACCCGGTGCCGATCTCGCTCGGCGACACCTATCTCGCGCTCCGCCAGGGTGTGGTCGACGGCACCAACATGCCGCTCGCAGTCGGCTTCTCGACCAAGCTCAACGAGGTGACCAAGGTCATCACCATGACCTATCACCAGATGGAGATGGCGATGCTGCTGACCGGCGCGCATGTGAAGTCGCGGCTGCCGGCCGACCAGTGGCAATGCGTGGTCGACGGCGGGAAGATCTATGGCGAGGTTGCGCAACGCGAGATCATCAAGGGCGAGGACGAGCTTCGCGTTGACGCGACCAGGAAGAGCCTGATCAAGTTCATCGACCCCGACCTCGCCGCCTACCGCAAGGCGACCGCCTCGATCATCGCGGAGAAGGTGAAGGCGGGCGAATACCCGCAGTCGCTGGTCGACCGCATCCAGGCGGTGAAATAGTGCCTCGGCGTCCCGGGCCTCTGAGGTCCGGGACGCCGTTCCTTCCGACCGTCGCCGGCCCGCAGCGGATCTAAGCCGTGATCCTGAGACGACTGATCGCGTTCCCGATCGAGGACTGGATCGGCACGGCGCTCCTTGCCGTGATCCTGGTGGTGCTCTCGGCCGAGATCGTCATCCGCTACGTCTTCGGCAACAGCCTCTTCTGGTACGACGAGCTGTCGCGCTATTGCCTGATCTCCCTCACCTTCCTCGGCTGCGCGACCGGTGTCCGCAAACGCTGCCATGTCCGGATCGACCTGATCGACTTCCTGCTGCCGGAGGCATGGCGCCGCCGGTTGACGACGGTGGTCGACGCCATCGTGCTGGCTTACCTCCTCTACGTGGGTTACGCGGCCTGGAAGGTCGCAGGCATTCTCGTCACCTCGCCCAGCGCCGCGCTCGGCGTCCCGATGGGCTATGTCTACATGGCCATCGTCGCCGGCTTCGGTCTCGCCGCGTTCCGCCTCGTCCTCTTGTATCTCGACGGCCCCGCGGACCACGAGCGATGACCGTCCTGTTCGCCGCGTTTTTCGGCCTCCTCTTGCTGGGCGTTCCGATCTTCGCCGCGACCGGCGTCGCTGCGCTGATCTATCTCTGGATCTACGGCCTGCCGGTCCTGGTGGCCGCCCAGCAGCTGTTCGATGCGGCCGACAAATTTCCGCTGCTCGCGGTTCCGTTCTTCATCCTCGCCGGCAACCTGATGAACACCGCCGGCATCACCGACCGGCTCTATCGCTTCGCTCACGACGTCTGCGGCCACCTGACCGGCGGTCTCGGCCACGTCAACATCTTCGGCAGCCTGATCTTCTCCGGCATGAGCGGCACGGCGCTCGCCGACATCGCCGGGCTCGGAACGATCGAGCTGAAAGCGATGCGCGACCAGGGCTACGACACCCGCTTCGCGGTCGGCGTGACCGCGGCGTCAGCCGCCCTCGGCCCGATCATCCCGCCGTCGCTGCCGATGATCATCTACGGCATGGCGGCCGCGACCTCGGTCGGTCAGCTCTTCGTCGCCGGCATCGTTCCCGGCCTCCTGGTCGCCGCCGCTCTCCACATCATGGTCTGGATCGTCGCGCGCCACAAGGGCTACCCGACCTCGCCGCGGGCGGGCCTCGCCCAGCTCCTGGTCAGCTTCTGGCGGAGCCTGCCGGTCCTGATGACCCCGGTGATCATCATCGGCGGCATCATGTTCGGCATCTTCACCCCGACCGAGGCCGCCGTGGTCGCCAGCATCTATGCTGCCTTCATCGGCTTCGTGGCGCTCCGTACCCTGACGGTCCGCGCGTTCGTGATGGAGCTTCGCAACACCTTCGAGACCACGGCGGTGGTGATGCTGATGACCGCCGGCGCGCTGCTGTTCGGCTGGATCCTGGTGCGCGAGAACGCCGCGGCCGAATTCACCACGTTCATGGTGGCATTGGCGTCGGAGCCGTGGGAGGCGATGCTCATCCTCAACGTCGTCCTGCTGATCTGCGGGATGATCATGGATCCGCTGCCAATCCTCCTCCTCGCCACTCCTCTGATGCTGCCGATGCTGGACCAGTTCGGTATCGATCGCGTGCAGTTCGGCGTCGTCATGGTGCTGAACCTGATGATCGGCATGATGACGCCGCCGATCGGCGTCTCGGCGTTCGTGCTGGCGCGGATCTCCGGCCTGTCGCTGGTCGACACCTTCATCGCCTGCGCCCCCTGGATCATCCCGCTCCTGGTGGTGCTGGTGCTGATCTCTGTGTTCCCGGCGCTGACCTTGTGGCTTCCCGATCTGATGTTCGACCGTACGCCATGACCGAGCCGTCCAGGAGCGCCGAGCGCCTGATCCCGGCGGATGCGCTTCGTCGCCTGGTCCAGCGCATCTTCGCCGCCTTCGGCTCGGCCGAAGCGGAAGCGGCGTCGATCGCCCGCAACCTGGTCGACGCCAACCTCGCCGGGCACGAGTCCCACGGCGTGATCCGCGTCGCCTCCTACCTGACGTGGTCGCGCGAGGGCAAGGTCTTCCCCAACCGCGCGCCGCGCGTGGTTCTCGACCACGGAGCGGCCGTGACCATCGACGGCGACCAGGGCTTCGGCCAGGTCGCAGGCGAGCGCGCGCTCGCTGTCGGCATCGAGCGGGCCCGCGATCACGGCGTCGCCCTGGTGGCGCTCCGTAACTCCGGCCATCTCGGGCGCATCGGCGGCTTCGCCGAGACCGCGGCCGCGGCCGGCCTGGTCTCGCTCCACTTCGTCAACTCGCCCGGGCAGGGCGGCATCCAGGTCGCGCCTTTCGGCGGCCGCGACCGTCGCCTCGCCCCCAATCCGCTCGCCATCGGCGTGCCGGCGGCCGGCGGCCCGGCTCTCGTCCTCGACATCACGACCTCGGTGGTGCCCGAGGGCAAGGTGCGGGTCGCGCTCAATCGCGGCGTCCCGCTGCCGGAGGGCGCGATGATCGACGCCGAGGGCCGTCCCTCCCGCGACCCCGCCGCCTATTACGGGCCGCCGGCCGGCGCGCTCCTGGCGATGGGCGGGCACAAGGGCTCCGGGCTCTGCATCATGGCCGATCTGCTCGCCGGTGCGCTGACCGGCGGCGGCTGCAGCGATCCTGAGAAGCAGCGTTTCGGCAACAACATGCTGTCCATCGTCATCGATCCGGCATCGACCGGGGCGGGCCCCGGGCTCGCCGACGAGGCCCGCGCGCTCGCCGACTGGGTGACCAGCGCCCGGCCGGTCGCGCCCGGAGGCGAGGTCCTGGTTCCCGGTCAGATCGAGGCGCGGCTCCGGGCCGAGCGTCTCGCCCGCGGCGTCCCTCTCGATCCCGCGACCTCACAGCAGCTTCTGGACGCCGCCCGGTCCGTCGGTCTCCCCGACGCCGCCGTCGCCGCCGTCGCCGCCGTCGTTTCATAGTTGCAGGAGCTTCCCATGTCCGAGCGCGCCCTCGAGATCAAGCGTCGCCTCAAGGCCGGTGAGGTCATCTATTCGGCCTGGCTTACCTTCAACGACTCCGGCATCGCCGAGATCCTCGCCGGATCGGGGATCGACGTCCTGCTGATCGACACCGAGCACACCTCGATCACGCTGGAGAACCTGCAGCACGCGCTGTCGGCGGCGCGGCGCTGGGACCCGGTCACCATCGTGCGGGTGCCGAACCACGACCCCTCGCGGATCAAGCGCATCCTCGACATCGGGGCGGACGGCATCATCGCGCCGATGACGATGACGGCCGAGGAGACTCGGGCGCTGGTCGCCGCCTGCAAGTATCCGCCGGTCGGCCGCCGCGGCTACGGTCCGAGGCGGGCCACCGACTACTTCCGCAACACCCAGGCCTATGTCGGCTCAGCCAACGAGTCGACCTTCGTCATCCCGCAGATCGAGCATGTCGACGCGGCGGCGCGGGCGCGCGAGATCGCGGCGGTCCCCGGCGTCGATGCGATCTGCGTCGGCCCGTTCGATATGTCGGCCTCGGCCGGTGTGCTCGGCGACTGGCACCACCCGAAGGTCCAGGCTGGCCTCGACCAGGTGTTCGACGCCGCCCGCGAGCAGAACCTCGCGGTCTGCATGGGCATGTACCTGCCGCCGGAGGAGCAGCCGGCCTGGGTCGCCAAGGGGGCGCGGTTCGTCATCGCCTCCGACGACCTGACGGTGCTCAGGACCGGCGTCGCCCGTGATCTCGCCGAGACAAGGCGCCGGCTCTCCAACGCCTGACCGGGCGCGGCGCGCGCTCAGCGGCCGGTGAAGCGCGTCGGGCGCTTCTCGCGGAAGGCGGCGACGCCCTCGCGGAAGTCGTCGGTGCGCCCGGCGATGGTCTGGAGGTCGCGTTCGAGATCGAGCTGGGCATCGAGCGTGTTGGTCTCGGCGCCGGCCAGCGCCTTCTTGATCAGGCCGAGGGCGGTGGTCGGCTGGGTCGCGAGATGACCGGCGAGCTTCGCCGCCTCGTCCGCCAGCTTGTCGTCGTCGACCACCTTCCAGATCAGACCCCAGGCCTCCGCCTGCTCGGCAGGGAGCTTGTCGCCGAGGAGGGCGAGGCCGGCTGCGCGGGCACGGCCGACATGGCGCGGAAGCAGCCAGGTGCCGCCGGCGTCGGGGATCAGGCCGATCTTGCAGAAGGCCTGGATGAACAGGGCCGAGCGCGCCGCCAGCACGAGATCGCAGCTGAGCGCGATGTTGGCGCCGGCCCCGGCGGCGACGCCGTTGACCGCGGCGACGATCGGCTTCGGCAGGTCGCGGAGCGCGCGGATCAGCGGGTTGTAGGTGGTCTCCAGCGTCTTCGCGAGATCGGGGACGCCGCCGGCCGCGATGACCGATGAATCCGTCAGGTCGGCGCCCGAGCAGAAGCCGCGGCCGGCGCCGGTCAGGACCAGGCAGCGGACCTCCGGATCGCCGGCGGCGCGGGCGAGCGCGGCCCGGAGCTCGCCGTGCATCGCGCCGGTGAGGGCGTTCAGGCTCTCCGGCCGGTTGAGGGTCAGCGTGGCGACTCCGGCCTCGGCCTGATAGAGGACGGTCGTCGCCGTCGTGCTCATAGAACCTCCCTTAGGTGGCCGCGAGCGTATCCGGGGGCCAGGGGGAACGTCCAGGAGGCTCCATGTCCGATCCCTATGCGGGCTATCGCCGCCTCGTCCTCGACCGGCCGCACCCGCGCGTGCTCCGCGTCACCTTGAGCCGGCCCGAGAAATTGAACGCGGTCGACGCCGAGACGCACCGCGAGCTGGCCGAGATCTGGCGTGACGTCGACCGCGACGAGAGCGTGGGATCGGTGCTGGTGACCGGCGCCGGTCAGGCCTTCTCTGCCGGCGGCGACTTCGAGATGGTCCAGGCGCTCGCCGACGACTTCCAGACGCGGGCGCGGATCTGGAAGGAGTCGCGCGACCTCGTCTACAACGTCATCAACTGCGGCAAGCCGATCGTCTCGGCGATGCGCGGACCCGCGGTCGGCGCCGGCCTCGCCGTCGGTCTCCTCGCCGACATCTCCGTCGCCTCCAAGACCGCCCGCATCATCGACGGGCACACCCGCCTCGGCGTCGCCGCCGGCGACCACTCGGCGATGATCTGGCCGCTCCTCTGCGGCATGGCCAAGGCCAAGTACTATCTCCTCCTCTGCGAGGCCGTCTCCGGCGAGGAGGCCGAGCGCATCGGCCTGGTGTCGCTCGCGGTCGACGACGATGAGCTGGATGCCCGCTCGCTCGCCATCGCGGTCAAGCTCGCCGAAGGCGCGCCGACCGCGATCCGCTGGACCAAATACGCGCTCAACAACTGGCTGAGACTCGCCGGGCCGAACTTCGACACCTCGCTGGCGCTCGAATTCATGGGCTTCACCGGGCCGGAGGTGCGGGAGGGCCTGGCCGCCTTCGCCGAGAAGCGGAAGCCGAGGTTCGATCCGAGGAGTGGCATATAGTCCGCACCACAACTCATGGGTCGAATGAAGATTGCCCCGAGTTTTCTCGCTACTATCAATCGCGCAATCGCGCCCCATCCAATGCGAGGCAATCGGTGTTCGAAAGAATAGATCGTCATCCGCATTTTGATTGGAAAGACAGGCAGGCAAAGCGCGACCGTTGGGAAACCGACGACGGCCGCGAACAGAAGGAATTTGTCATTGATCTAATCAGAAAAGGAGCAGGCGAGGACTTTCTCCAATGGGATTTCGAGCAGGGTTCACTGCCTCTTCTAGAGTGTTTTCCGATCTGAGTGAATCATTGGGGATTCCCAAACTCGTCTGGTTCTGATTCAACATGCTGGCTGGAGAGCTGGAGGCCAGCATGAATGGGCAAGATCCTTTCCGATGATCTGCGGGTGCGTGTGGTGGAGGCGGTTGA
>SHVZ01000086.1 GCA_009694025.1 Alphaproteobacteria bacterium | reverse complement strand
AGGGCGTGCCGCAGGACTACGCCGAGGCGGTCATGTGGTACCGCAAGGCCGCTGACCAGGGTGAAGCCGACGCGCAGACCAATCTCGGGATCAACTACGCCAACGGCCAGGGCGTGCCGCAGGACTACGTGCAAGCGCACAAGTGGTTCAATCTCGCAGCGGCCAAAGGTAATATCAACGCCGTGAAAAACCGCGACATCGTGGCCGCCAAGATGACCCCGGCGCAGATCGCCGAGGCGCAGAAGCTGGCGCGGGAGTGGAAGCCGAAGTGACTCAAGCCGCGGCCTGGTGGATGTCGTTCCCGAGGATCGCGCGGATCTACAGCCCCACCACGGCGGCAGCATTCTCGCGGAAGACTTCGCCCGACCGGATGTAGCGCCGCGCCATGACGACCGACTTGTGCCCGGTCTGCGCCATGATGCTGCGCTCGGATGCGCCAGCAGCGGCAGCGGACGTCGCCAGACCGGCGCGGAGACTGTGGCCGGCATACTTCGCCGGATCGAGCCCGGCAGCCTTGGCGGTCGCCTTGACCACCAGCGCGACGAAGCCAATCAGTGCCATGAATGCCGGGATGCCGCGCCAGCGCTCGTCCTTGGGTTCCTGCTTCATCACAGTCTCCTCCCTCGCCATGCCGTGCGGCCGATCATGGCTGCACCAGAAACTGGCAACTATCCCGCCCCATGAAGTTGCTCGGTGAGTAGGCGACCACCTTCGTCTTCAGGTCACGGCCGGTCCAGTAGGTGCACGCGAGGTGAGGACTGGAAAACCGCCCCAGGTCGCCCATGCCTACACCCCTAGCAATTCCGGCGAGTCGATCACCCGATGGATCACCTTTACCTTGGACGGCCGCACCCTGATGTTCTCGTTCGGCTGGTTGCCCGGAACGAGGCACAACTCTGCCGCCCCGCGCGCGCCATGGCAACTTGAAGGGGAGAAGGTGCCCGGCGATATGGTAAAGCCGCATCGGATGGGTGCACTACGGGTGCACAATGAGAGCCTAATCGCCAACGTTGCTCGGGTTTTATATAGACCATTGTAATTAAATGGAAATTTGGTGAGCCCGGCGGGACTCGAACCCGCGACCCCATGATTAAAAGTCACGTGCTCTACCAACTGAGCTACGGGCTCTCACCAAGGCGGGCGGAACCTAGTCCGACCCGCCCCGCCGATCAATCGCCCTTCGCCGGCGCCCGGTTCTTCTCGGCAAAGCGGTGTTTCAGGCGGGCCACGGTGCGCGGGCTGACGAACTTGGAGACGTCGCCGCCGAGGCCGCCGATCTCCCTGACGAAGCGCGAGGAGATGAAGTGGACGGTCTCCGAGGCCATCAGGAACACCGTCTCGATCTCCGGGTTGAGGCGGCTGTTCATGCCGACCATCTGGAACTCGTACTCGAAGTCGGAGACGGCACGGAGCCCGCGGATGATGAAGGAGGCGCCGACCGAGCCGGCGAACTCGATCAGGAGCGTTTCGAAGGCCACCACCTCGATGCGGCTTGCGCGCTCGGGCCCGAGGGCCTCGATCTCCTCCTTGACCATCGCCGTCCGCTCCTCCAGCGAGAACAGCGGGCTCTTGCCGATGTTATTGGCGCAGCCGACGATCAGGTGATCGCAGATCGACGTCGCCCGCTTGATGATGTCCATGTGGCCGTCGGTCACCGGATCGAAGGTGCCGGGATAGACCCCAACGCGTCGGCTCATGCGGTGCCCCCCTCGCCGCCGTCCGGGGTGGCATCGCCGCCCTCCTCGCCGCCGTTCTCCTCGGCTCCTTGCTCCTCGCCGTTGGCGGGGAGATGGCTGACCGAGACGACGCGCTCGCCGGTTTCCACCCTGAACAGAGTGACGCCCTGGGTCTTGCGGCCGGCGATGCGGATGTCGTCGACCGGCGTGCGGATGAGCTGGCCGCGGTCGGTGACCAGCATGATCTGGTCGGCCGGGCCGACCGGGAAGGTCTCGACCACAGGTCCGGTCTTGTCGGTGATCTCCATGTTGGCGATGCCGGAGCCGCCGCGGCCGGTGACCCGATATTCGTAGGCCGAGCTCCGCTTGCCGAAGCCGTTCTCGCTGACCGTCAGCAGGAACTCCTCGGCCGCCGACAGCTCGGCCAGCCGCATCTCCGACAGGGACACCTGCGGGGCGCCCGCGGTCTCGCCATCGTCGGCCTCCGGCTCCGGCGTATCGGTGCCGCGGCGAAGGAGCGCCGCGTGGCGGAGGTAGGCCGCCCGCTCCTCGACCGTGCCGGCGACGTGGCGCAGCAGCGAGAGCGAGATCACCTCGTCGCCGTCGGCGAGCTTGACGCCGCGCACGCCGGTCGAGTTGCGGGACGCGAAGACCCGCACGTCGTCGAGGGCGAAGCGGATGCACTTGCCGAGCCGGGTCGCCAGCAGCACGTTCTGGTCGTCGCGGGCCGGCTGCACGCCGATCAGGCGCTCGCCGCCGTCGTCGGCGAGCTTCATCGCGATCTTGCCGTTGACCTTGATGGAAGTGAACTCGGCAAGCGCGTTCCGGCGGACGTCGCCGCGCGAGGTGGCGAACACCACGGTCATCCGCTCCCAGCTCGCCGGATCGGCGGGAAGCGGCATCACCGTCGAGATCTTCTCGCCGGCGGCGAGCGGCAGGATGTTGACCATCGCCTTGCCCCGGGACTGAGGCGTGCCGATCGGCAGCTTGTAGACCTTGAGCTGGAAGACCATGCCGCGCGAGGTGAAGAACAGGACAGGCGTGTGCGTGTTGGCGACGAAGATCTGGCTGACGAAATCCTCGTCCCGGGTCTGCATGCCGCTCCGGCCGCGACCGCCGCGGCGCTGGGCGCGGTAGGTGGAGAGCGGCACCCGCTTGATGTATCCCGAGTGGCTCACGGTGATGACCATGTCCTCGCGCTGGATCAGGTCCTCGATGTCCTGGTCGCTGGAGGAGTCCTCGATCGTGGTCCGCCGGGGCCCGGCGAACTGATCCTTTACCGCCTTGAGCTCGTCCTTGAGCATCGTCATCACCCGCTCGCGCGAGCCCAGAATCGCCAGGTAGTCGGCGATCTTCTCGGTGATCTCCTTGAGCTCGGCGGCGATCTTCTCGCGCTCAAGCCCGGTCAGCCGGTGCAGCCTGAGCTCGAGGATGGCGTCGGCCTGGCGCTCGGAGAGGCGGTAGCTGCCGTCCTCGGCGAGCTTGTAGTTGGGATCGTCGACCAGCGCGATGTAGGGCGCCATGTCGGCAGCCGGCCAGGCCCGAGCCATCAGGCCGCGCCTGGCCATGGCGGGGTCGTCGGCGGCGCGGACCAGCTGGATCACCGGGTCGAGGTTGGCGACCGCGATGGCGAGGCCGACCGATCGGTGCGCCCGGTCGCGCGCCTTGTTCAGCTCGAAGACCGTGCGCCGGGTGATGACCTGCTCGCGGAACCTGAGGAAGGCCTCCAGGATGTCCTTGAGGCCCATCAGCTCCGGCCGGCCGCCGTTGAGCGCGAGCGTGTTGATGCCGAAGCTGGTCTGCAGCGGCGTGAATTTGTAGAGCTGGTTCAAGACGACGTCGGCCATGGCGTCGCGCTTGAGCTCGACGACGATGCGGACGCCGTGCCGGTCGCTCTCGTCCCTGAGCGCGCTGATGCCGTCGACCAGCTTCTCGTGCACGACCTCGGCGATGCGTTCGATCAGCCGCGCCTTGTTCTGCTGGTAGGGGACTTCGGTGATGACGATCGCTTCGCGTTCCGCGCGAATCTCCTCGATCGCGGCGCGGCCGCGCATCTGGATCGAGCCGCGGCCGGTGCGATAGGCCTCGATGATTCCCGCCCGCCCGAGAATGAGCCCGCCGGTCGGGAAGTCGGGCCCAGGAACAAGGACCATCAGCTCCTCGACGGTGATGTCGGGGTTGTCGACCAGCGCGATGGTCGCATCCACGATCTCGCCGAGATTGTGCGGGGGGATGTTGGTCGCCATGCCGACGGCGATGCCGCCGGCGCCGTTGACCAGGAGATTCGGGAACTCCGCCGGCAGCACGGTCGGCTCCCGGCCGGAGTCGTCATAGCTCGGTTGGAAGTCGACGGTGTCCCGGTCGATGTCGCGGAGCAACGCCTCGGCCGTGCGCGCGAGCCTGGCCTCGGTGTAGCGCATGGCCGCCGGTGGATCGCCGTCCATCGAGCCGAAATTGCCCTGGCCGTCGATGAGCGGCAGGCTCATCGAGAAGGTCTGGGCCATGCGCACCATGGCATCGTAGATCGCGGCGTCGCCGTGCGGGTGGTATTTGCCCATCACCTCGCCGACGACGCGCGCGCTCTTTTTGTAGGCCTTCGACCAGTCGAAGCCCGCTTCCGACATGCCGAAGAGGATGCGGCGATGGACCGGCTTGAGCCCGTCGCGAACGTCCGGCAACGCGCGGGCCACGATCACGCTCATGGCGTAATCGAGATAGGAGCGCCGCATCTCCTCTTCGATGGTGACGGGAACGATGTCCGTCGGCGGAACGGTGGTCGTCACTGAAAAATGGGCCCGATGCGGTTGGGAACGAAAAAGGAACAGAGAGGGTCGCGACGCGACCGTTCCCATGACGCTTTAGCTAGCATATTTTGCACCCGCGAACAACGCGGGAACCGCCTAGGGAAGGCGCCCGCGCAGGATGCCTATTGCGGCTAAAATCAATAGGATAAAGGTGGGCGCGATGGTCATCACAAACCCCGGTCCGCGCTTCGCCGCGTCGGCGTAGTACGCGTGCGCATAGACGACCCGGCCGACGACCCAGACCGCCCCTGCCACGGCGGCCCAGAGATCGGAGACGACCACCGCTGCGAGCCACAGCGCGGGCAGGAAGACGACGATCTGTTCGAGGGTGTTCATCTGTACGCGGAAGACCCGCTCGAACTCGGGATGGCCGGTCGTCGCCGGCGCCGGAACGCCGAGCCGGGTCCGCGCCCGCGCGACCATGCTCCCGGTCCACATGAAGACGAGCAGCGCAGCGAGGGTGGCTAGCCCGCTCCAGGAATAGGCGACGCTCATTTCCTGAGGCTCATCCGCCGGTCGATATCCGCCACGTGCGCCGTGTCGCCCCGTTCCTGGGCGGTGGCCTTCTGCTGGCCGAGCGGCTGGTCGAGGGCGACGAAGACCTTGCCGTCCTTGTCGGCGCGGCCGTAGGTCTCGGCGAAAGCCGCCTCGGCGATGCCGTAGATGTCGTCGCCGTTCTTTACCAGAACGCCGCCGGTGTCGATCCGCTGCTGCTCGCCCCACGGCGCCTTCAGGGTCACCGGCTCGGTCAGCAGGACGGCAAAAACGGTCCCCTTGGACCGGAACTCACCCGGCCGACCCGGATCGGGCTCGTAGAGCCGATCGAAGCGGTTGCCGGCGATCACATAGCGCTCGCCCAGCGTGCCGGTCACGATGTAGTCACCGGGCTTGGCCACGTTCTTGGTCTCGGGCTTGCCGGCGATGACCGTGATCACCTCATGCTCGGCCTTGGCGACCTCGATCTTGTCCTGGGCGAGGCGGGTGGTCTTGCGGAACACCGCGGCCTTCGTGAAATCGACGCTCTTGGGGTCGATCTCCTTGTAGGCGGTCTGGGCATCGGCGGCGGCGACCGAGAGCCAGCCGAGGAGGAGCAACGACAGGAACATTGCGCGCGTCATGAGCCACTCCCGATCAGAAGGGAATTTCGTCGTCGAGATCGCCGGCACCGCCTTTCCTGGCCGGCGGTGAGGAGGGGCCACCGGCATCGGCGGCGAACTCAGCGGTCTGGCCGGACCCGGCGCCGCTGTCGCCGCGCCCGTCGAGCATGGTGAGTTCGCCCCGGTAGCGCTGCAGCACGATCTCCGTCGTGTATTTCTCGGCCCCGGACTGGTCGGTCCACTTCCGCGATTGCAGCTGGCCTTCGATGAAGACCTTGGCGCCCTTGCGCAGGTACTTCTCCGCCACCTCCGCCAGGTTCTCGTTGAAGATCACCACGCGGTGCCATTCCGTCCGCTCCTTGCGCTCGCCCGACTGGCGGTCGCGCCAGGACTCGGACGTGGCCAAGGACAAATTGACGACCTTGCGCCCGTCCTGGGTGTTGCGGATCTCAGGGTCGCGCCCGAGGTTCCCGACCAGAATGACCTTGTTGACGCTACCCGCCATGTCGATCCCTTCCCCTTCGGCTGCCGCAGGCCCTTGACCGATCGTCGCCCGGCGGGCCGCTTGTCGAAGGCCAAGAATATGCGCACCGCGGGGCTTACGGAACAGATAGATTTCGTCGGTCAGGTCGATGGCGCTCAGCGGGAATGCGGGTCCTGAGCAATTGGCGCGGATAGCCCCTCAAGGACGACGCTTCCGGCCATGCAGCATCGTCACGATGAGGTTTTCGCGATGTCGTACCGAGGCATAGATGACCCCGCCGACATGAATGGGGACGATCGCCAGCAGCGCGTAGGCCGAAACCGCATGGGTTTCGTCGACCCACGCGCCCCCCCCAAAACGCATCCGTCACAAAGAGCGCGCCGGTTGCTGCGGCGACGAATGCGAGACCGAGCAAAGCAACGATCATCCAGGCGCCTAACGGGTTGTGACCGATATGACGCGCATCGCTGCGTGCCATCACGGCTCTCCCGTAGCTCAATGTCGGACGTAGCCCCCGGACAAAGGATGCAAAACGGGCGGTCGGCGGGCCGACAAAGCCCCAGACAAGCCGCAATGCGACGATACCGAGAGCTGCGTAGCCGAACACTTCATGCGCGGTGCCGCCCTGTCTCGTCAGCAGGGCTCCGAACACGCACAGCGCCAGCGTCCAGTGTCCAAGACGGACAAGCAGGTCCCAAACCTTGACCTCTTCCGCCACAAAAGCCGCCTGGCTCAGCGCTTCGTCAGTACCGGCGCCAGCGTGACCGGGTGAAAATACGCTTCCACCCGCTGTCCCTTGTCGTCCAGGGCATAGACCTCATAGTAACCGCCGTCGACCTTGATACGGCGGATTTCCCAGCCGCGCTGAGTCAGCTGCTGGCTGAGCTCGGACTGAGGCTTCCAGCCCGAAGGGGGCCCTGAATCGCAGGTGGCAAGGCCGGTCGCGCCGGCGTTGGTAGCCAGGCACGTTCCGATCGCGAGAAGCGATACAAGGCTCAAGTGGCGCATGAGCGGCTCCGTCCGACGATGAGGAGAAATGGGGCGAGCGACCGGGATTGAACCGGCGACCTCCAGATCCACAATCTGGCGCTCTAACCAACTGAGCTACGCCCGCCGCCGGCGCCATACCTAATGGCGGACGCCTGCACCGTCAAGCCGCAGGCCCGGCTCGCGGTCGATCGGTCAGAACGCCTCGGCCGGCATCTCCATCAGCGTCCGCCGGCCGGCGAGCACGGTGCGGAACAGCGTGTCCGTCTCCGGCAGCACGCGCTCGATGAAGAAGCGCGCGGTCATCACCTTGGCGGCATAGAAACCGTCGCCGTCGCCGCCCGCTGCGATCTTGGCCTGGGCGAGCTTCACCATCCGGCACCACAGGAACCCCATCACCACGTGGCCAAACAGGCGGAGGTAGTCGGTGGCGCCGGAGACCGCGTCCTCCGGATCCTTGAGCCCGCGCTCGGCCAGCTGGGCGGTCGCCTGCTGCAGCTTGGCGAAAGCCTTGGCGAGCGGCATGACGAACTCAGCGAGCTTGGGATCGCTCGCGTTCGCCTGGATGAACGTATCGACCGGGTGGAAGAAGCGGCGGAGCAGCCGGCCCAAGTTCGCGGGCAACTTACGGCCGACCAGATCGAGCGCCTGGATACCGTTGGTGCCCTCGTAGATCTGCGCGATGCGGGCGTCGCGGACGAACTGCTCGACGCCGTGCTCGCGGATGTAGCCGTGGCCGCCATAGACCTGCTGCGCGGTCACAGTCGAGGCGAAGCCCTGGTCGGTCATGTAGGCCTTCACGATCGGCGTCAGCAACTGCACCAGCTCGTCGGCGGCCTCGCGGCGCACCGGGTCCGGATGCTTCTCGGCCTCGTCCAGGAGGCGCCCGATCCAATAGCCCATGGCGCGCGCGCCTTCGACGAAGGAGCGGATCGACAAGAGGTTCCGGCGCACCTCCGGGTGGACGAGGATCGGATCGGCGGATTTCGCCGCGTCCTTGGTGCCGGCGACCGATCGGCCCTGGGTCCGCTCCTTGGCGTAGTCGCGGGCGTTCTGGTAGGCGACCTCGGCGAGGCCGAGGCCCTGGATGCCGACGGAAAGGCGGGCCTCGTTCATCATCGTGAACATGCAGCTCATGCCCCGGTGCTTGCCGCCGACCAGCCAGCCGACCGAATTCTCGAAGTTGAGCACGCAGGTCGGCGACGCCTTGATCCCCATCTTGTGCTCGAGCGCGCCTGTCGTGACGCCGTTGTGCACGCCCGGCCGGCCGTCGGCCATCGGGAGGCGCTTCGGCACCAGGAAGAGGCTGATGCCGCGCACGCCTTCCGGTGCCTCCGGCAGCTTCGCCAGCACGAGGTGGACTATATTCTCGGTGAAGTCGTGATCGCCGCAGGAGATGAAGATCTTGGTGCCGGTGATGGCGAAGCTGCCGTCATCCTTCGGCACCGCCTTGGTTCGGATGAGGCCGAGATCGGTGCCGCATTGCGGCTCGGTCAGGCACATGGTGCCCGTCCATTCGCCCGACGCCAGCTTCGGCAGATAGGCCCGCTTCAGCTCCGCGACGCCATACGCGCGGATGGCGGCATAGGCGCCGTTGGAAAGGCCCGGGAACATGCCGAAGGCGAGGTTGGCCGAGCACAGGATCTCCTTCACCACGTTGTGGAGAAGGCGCGGCATCCCCTGCCCGCCGTCCTCGACGGCACACGGCATGCCGACCCAGCCATCCTTGCGGAAGGCCTCATAGGCCTCCTTCCAGCCCTTGGGCGTGCGCACCACGCCGTTCTGCAGGACCGATCCTTCCTCGTCGCCCGAGCGGTTCAGCGGCTGCAGCACCTCTTCGGCCATCTGCGCCGCCGCATCGAGGACTGCGTCGACGGTCTCGGGATTGAACTCCTGGTCGCCCGGCAGCGGATCGAGATCGGCCAGAACCTCGTTCAGCACGAAGCGAATATCGCGGAGCGGCGCCTTGTACGTTGCCATAGCTAATTCCTCAGCGGCTTGCCGGTCGTCAGCATGTGCTCCATGCGCCGGAGCGTGCCCTCGGTCCGGACCAGCCGCATGAAGGCCTGACGCTCGAGCGTATAAAGCTTGTCCTCGGTCGTCGGATCGATGTGGTCGGCGTCGTCGCCGCCGGTCAAGACCTTCGCCAGCTCGGCGATCACGACCTGATCGTGCTTCGTCACCTTGCCCTGCAAGGTCAGCCCCTCGACCTGGAGCGAAATGGCGGCGACGCCGGTCGGGCCCGGCAGCTTGAGCACCGGCGGCTCCGGCGCCTTGTAGTGCTTGGCGAGCCTGAGCGCGGCCGCCTTGGCGTCGGCAAGGAGGCGGTCGCGGTTCATGGTGATGCCGTCTGACGGGCGGAGGAATCCCAGCTCGCGCGACTCGTGCGCCGACTTGCCGACCTTGGCCATCGCCACCGTCTCGAAGGCTTTGCCGACCGGCGGCATCGGCCCTTTGGGCGCGCCGGGCATTGCCGACCAGCGGGCCAGCAGCTCCTTCGAGCCGCCCCACCCCGGTACCAATCCCACACCGCATTCGACGAGACCGACATAGGTCTCGGCATGGGCCTGGACCGCCGAGCAGTGCAGCAGCACCTCGCAGCCGCCGCCGAGCGCCATGCCCGACGGGGCGCCGACGCTCGGGAACGGGGCGTATTTCAGCGCCTTGAACGTCTTCTGGCCCTGCTCGACGAGCTGATCGATCGCCGGCCAGAGCGCGACGTTGGCGGCGAACAGCGCCAGGCCGAGATTGGCGCCGACCGAAAAGTTGTCGGCCTCGTTATGGATGACCAGCGCCTTGTAGCTCTTGGCGACGGTGTCGACCGCCTTCTTCACCATGCCGAGGAGATCGGCATCGAAGGCGTTCATCTTGGTGTGGAACTCGAGGCAGGCGACGCCGTCGCCGATGTCCCAGAGGCTGGCGGCCTTGTTCGACGTGATCGGCTGCGCGCCGCGCTTGACGTCCGACAGCAGAAGAACGCCCGGGCGCCGGACAATCGGATGGTAGGCGCCGTCGGTGCCCAGGTATTCGGCGGTGGCCGCCTGGGTGCGATAGAAGCCGACGGCGGCGGCCGCCGTCCCGAGGAGCGGTGGCACCGGCCTCCCCTCCGCCGCCAGCTTGCCGGCGAACCAGCCGGCGCCGAGCTGGTCGATCATCTCGAAGGGTCCGCGCTTCCAGGCGTAGCCGAGGCGCATCGCCTCGTCGACGGCGGTGATCTGGTCGGCGATGTCCGGCACCAGCGCGGCGGCATAGGCGAGCGTGTCGCGCAGCACCGCCCAGGCGTAGCGGCCGCCTTTGTCCGGATGCTCGGCGAGAACCTTGAGTCCTTTCCGGGCCGCCTCGACGGAGTCGAGGCGCGGCTTGCCGGCTGCGTTGTAGGCGCCGGTATTGAGGTCGATCGCCTCTTTGACGCGCGCGCCGTCGGCGCCCTTGGCGAGACGATAGAAACCGCCCTTGCCCTTCCGGCCGGTGTAGCCGTCGGCGATCATCTTCTCGAACAACGCGACCGGGCGGTAGATGCGGCGGTAGTCGTCGCCCTCCGGCAGCGTCGCGAGCAGGCTCTTGGAGACATGCGGCATCAGGTCGAGGCCGACCAGGTCGAGCAGCCCGAAGATCCCGGTCTTGGGGACGCCCATCGGCCGTCCCGCGACCGCATCCGCCTCCTCGACCGTGAGACCTTGGTCGATGGCGTGGTTGATCGCCGCCTGGATCCAGTAGGTGCCGATGCGGTTGGCGATGAACCCCGGCGTGTCCTTGCAGTCGACCACGCCTTTGCCGAGCGCGTAGTCGCAGAAGTCACTTAAGATCTCGACCGCTTTGGGCTTGGTCGCAGGTCCGGCGACGATCTCCAGCAACCGCATGTAGCGCGGCGGGTTGAAGAAATGGGTGATGAGGAAGTCCTTGGCGAACCGCTTGGGCAGCCCCTTGGTCAGGTGGCCGAGCGGGATCGTCGAGGTGTTGGAGGAGACGATCGACCCGGACTTCCGGTGCGCGTCGATCTTCCTGTAGACGTCCTGCTTGATCGCCAGATTCTCGGCGACCACTTCGACGATCCAGTCGCACTCCGCCAGCCGGTCGAGATGGTCTTCGATGTTGCCGGGCGTGATCAGGCGCACCGCGCCGGCGTGCATGAGCGGCGCCGGATCGGTCTTGATCAGGCGCTGGATCGCGCCTTCGGCGACCGCGTTCCGGTTGCCCCCCTCCTTCGCCACGATATCCAGCAGGTGAACCGGGATCCCGGCATTGGCGACGTGCGCCGCGATACCGCCGCCCATCACGCCGGAGCCGATGACCCCGACCCGGCCGATCTTGAGCTTGGGCGCCGCCACCGGCTCAGACCGCTTCCAGAATGGTGGCGATCCCCTGGCCGCCGCCGATGCATTGGGTGGCGAGCGCCAGTGCTTTGCCCTCGCGTTTCAAGAGCGCGGCCGCTTTGCCGGTGATGCGCGCACCGGTGGCGCCGAGCGGGTGGCCGAGCGCGATCGCGCCGCCGTCGAGGTTCGCCTTCTCGTGCGGAATCTCGAGGTCGCGCATACTGGCGATCGCCTGTGAGGCGAAGGCCTCGTTGATCTCGACCACGTCGAGGTCCTTGGAGGTGACGCCGGCCCGCTTCATGGCTTTCTTGCTGGCGCCGATGGGCCCGAGTCCCATGACCTCCGGCGCGCAGCCGGAGACGGCGATCGAGC
This sequence comes from Alphaproteobacteria bacterium, assembly GCA_009694025.1. Classification (GTDB taxonomy): domain Bacteria; phylum Pseudomonadota; class Alphaproteobacteria; order SHVZ01; family SHVZ01; genus SHVZ01. The sequence continues at coordinate 3,767 of SHVZ01000086.1, read as the reverse complement.
GGATGCGGGCGAGCGGCACCAGGCCGTGCGCCTTGGCGTAGTCCTCGGAGGTGACGAGCACGGCGGCGGCGCCGTCGGTCAGCGGTGACGAGGTGCCGGCGGTGACCGTGCCGGTCTCGAGAAAGGCCGGCTTCAACCCGGCCAGCGTCTCGCGGTTGGTGCCGGGGCGGATGCAGCCGTCTTTTGTGACGTTGCCGATCGGCACGATCTCGGCGTCGAGCTTGCCCGCGGCCTGGGCCGCCGCAGCCTTGGCGTGGCTGGCGATCGCCAGCTCTTCCTGCTCGGCGCGGGTGATCTGGTAGCGGGTGGCGACGTTCTCCGCCGTCTGGCCCATCGACATGTAGGCGGCTGGCATCTCCTTCATCAGGAGCGGGTCGGGCATCGGGTTGTAGCCGCCCATCGGCACCCGAGACATCGACTCGATGCCGGCGCAGACGAAGGCCTCGCCGGCGTTCATCTGGATGGCGCCGGCGGCCATGTGGATGGCCTGCATGGAGGAGCCGCAGAAGCGGTTGACGGTGGCGCCGCCGGCGGTGATCGGCAGATGCGCGAGGAGACCGATCAGCCGGCCGACATTGAAGCCCTGCTCGCCCTCCGGAAAGGCGCAACCGACGATCACGTCCTCGATGTCGCCTGCAGGGAGGCCGATCTTCTGGATCAGCGCCTCGATGACCTTGGCGGCCATCTCATCCGAGCGGACCTTGCGGAGGTCGCCCTTGTGGGCGAAGTGGAAGGGCGAACGGGCATAGCCCGCGATCACCACATTGCGCATGGGGCGTTCTCCAGTCTCTATGCGTCGGATACTACTGCGCGACCAGCCTCAACGCGAACGGGCGTAGGCTTGGTTCCAATTGTCCTCGACGCGCACCAGACAGAGCGTCGTCGAGCCGTGGTAGAAATAATAGACCTTCGAGGGGTCGGCGAGCTTCTTCGGATCGACCAGGCCGAGACCGTGGCCGAAGGCGACGCCGAGCGTGGCATCCTTCGACACCGCGATCATCTTGCTCGGCTTGAGCTCGCGGAAGACGCCGAGCTGGCAGGCCTGGCTCAGGTTCCTATCGAGCTTGCCGAGCTTGGTCATGTCCTCGCGGGTGTGGCGGACCAGGATCGAGGCCGGGGCCTCGTCCGGCCGCATCGGCGGGGGCACCACAGCCTGCTCGAACGGCATGGCCGGCTTCGACGCCTGATGGAGCGGCTGAGTCCGCCCGATGGCGTTACGGGGCACGTCGGCGAGGACTGGCGAGGCCAGCGCCAGCAACGACAAGGCGAGGGCGAACCGGCGCATGAGGGTCAATCCCGGAGACCGGGCGGCCGCGCCCGTCCGGCGGCGGGGATCACCGCCGTCGCCTCGATCTCGACCTTGGCCCGGTCCTCCAGCAATGCCTTGACCTCGATCAGCGTCATCGTCGGGTAGTGCATGCCAATAATATCACGATAGGCGCGGCCGATCTCTACAGATCGCGTTTTATATTCTTTTTTATCAGTCACATACCAGGTCATCCTGACAATATGGTGAGGCTTTGCGTCGGCCTCCGCCATGATCGCCATCACATTCTCAAGGGCCTGGCGGACCTGGCCGGCGAGGTCGTCGGTCTCGAAGACCTCCTCGGACGTCCAACCGATCTGCCCGGCGACGAAGACCAGCCGCCCCTGGGCCTCGATGCCGTTGGCATAGCCCTTCGGCCGCTTCCAGCCGGGAGGCAGCAGCGTCTTCACGCCTTCTTCGCCGCGGTCGCGGACTGGTAGTTGGCGACCTTGACCCGGAGCTCGGGCGGAATCGTCACGCTCTTGCCGGTGGGATCGATGGTGACGATCACCTGCTGGATCGACAATCGCTCGACGTTATCGGCGCTGGCGATGAGCTTGAGCCGGATCGAGGAACGCCCGAGACCCTCGACCTTAAGGCTCCAGGTCAGCACCTCGCCGAGCCGGCTCGGCCGGTTGAAGTCGACCGTCAGATGGACGGTCGGCAGCGCGATCTTCCTGACGTTGAGAAGCTCCGCATAGGGCATGCCGAGGCTCTGGCCGAACCAGTCCTCGACCAGGGCCTGGGCCATGTTGAAGTAGTTCGGGTAGTAGACGATGCCGGCGGGATCGCAGTCGGAGAAGCGGATCGTCTGCTTAGTCGAGAACAAGGCCATGTCAGACACCGAGATAGCGTTCGGAAACGGAGGGGTCGGCGGCGAGCTGAGCGCCATCGCCGGACCAGACGACCCGTCCTTTCTCGATGATGACGTAGCGCGTGGCAAGGGCGATGAGCGCCTTCACGTTCTTGTCGATCACCAGGATCGACTGGCCGTCGGCCTTGAGCTCGGCGAGGCAGCGCCAGATCTCCGCCCGGATCAGGGGGGCCAACCCCTCGGTCGCTTCGTCGAGGATCAGGAGCCGGGGGTTGGTCATCAGCGCGCGACCGATCGCCAGCATCTGCTGCTCGCCGCCGGAGAGCTGGGATCCGAGGTTGCGGCGGCGATCGGCGAGCTTCGGGAACAGTGCCCAGACCCGCGGCAGCGTCCATGGCCGCTCGCCGCGCCGGATCGCGGTCGCCACCAGGTTCTCCTCGACGGTGAGCGTCGGAAACACCTGACGTCCCTCCGGCACCAATCCCAAGCCGGCGCGGGCCGCCGCATAGGCCGGGCGGCCGAAGAGGTCCCGGCCGCCGAAGGCGATCCGACCGGCCTTGGGCGAGAGGATGCCCATGATCGACTTGACCGCGGTGGTCTTGCCCATGCCGTTCCGGCCCATCAGCGTCACCACCTCGCCGGCGCCGACCGCGAGCGAGAAGCCGAACAGCACCTGGCTCGGCCCGTAGAAGGTGTCGATGCCCTCGACCGACAGCATCAGGCGTCTTCGCCGAGATAGGCGCGCCTTACCTCGGCATCGGCCCGGACATCCTCCGGCCGGCCGCTGGCGATGACCTTGCCGTAGACCAGGACCGAGATGCGGTCGGCCAGACGGAACACGGCGTCCATGTCGTGCTCGACCAGCAGCATGGTGACGCGGCCCTTCAGCGACTCGAGCAGGCCGATCATCCGCGCCGCGTCCGCCGGACCCATCCCGGCCATCGGCTCGTCGAGAAGCAGGAGGCGTGGTTCGAGCGCGAGCGCGAGCGCGATCTCCAGCGCCCGCTGCTCGCCATGGGCGAGGGCGCCCACCGATACCCGCGAGCGCGCCTCGAGCCCAACCCTGGCCAACGCCGCCATCGCCGGCTCGGCGAGGCTGGCATCACGGTTCGCCTGCCGCCAGAAACGGAAGCTGTGACCCTGACGCGCCTGGATGGCGAGCGAGGCGTTCTCGAGCGCGGTGAAGGTCGGGATCAGGCAGGTCACCTGGAACGAGCGCGCGAGACCGAGCCGAGCCCGGCGCGGCGCCGGTTCGCCGGTGATGTCGGCGCCGTCGAAGACGATGGTCCCGGCATCCGGGGCGAGCTCGCCGGCGATCTCGGCGATGAGCGTCGTCTTGCCGGCGCCGTTGGGGCCGATCAGCGCATGGCATTCGCCGCCTCCGACGGCGAGATCGACGCCGTCGGAGGCGGCGATGCCGCCGAAGCGCTTGACCACGCCCGTGACGGTGAGCAGCGGCTCAGCCATTGCGGCCGGCGATCCAGCCCCAGACGCCGCGGCGGGCGAACAGCACGACCAGGACCAAAATCGGCCCGAGTATCAGCATCCAGTGGATGGTGAGCGTCGCCAACACCTCCTCGAGGATCAGCAGCAGGACGGCGCCGACGATCGGGCCGGTGAGCGTCGCCATGCCGCCGAGCACGACCA
>SHVZ01000085.1 GCA_009694025.1 Alphaproteobacteria bacterium | reverse complement strand
CAGAAGGCTATCGTCCTGCATGGCGGGTGTGGCACTCCGGCGAGGCGTGGAAGACTTTGTCTAGACACCAAAATCTTACACGAAATCAACGGATTACGCTACATCCGCCAGCCCAATATCAGCGCCCCGATGAATAATTCGGGCTAAATCGCAATTCCGTGGTCGGCGGCGAATGCTCTGAGTTTTTCTCGAACGCTTCGATCAGGCGCCCGGATCAATCGGTCGAGATACGCGGCGAGCGCCCGCACATCGAGGCTGCGGATCATTGCCTTCACCGGAGGAAGGGCCCCCGCAGACATCGACAGTGAGGAAAATCCCAGTCCGATCAAGGTCATAGCCTCAAGCGGGCGACCCGCCATTTCGCCGCAGACCGTCACCGGGACACCGCCGGCCCCGGCCTCGGCGATCAGACGCGCCATCAGCGAGAGGACCGCCGGCGACAGCGGGTCGTAGCGGCCGGCGAGCCTGGGGCTGCCACGGTCGGCGGCGAACAGGAACTGCAAGAGGTCGTTGGAGCCGACGGAAAGAAAGTCGACGCGCGGCAGCAATGCCGGAAGCTGGTGGAGGAGGGCCGGAACCTCGATCATCGCGCCGACCCGGAGCTTCTCCGGCGCGGCGGCGCCGGCCTGCCGGAGCCGATCGAGCTCGAGATCCAGCATCAGTTTGGCATCGACCAGCTCGGCGACCTCGGCGACCATCGGGAACATCACACTGAGGGGGCCGCCCGCCGCGGCGGCGAGCATCGCGCGGAGCTGCTGGCGGAGCAGCGAGGGTCGGTCGAGGGTCATGCGGATGGCCCGCCATCCCATCGCCGGGTTCTCGTCCTCGTCGTAGGAGAGATAAGGGAGCCGCTTGTCGCCGCCGGCATCGAGCGTGCGGAACACCACCGGCCGCTCGCCGGCGATCGCCAGAACCTGCTGGTACATCGCCGTCTGCTCGGAGACTGTCGGGTAGCGAGGCCGCACCATGAAGCCGATCTCGGTGCGGTAGAGGCCGATGCCGTCGGCGCCGGTCCGGTCAAGCTGAGCGAGGTCGACCAGGAGCCCGGCGTTGAGGTTGAGCGAGACCTTGACCCCGTCCAGGCTGACCGCCGGCATGTCGCGAAGCCCGGCATGGCGGATCTCGGCAGCGCGGGTCGCCGCTATCAGGGTCGTGATCGAGTCGATGACGTCATCGCCCGGGCGCACGTAGACGACGCCGTGGGTGCCATCGACGATCAGCCGGTCGCCGGGAGAGACTTTGTCTCTGATTTCCGGCACCCGCGCGACGGTCGGGAGATCGAGGGCGCGCGCGATGATCGCCACATGCGCGGTCGCCGACCCCTCCTCCAGCACCAGCGCCTTCAGCCGCGCGCGGTCGTAGTCGAGAAGCTCGGCCGGACCCATGGTGCGCGCGATCAAGATCGCATCGTCAGGCAGCTCGCGTCGGCCGGCGTCGCCGGTCAGGTGCTGGATCATCCGATGGTGCAGGTCGTCGAGATCCATCAGCCGCTCGCGGAGATAGGGATCGACCACCTGGGCGAGCCTCGCCCGAGTGTCGTTCTGCACCTTCTGCACCGCCGCCTCGGCGGTGAGGCCGGAGCGGATCGCCTCCTTCAGCCGGGCGTTCCAGCCGCGGTCGAGGGCGAACATGCGGTAGGCCTCGAGCACGCCTTCGTGCTCGCCGGCGCGCGCCAGCTCCGAAGCGGCGAACAGCTCGTCGAGCTGGCGCTGGAGCCCGCCGACCGCGGCTTCGAGCCGAACGAGCTCGGCCTCCGGGTCCTCGGCGACGACACGGCGGATCTCGATCCGCGGGCGGTGGAAGACGGCGGTGCCGACGGCGACGCCGTCATGGACGTGGATGCCCTCGAGCCTGGCCGGCATCGGCTCGCCTTGCTCGGCGGCGAGCGCCTCCTCGTCGCTGACGAGGCCGGCCGAAACCAGCTCGGCCATCACCATGGCGACCGTCTCAAGGGTTTCGACCTCGTCCTCGGCATAGTGCCGCTTGGTGCGGTTCTGGACGACAACGACGCCGAGGACGCGCCCACCGCGGAGGATCGGCGCGCCCATCAACGAGTGGAAGATCTCTTCGCCCGTCTCCGGCCGGTAGGCGAAGTTCGGATGGCTCTGGGCATCGGCGAGCGCCAAAGGCCTGGCGTGGGCGGCGATGTCGCCGACCAGACCTTCGCCCATGGCGAGCCGCGTCTGGTGCACGGCCCCGGGCCTGAGGCCCTCGGTGGCGAACAGCTCGAGCATGCCGCCGCGCACCAGGTAGCAGGAGCACACCTCGGCGACGAGGCCTTGGGCGATGACGCGGACGATGCGGTCCAGCCGCTCCTGGCCCGTACCCTGGCCGGCCATCACGTCGCGGAGCCGCTTCAGGAGCTGACGTGAACCGCCGCCGAGGGTCCCCGACGGCGGCATCAGGCTTCTCCGATCTGATCTCTCCCGGCGAGGGCCAGGGTCGCCTGGCCGACCAGCTCCTCCAGGATCTCGGCGATGGGCTGCTCGCGCGTGACCATGCCGACCGATTGGCCGGCCATCAACGAGCCGGTGTCGACGTCGCCGTCGATGACGGCGCGCCTCAGCGCTCCGGCCCAGAAATGCTCGATTTCGAGCTGAGCCTTGTCCTTGGCGATCTCGCCGCGGTCGAAGCGCTCGAGGACCTCGCGCTGGGTTTCGAGAAAACGCTCCGTCGCCTTGTTGACGATGGCGCGAACAGGGATCACCGGGAAACGCGGATCGAGCTGGATCGACGGCATCGCGTCACGGGCCGAGGCACGTATGAAGGCACGCTTGAAGTTGGGGTGCGCAATCGACTCGGCCGCACAGACGAAGCGTGTGCCGAGCTGGCACCCGGCGGCGCCCATCTCGAGGTAGCTCGCGATCGCCTCGCCGCGGCCGATGCCGCCGGCGACGAATACCGGCACGTCGCGCACCTCCGGCAGGATCTCCTGGGCCAACACCGAGGTCGAAACAGCGCCGATATGGCCGCCGGCCTCCGCCCCTTCGGTGATGAACGCGTCGATGCCCGAACGCATGAGCTTCTTCGCCACCACCGCGGCCGGCAGGAAGGTCATGACCTTGGCGCCGCCGTCCTTGAGTTTTTTCACGATAGCCGAGGAGGGGAGGCCGCCGGCCAGCACCACATGGGAAACTTTCTCGGAGAGGCACGCCTCGACCAGGCCGTCGAGCTCCGGGTGCATGACGATCAGGTTGACGCCGAATGGCTTGGCTGTCCGGGCGGCGGTGGCTCGGATCTCCTCGGCCAGCCGATCAGGCTTCATCGCCCCGCAGGCGAGCACGCCGAAGCCGCCGCCCTCGGAGATGGCGGCGACCAGGGTCCGTTCGGAGACCCAGGTCATCGCCCCGCCCATGATGGCGTAACGCGTACCGAGAAAGGCGCGGCCGCGGCGCCACAGGCGGTCGAGCCGCTCCGCGCCCCGCGGGGCGGCGGCGGTCAGGGGCTCAGGCGCCGTCCAGGCCATAGGCGGTGTGCAGCGCGCGCACCGCGAGCTCGGTGTACTCCTCGCCGATGAGGACGCTCACCTTGATCTCGGAGGTGGAGATCACCTGGATGTTGATGCCCTTGTCGGCGAGCGACCGGAACATCGTCTGGGCGACGCCGGTGTGGCTGCGCATGCCGACGCCGATGACCGATACCTTGGAGACGGCCGCGTCGGAGACGATGCCGCCGTATTTGAGTTCACTCTCACGACCTTTCAGCACGTGGAGAGCGCGTTCGAGATCGGCGCGGCCGACGGTAAAGGTGAGGTCGGTGGTCTTGCCGTCGTCGGACGCGTTTTGCACGATCATGTCGACGTTGATCGCGGCGTCGGCGAGCGGCCCGAAGATGCCTGCAGCGATGCCCGGCCGGTCCTGAACCTTGCGCACGGTGATCTTGGCCTCGTCGCGGCTGTAGGCGATGCCGCTCACCATTTCCTTTTCCACGATCTCGTCCTCGCCGACAACCAAGGTTCCCGGAACGTCATCGAAGCTCGACAGAACCTGCACCCGAACCCGATGGTTCATGGCCAGCTCGACCGAGCGGGTCTGGAGAACCTTGGCGCCGAGCGACGCCATCTCCAGCATCTCTTCATAGGTGATCTTATCGAGCTTGCGCGCCTTCGCAACGATGCGAGGATCGGTGGTGTAGACGCCGTCGACATCGGTGAAGATATCACAACGATCGGCCTTCAAGGCCGCCGCCAAGGCCACGGCCGAGGTATCGGAGCCGCCGCGGCCGAGCGTGGTAACCCGCCCGTCGGGGGCGATCCCCTGGAATCCCGCGACCACCGCCACCTGCTTCTCGGCGAACCGCCGGATCAGCTCCGAGCAGTCGACCTCCTGGATGCGGGCCTTTCCGTGGACCTGGTCGGTCTTGACCGGGATCTGCCAGCCCTGCCAGGACCGCGCGTTCACGCCGAGGTCCTGCAGTGCCAGGGCCAGGAGGCCGACGGTCACCTGCTCGCCGGTAGCGACGACCGTGTCGTACTCGCGCGCATCGTGAAGCGGGCTGATTGCGTTCACCCAATTGACCAGCTGGTTGGTCGTGCCCGACATGGCGGAGACGACGACCGCGACCTCATGTCCGTCCTCGACCTCGCGCTTGACGCGCTTGGCCACATTCTTGATGCGCTCGACATCGGCGAGGGAAGTGCCGCCGAACTTCATGACGATGCGGGCCATGGCAGGGGATCTTAAGCGGGTGGGGGCCGCCCGGGGTATGGCGGCCCGAGGCTCGCGCGGGTTATAGAGGAGGTACGCGAGATTGCAACGGTCTTGGCTGATGACTTCGCATGGCAGCACCGTCGATCCGGCCGAGATCGAGAAGTTCCGGCGGATGGCCGAGGAATGGTGGGATCCTAAGGGCAAGTTCCGCCCTCTCCACCGCTTCAATCCGATCCGCCTTCAGTTTCTCAAGGACCGGATCTGCCGGCATTTCGGCCGCGATCCCCGGGCCGACCGGGCCCTCGGCGGCCTCAGGCTCCTCGACGTCGGTGCCGGCGGCGGTCTTGTCGCCGAGCCGATGACGCGGCTCGGCGCGGACGTCGTCGGCATCGACGCCACGGCACGGAACGTCGAGGTGGCGCGGCTGCACGCCGCCGAGGGCGGGCTCGCCATCGACTATCGGCACGCCGCAGCCGAGGATCTGGCGGAGCGGGGCGAGATCTTCGATGCGGTGCTCGCCCTCGAGATCGTCGAGCACGTCGCGTCGCTGGAAGCCTTCGTCGCGGCGACGGCCACGCTGACGAGGCCCGGCGGGCTCCTGGTGGTCGCCACCCTCAACCGCACGCTCAAGGCCTTCGCCCTCGCGATCGTCGGAGCCGAGTACGTGCTGGGATGGCTGCCCCGGGGCACCCACGACTGGCGGAAGTTCGTCCGACCCTCGGAGCTGGAGGCGGCGATGCGCTCCTCCGGCCTCGCGCTGACCGAGACCGTGGGCGTCGCCTACAACCCGGTCCTCGACCGCTGGTCGCTCGGATCCGATCTCGACGTAAACTACCTGGCGGTGGCGACGAAGGCCTAGTTGTCGGCGAGCGGCACCCAGGGGATGCGGCCGACCTCGATGCCTTCGTCGGCCAGCTCCTTCGAGTCCGATTCCGTCGCCTCGCCGTAGATGCCGCGCTTCTCGGTCTCGCCGTAATGGATCTTCCTGGCCTCGTCGGCGAAGCGCTCGCCGACATAGTCGCAGTTGGCCTCGACCTGCCGGCGCATCTGGCGGAGCGCCGTCAGCGCCTCGGCTTCCGAGTTGCCCTTCTTGGCCTTGGCGAGGCGCGGGGCCATCGGCGCCTTCCGGACCTTCTTGTCCCCACAGATGGGGCAGACGACACGGCCGGCGCGACGCTGGCCGTCATAGGCGTTGCTGTCACGGAACCAGCCCTCGAAGCCGTGGTCCTTCCCGCAACGGAGGTCGTAGAGGATCATTGCCCCGATTCTAGCCCCAAACCGGTTTTCTAAACCTTACCGCATGTTACATAATCACGATCGCGACGATAGACAAGGAGAGACAAGGACTTGACCGGCCATCCCGGGAGCCCTCTGACCGCCTCGCCCTGGGTCCTGCGCCATCTCCCGCTCATTCCCACCGGCGGCCGCGTGCTCGACCTCGCCGCCGGTGGCGGTCGCCACACCAGGCTCGCCCGCGGCTGCGGCTTCCATGTCACCGCCCTCGACCGAGACGTTTCTGCTCTTCGCGATCTCCCGGATGTCGAAGTGGTCGCCCACGACCTTGAGATCGGGGCGCCGCTGCCCTTCGGCGAGCGCCGCTTCGAGGGCATTGTCGTCACCAACTACCTGTGGCGACCGCTTCTTCCGCTGCTTCCCGACCTCCTGGCGCCGGCCGGGGTTCTCGTTTACGAGACCTTCGCCCACGGCCACGAACGCTTCGGCAAGCCGACCAATCCGGACTTCCTCCTCGCGCCCGGCGAGCTCCTCGACTGCGTCCGCGGCCGACTCCGGGTGTTGGCCTACGAAGAACTTGAGGTTGCCGAGCCGCGCCCGGCCAAAGTCCAGCGGATCGCCGCCATCCGCGAGTGGGCTCCGGCCCCCTCCGGAGTACCTCCCGGCACAACCATTGGCGGCGGCCGGGCCCTGGGCTAAGCTTCCGGTTACGGGCAGAAAGCCGAAGCGTGGGAGGGTGTCATGAGATCGCGAATCGCGATGGCGATGGCGATGGCGCTGGCGTTGGCGCTTCTGCCGGCGGGAGCGGACGCTCAGCAGAAGGCCGCGCCGCCGCCCAAGCCCGGGTTCCACATCGTCAACGAGACCCCGGCCCGGGTCTACTACCGGGTCAAGATGTGGCAGGGCGACTTCGCCTTCATCGGCGCCGGGAAGGAGCTCAGGGTTGAGATCCCGGAGAGCGTGGGGGGGGTGCGCTCGGTCCAGGTCGAGGCCCGGTCGGGCGAGCAGTGGGACAACTGCTACGCCACCGTCCAGGTGGGGGCGAAGCTGGTGGTTACCCAGGGCAAGGAACGGATCAACTGCCGGGTCGACCGCTGAACCCATCGTCGCCGGCCGCCCAACGCTGAGGCGCCCGGTCGAGGCGGTGCTGGCCTTTCGACCTTAAGAACCGAAGCGATATGCCGCCAGGCTGAGATTGCCGAGGGCGAATCCCCGGTGCAGCGCCTCGCCGCGGGTGCCGGCACCGGCGGCGCCGAGCGCCACGAACAGCGGCAGGACGTGCTCGGTCGTCGGATGCGCCCGCCGGAAGTCGGGGGCCTTGATCGCGGCCGCGATCGCGTCCTCGAGCCGCCCGGCCGCCAGGGTCGAGGCGAGCCAGTCGTCGAAGCCCTGGGCCCAGGCGTCGGTCGATCCGCCGCCGCGCCAGACGAGCTGGCCGAGATTGTGGACGGCGCCGCCCGAACCCATCACCAGCACGCCCTCTTGGGTGAGCGGCTGGAGCGCGCGGCCGAGGACGAAGTGATGCGCCGGGTCGAGGCCGGCCTGGATCGAAAGCGGCACCACCGGGATGTCGGCTAAGGGGAACAGGTGGCGGAGCGGCACCCACATGCCGTGGTCCAGGCCCTGAGCCGGCACCATAGCGACCGAGAAGCCCACGTCCGAGATCAGGTCGGTGGTCCGCCTGGCGACGTCCGGCGCGCCCGGCGCCGGATAGGCGAGCTTATGGAGATCCTCCGGAAAGCCGCTGTAGTCGTGCAAGGTCGCGGGGCGCTCGGAGCCGCCGATCCTGGGTTCGGCGGTCGACCAGTGGGCGGAGGCGACGACGATCGCCCGCGGCCGGGGCATGGTCCGGCCGATCTCCTGCAGCCGCCGGGCGAGAGCCGCCTCGCCAGGGAGACGGGGCGCGGCCAGGGTCGGGGCGCCATGGGAGATGAAGATCGGGTCAATGCGGGTGGACATAGGGTCCGCCATTCTAGCGTGAACTCATCCGGCGATAACCAGCCCCCGTACACGCGATCGGCATGCCGCCGAGCCCGTTCCAACCGAACCCGACACCAAGATCGGACTGGCGCATTCCCTTTCCATTTGGAAAGATAGAGGCGAGTCGTCGTCCCAAAGAGGATCCTTCCGAAATGACCGCGATCAAGCTTTCCAACAGCCGGCAGGACGAGCTCGAGTGGCAGGCCCGCGTCGACCTCGCCGCCGCCTTCCAGCTCACCTACAAGTTCGGCTGGAACCGGGGCATCGGCAACCATTACAGCCTGATGGTGCCGGGCTCAGACGACACCTTCTTCGTCAACGCCCGCGGCCTCCTGTTCTCGGAGATCACCGCCAGCAACCTGCTGCTCTGCGACTTCAAGGGCAACGTGCTGGCCGGCAAGGGCGAGATCCGGGACGTCACCTACAACATCCACGTACCGATCCATCGCGACCACCCGAGCGCCAAATGCGTGCTCCACGTCCATCCGCCGAACCTCACGGCGCTGTCGCTGCTGGAGAACGGTCGGGTCGCGCTCGCCCACCACAACAACCTGATCTTCAACGACCGCATCGCCTATGACGACGAGATGGCGGGCCCGGCCCTCGATCTCGACGAGGGCAACCGCATCGCCCGCGGCCTCGGCGACAAGACCATCATGGTGATGGCGAACCACGGCGTCACCGTGGTCGGCCCGACCGTGCACGACGCCTTCTCCGAACTCGGCATCTGCGAGCACACCTGCGGCGACCAGCTCCGCGCCATGTGGACGGGATTGAAGCTCCGCGAGCAGCCGGCACATCTCAAATGGGATCACAAGGGCGCGTTCGGCGACAGGATCGACGCGCGCCTCAGCTTCGATGCCCAGGTCCGCCAGCTCGAGCGCGATTGCGGTACCAGCTACAAGACCTGACCGACCCGCTTCCGGTCATCCGACGCCGGCCCGGGCATCCGCCTCGGTCGGCGTCGTCGCTTCTAGGAGTCCGGGTGGTGACACCATGAGCATGCGTCTGTTCGCCATGACATGCGGCTGCCTGACCGGCCAGCTCTCGGGCATGATGGAGGGCGGCGAGGGCGAGGTCGATCTGCCGATCCCGTGCTACCTCATCGAGCATCCCAAGGGGCGTGTGCTGTTCGACACCGGCATGCATCCCGACCTCCAGTCGGGCCCGACCGGCCGCTACGGCCCGAGGCTCGCCCAGCTGTTCCGCTTCAACTACAAGCCGGGCGACGAGGTGACGGCGAAGCTCCAGGCCTTCGGTCGCGATCCGGCGAAGGTCGACCTCGTCATCAACTCCCATCTGCATTTCGATCATGTCGGCGGCAATGCGCTGCTGCCCAATGCTACGGTCATGGTGCAGAAGCGAGAGTGGCAGGCCGGATTCGATCCCGACATCGCGGCGGCGCGCGGCTTCACCCGCAAGGATTTCGACCTCGGCCACAAGGTTATCCAGATCGATGGCGAGCATGACGTGTTCGGCGATGGACGACTCGTCTGCCTGCCGACCCACGGCCACACACCGGGCCACCAGTCCCTGAAGGTGCGCCTCGACGGCCGCACGGTCGTGCTGGCAGCCGACGCCTGCTATTTCTGCCGCACGCTCACCGAGCGCCGGCTGCCGCTCCGCGCGCACGATCACGATGCCATGCGCGTCTCGCTCGACCGGCTGGCCGCCTTGCAGGCGGGCGGCGCCACCATCTTCTTCGGCCACGACGCCGAGTTCTGGAAGACCGTTCCGCAGGCGCCAGTCGAGATCGTCTAGCCGCGCTTGAAAGACCGGCGCGTCCGGTGTAGTCCCGGGGCCGTTCCCGAGGAGCCCAATCCATGCAGAACCTGTGGTCCGACGCCGCGGCCGAGGAAGCGGCCGCCCGCTACGCCGCCAAGGGCGTCAACCGCGACCTGGCGCTTCGCACCTACACGACGCGGCTCCTCGGCGGCGAGCCCAGGCTGGTGCTGCATGGCGGCGGCAACACCTCGGTCAAGACCCGGATGAAGGACACGCTCGGCGACGAGCTCGACGTGCTCTGCGTCAAGGGCTCGGGCTGGGACATGGGTACGATCGAACCGCCGGGCCTGCCGGCCGTCCGCCTCGAGCCGCTCTTGAAGCTGCAGAAGCTCGACCGCCTCTCCGACGAGGACATGGTCAATTTCCAGCGCTGCAATCTCCTGGACTCAGGCGCGCCGAACCCGTCGGTCGAGACTCTGTTCCACGCCTTCCTGCCGCACAAGTTCATCGACCACACCCACGCCAACGCCGTCCTGGCGCTGACCGACCAGCCCGACGGCATGAAGATCACCCACGAGGTCTTCGGCGATCGCGCCGCGATCGTCGAGTACGTGATGCCGGGCTTCGCCCTGGCGAAGATGGCCGGCGCCGCCGCGGCCAAGGCGCCGAAGGCGGAGGGTCTGATCCTCTACAAGCACGGCATCTTCACCTGGGGCGAGACGGCGAAGGCGGCCTATGACCGGATGATCGAGCTGGTGAGCCTTGCCGAGGCACGGCTCGCCAAGGGGCGGAAGTCGCAGACCCAGGTCAAGCTGCCGGCGACGACGGCGGGTGTCGCCGACATCGCCCCTCTCCTCCGCGGTCTCCTCGCGATTCCGGTCGCGCCCGACGACGGCGTCTGGAGGCGCTGGGTGCTGGAGTTCCGGACCTCGGACAAGGTCCGGGCCTTCGTCGACGGCGCCGAGGTCGCCCGATACGCCCAGGCCGGCACCGTGACGCCCGACCACGTCATCCGCACCAAGCCGAAGCCGCTGATCCTGCCGGCGCCCAAGACCGACGACTTGCCAGGCTTCGCCGCCGCGGCCAAGGCGGCGCTCGCCGCCTACGCCGAGGACTACAAGGCGTATTTCGCCCGCAACAATGCCAACGCCAAACCGAAGAAGACGATGCTGGATACGGTGCCGCGCATCGTTCTCGTGCCGGGCGTCGGCCTCTTCGCCCTCGGTAAGTCCTCGAAGGACGCCAAGGTCAACGCCGACGTCGCCGTCAACGCCATCGACGCCATCCTCGATGCCGAGGCGATCGGCCGCTTCGAAAGCATCTCGGAGGCGGACCTCTTCGACGTCGAGTACTGGTCGTTGGAGCAGGCGAAGCTCGGCAAGGAGGCGGAGAACCGCTTCGCCCGCCAGATCGTCGTCGTCACCGGCGGCGCCTCCGGCATCGGATTCGCCACCGCCGAGGCTTTCGCCCGCGAAGGTGCGGAGGTCGCCCTGATCGACCGGGACGGCGAGGCCGCCCAGGCCGCCGCCAAGAAGCTGGGCGGAATCGGCATCGGCTGCGACGTCACCAAGGCCGACGACGTGCGGCGCGCCTTCGACAAGGTGGCCGCCACCTTCGGCGGCGTCGACATCCTCGTCTCCAACGCCGGCGCCGCCTGGCAGGGCCGGATCGGCGAGGTCGACGACGCGACGCTCAGAGCCAGCTTCGAGCTCAACTTCTTCGCCCACCAGACGGTGGCGCAGAACGCCGTCCGCCTGATGAAGACGCAAGGGAACGGCGGCTGCCTCCTCTTCAACGTCTCCAAGCAGGCGGTGAACCCGGGCCCGGACTTCGGTCCCTACGGCCTGCCCAAGGCCTCGACCCTCTTCCTGGTCCGCCAATACGCGGTCGACTATGGCCGCGACGGCATCCGCGCCAATGCCGTCAACGCCGATCGCGTGCGGACAGGCCTCCTCACCGACGACATGGTCAAGAGCCGGTCGAAGGCGCGCGGCCTCTCGGAGAAGGACTACATGTCCGGCAATCTCCTCGGGCGCGAGGTCAAGGCCGGCGACGTCGCCCAAGCTTTCGTGGCGCTGGCGTCCGCCGAGAAGACCACGGCTGCCGTGCTCACCGTCGATGGCGGCAACATCGCGGCCGCGTTGAGGTAGGCTCCACACGCCGTGAATCTCCGGCGATTCAGGGCAGGCCGCTGTTGCCGGCGGCCGGCGAATCGGCGAGAAGTCGGGGCCATGCACATCGACGACGCGACGGTCGAGGCCTACCGCCGGGACGGCGCGGTGGCGCTCCGCCGGGTGCTTGCGCCCGAGTGGATCGAGCTGCTGGCCGACGGCGTCGAGGAGAACCTCGCGAACCCCGGCCCCTACGCCAAGCGCTACACGCCCGAGGGCAAGCCCGGACTCTTTTTCGGCGACTACTGCAACTGGCGGCGCATTCCCGCCTATGAGCGCTTCTTCCGGGAGTCTCCGGCGGCAGCTTTGGCCGCGCGCCTGATGGGCGCAAGCAAGGTCAACCTCTTCCACGAGCACGTGCTGGTGAAGGAGCCGGGAACCCTCGAACCGACGCCCTGGCACCATGACCAGCCCTACTATTTCGTCGACGGCACGCAGATCGTCAGCCTGTGGATCCCGCTCGATCCGGTCCCGCGGCGGACCTGTGTCGAATACGTCGCCGGTTCGCACCGCTGGGGCAAGTGGTACACGCCCAGGCGTTTCGTCGACGCGAAGGATCACGCCGACGCTGCCCACGGCGAGGCGGTGCCGAATATCGACGCCGACCGCGGCCGCTACAAATTGCTCGCCTGGGACCTGGAGCCAGGCGACTGCATCGCCTTCCATGCGCTGACGCTCCACGGCGCGCCCGGCAATCCGCTTTCCACCCGGCGACGCGCCTTCGCCGCCCGCTTCACCGGCGACGACGCCCGCTACGTGCTCCGCGACGGCTTCATGTCGCCGCCGCCCCAACCCGACGCGCCCGAGCCCGGCGCGCCGATGGACAGCCCGGCCTTCCCGGTGATCTGGCCCGCCTGATGGCACTCGGGAACCTCTTCGCCGCCGTCTTCCTCGGCCTGGTCGAGGGACTGACCGAGTTCATCCCGGTGTCCTCGACCGGGCACCTGATCTTGCTGGTCGACCTCCTGGGATTCCAGGGACCGCCGGGGAAGGTGTTCGAGGTGGTGATCCAGCTGGGCGCCATCCTCGCGGTCTGCGTCGTCTACTTAGCCCGGCTCTGGCGCGTGGCGATCGGGTTGCCGGCCGATCCGCGGGCCCGGCGCTTCGCCGTCGCCGTCATCCTCGCCTTCCTTCCGGCCGCCGTCATCGGCGTCTTCGCCCACGGCTTCATCAAATCGGTGCTGTTCTCGCCTTGGGTGGTCTCGGCCAGCCTGATCCTCGGCGGACTCGCCATCCTCGCCATCGAGGCGAAGCCGCGACCTACGGCGGTCAAGGAGGTCGAGGAGTTCTCGGCCCTCCTCGCCCTCAAGATCGGCTTCTGCCAGGTGCTGGCGATGATCCCCGGCGTCTCGCGCTCGGGCGCCACCATCCTCGGCGCCCTCCTCCTCGGCGTCGAGCGGCGGGCGGCGGCCGAGTTCTCCTTCTTCCTCGCCATCCCGACCATGCTGGGCGCGGCGACCTTCGACCTCTACAAGAACCGCCATGACCTCACCTTCGACGGCGGCGTGCTGATCGCCGTCGGCTTCGTCGTCGCCTTCCTCTCGGCGCTGGCGGTCGTCCGCGTCGTCGTGGACTTCGTCTCGCGGCGCGGCTTCGCCCCCTTCGGCTGGTACCGGATCGCCGTCGGCACGATCATGCTGATGATCCTGGCGTCCAGATGACCGGCGGCAAACGCACGATGTGGACGAGGCGGCCGGCCAAGGGCGGCCGCGAGCTCGACGGTCCCGAGCAGTACCTCGCCAAGGCCCAGCGCTTTCGCGAGCGCGCCGCCGGCCTCCGCCACGGCCTCGCCAGCTACAAGGTGCCGCCGATGCAGCGGGTCGAGATGGAGCGGATGCTGAAGAACCTGGAGTCGGCGGCGACCGAGCTCGAGCGGCTGGCGAAGCAGCGCGGCTAGGGCGCGATCCGTTCATACGGAACCGTCTGAAGCTCTCCCTATGCCGATGCACCCCTGCGTATTACAGGGGCGATGCAGTGTGGGGAACCGGTCATGCGCGTCGCATCACTCCGCCGCCAGCGCGTCCATCGCCGCTTTGGACAGTAGCGACAGCCTAGTAAGAAGCGGACCAATCACTTCTGAGGCGACTGGATACTCCTCACGAATAACGCTGAGCGGCAGCTCGACGCCGAGCATTGCGTACACTGGCGCGAACTGGCCTCTGCACCAGCCGGTCGAACTAAACGACACCTTCCCTTCGCTCGCGCCATACGTGCAAAGCCTCTCCCGCAGCAACGCCCACACCCTTGCAACGGCGTTCGACGCGGCTACTAATTCGCGCGCAGCTTTGTCCGCCGCGCCGCGGGATGCCTTCTTCGCGACCTGGACGCGGTGTGCGATGTCCAACCGAAGCGCCTGCTCAGCGAAACGTGCCGCGGACACGCCGTGATCAACGCTTGCTTCGATGGTCGCGACCGCTACTAGCAGATCGTCGCGGGTATCGGCGTGAGCTTCGATTGCCAGCACGAGAAACAGACCCGCAAGTAGGTGCTTCATACGTCTCTCCCATGCCCGCAGCTACATCACAGCGTTTCCGACAAACGAAGAAGCGACCATCACGCGCGTGACGGGGCTGTTATAGTGCTTTCTCGATAAATAGCCGCTCCCACATGTCGATGACGTTATGCAGCACGGCTCGAACTGATCGAACGGATTCCTTCCCGGTCGACGCTATTGTTCTCTTGTCCACGACGGCGAGAAGATTCTTGTTGCCCCACTTAAATTCGCCAAACGGCAATCTGCCAGACTCCGATGGGCCAAGAATGAACGCGGAAACATCGTCAAAACGGTGACCGGTCGAAGTAAGCGTGTGATGCTTGAGCGCATCGTTGATGGACCTCAAAAGCGCTAGGTCTGCAACGTGCCGCTTGGAGATATGGCAGTGGCATTCATGCTTATTCAGATAGGCACGATATTCGCGAAGTGTGTTTGTTCCAAACACCTTGAGCGGCTCAGTGCTGCCATACGCATTCCAGATGTGATCTGAAAGATGGTAGGCCTGCGTCGCTGCGCTAAATTCTTTCGCAAAAACCAATTCCTCACGCTGTTGAATAAGGTCAGCACTAGCAGTTTGCTGAAAAACTCGGATCGAGCGACAATGAGGACGGATCGAATCAGAACGAGCGCAGTTTTAAATCGATCGTGCGTCGCAGCCTTCGTTCTTGAACCAACATTGCTCACTGATAGGGTGCGAAACCCTTTTTCAGCAAACTGCTAGGCTGTTTCTGGTAACTGGCTTCGCTCAAGGCGTTGTCCGCCGCTACTAGCTCCTGATATGTCGGCCGCACAAACCGCTCTAGAAATTGGCGAGGCGTCATGCCCTCGTCCCTCCATTTCCCTCACTGGACTATGTCAAACGATATGGGGGCGGGCACCGGTTCGACTAGTGTCGACGTTCAGAAGGTGAGCGAGCGGAGCATCAAATTGGTGTAGCGACAGGTGCAGAGCTAGCAGCGTGCTTTGCGGCAAGTGACAATGTAGGCGCATTCCAGCGGGGCGCTCCATGGCTGACACGAGTCTTCCCAAAAATCTCAGGACTCTTCACCGCGGCGAGGAGGTGCTGCGCCGCAAGGCCCTAGCACTAGTCAGCGAAGACAAGCGACTCCAACTTCACCTAGTCGTGGTTGAGCGCGCGATGGAACTCGCAGACATGCTGCGCCAGTTCGACACGAGGGATGAAGACCTGAAACTCGTTCAGGTCCTCGGAATGCGTATCTTCAACGCCTTCGGCGCAGGCGTGAAGCTCGCGTTGTCGGGATACAATCAAATCGCCACGCTGATCATGCGCGACATACTGGAAACGGTATTCTTGCTGGACCTGTTCGCTGGGGATCGCACACTCATCGAAAAGTGGCGCCGAGCGGACAAGAAGGCGCGGATGAAGGAGTTCTCTCCCTTGCGTGTTCGAGAAAAATTGGATGCTCGCTATGGTCACACGGGGAACAAGCGTGCGGCGTTGTATGAGATGTTTGCAGAGCTAGCGGGCCACCCCACGATGAAGTCGGTCTATATGCTTCGGCCACGTAAGAGAGCTGGCTGGCTTCGTCTGGACAGGTTTCGCCGCTGGATAAGTGGAGCCTCTGCCGGTTGTCGTTGCGGTGTGCCGTTGTCGGGGCGGCACGCAGGGAGGGCGTAGCCCGACCGGAGTGATGCCCC
>SHVZ01000084.1 GCA_009694025.1 Alphaproteobacteria bacterium | reverse complement strand
GGCCTTCCTGCGAAAAACTGCCGCTCGCACCCGCGACGCTCTCTGGGAAGCCATCGCAAACGCCATCGAACTCTTCACGGCGACAGACTGCGCCAACTTCTTCACAAACTCAGGCTACGAGCCAGAATGATCGGAAAACGCTCTAGAGAGCCAGTGGGATCTAGCCGGCTTGCAATTTTTTGACGAGAAAATTGACTTTCCAGACGAAGCCAGCCAGCTCTGGTGCTTTGTTTACATTTGGAGCGAAAGCCGACTTGCTTGATGGTCTCGCGTTTGTTGACAACGTCGTTTACATTTTGACGTGTTTCAGTGGCATATCGCTTCTTGCTCTATTTATTACGATTATGGCGAACGTGCTTTTGAAGGACAATTGAGCGGGGCGATCTTCCTTAGTCGCGGTTCCGATACCCTCGCTCTAGGGTCGGCCGGGACAGCTCCACGTGTGCGGGCTCGCCGTCGAGCCGTCCGGGCAGACGTTGGCGCAGTTGTGGGCGGCGGTGCAGGCGGCGCGAGCGATGTTCTCCAGTGTGCGCACGGCGATGTCGCCGGCATCGGCGCAGCCTGCGATGAGGATCGCCACCGCGAGGATCGGGAACAGTCGTTTCATCGGGTCCGCCAGGCCTGCGTCCGTGAGAGCAAGCGCGAGAGGCCGAGCTGCGCCAGCTTGACCGCGGCCGAAGTGAAGACGATCACCGTCGCCATCCCCGCGGCTCCCGCGGTGAAGCCGGATTCGTCCATGTTGACGATGGCGAGGGCCGCGGGTTTGGTCTCGCTCGAATAGAGGAAGATCACCGCCGAGACCGTCGTCATCGCGTTGACGAACAGGTAGATCGTGACGTCGAGGATCGCCGGCAGGCAGATCGGCACGGTGACCTTGAAGAAGGTGCGCCAGACAGGGACCTTGAGCGAGGCCGAAACCGCTTCGAACTCCTGATCGAGCTGCTTCAAGGCGGTCAGAGCCGTCAGGTGGCTCACCGTGTAGAAGTGGGCGATGGTGTTGACGACCAGCAGCGCCATCGTGCCGTAGAGCACGCCCAGCGGATTTCCCCTCATGTTGAAGAAGAAGATGTAGCTCAAGCCCAGCACCAGGCCGGGCACGGCGAGCGGGATCATCGCCAGCAGATGCACGAGGCCGCGGCCGAGGCCGAAGCCCTTCGACTTCTCGACCAGATAGGCGCCAAGGAAGACGATGGCGGTGCCGAAGACCGCGGACGCCGAGGCCATGATCAGCGAGTTGACGTAGACGCTCCACCCGAGCGGATCGAAATTGCCGAACTCGTAGTTCTTGAGGGTAAGCGTCAGATTGTACGGCCAGAAGGTGATGAACGAGGCCCAGACGGAGACGGCGAAGACGCCGAGGATGGTGAGACCGATGCCGAGGCAGAAGACCGTGAGCGCGAGGTCGCGACCGCGCCGGGGCTTCGGCTCGAACGGCACCGCACGGGCCGAGAGCTGCGCCACCTGGCGGCGGGCGACGACGCGGTCGACGGCGAAGGAGAGCAGCGCCGGCGCCAGCAGGATGACGCCGACAACCGCGCCCATCTCGAAGTTCTGCTGGCCGATCACCTGCTTGTAGATGTCGGTCGCCAGCACGTTGAAGCGCCCGCCGACCACCTTGGCGATGCCGAAGTCGGTGATCACCAGGGTGAAGATGACGAAGGCGGTCGAGATCAGGCCGTATTTTGCGCCCGGCAGCGTCACCGTCAGGAAGACGCGGAGCCGGGAGGCGCCGAGCGCATCGGCCGACTCGTAGAGGCGCTGGTCGGCCATCGACAGCGCGGTCACCAGGATCATCATCGCATGCGGGAAGCAGTAGAAGACCTGGGCGGTGACGATGCCGACGGCGCCGTAGACCGGCTGGCCGAAGAGCCAACCCTTGAGCAGCCCCTGGTTGCCGAAGAGATAGATGAGCGAGATCGCCGGCAGCAGCGACGGCGCCAGGATCGGGATCAGCGCGAGGCCCTGGAACAGCGGCTTCAACCGCATGCAGCTTCGCGTCAACGCATAGGCGTAGACGAAGGCGAGCGGGACGACGATGGCGGTGGTCGCCGCGGCGACGAACAGGCTGTTCCAAAACGACTGGAAGAGGGCGGGGGTCTCGACGTAGCGGAGATAGTTGGCGAATCCGACGAAGACGCCGTCGCGGTCCTGGAAGCTCTTGGAAAGGAGCGACCACAGCGGCAGCGCGACCGCGACCAGAAGCCAGAGGGCGAAGAGCCCAAGGCATGCCCGCATGATCAGATCGTCGCGCGACGCCCTGGCGCGGATCGGCGGGGCGGTGGCCGCTGTCATCCGGCTTTGGGGAAGGCGCGGAGGCGGTCGGCGGGCAGCGCCACCGGCAGCCGGAGCCCGGGCTCGACCCCGAGGTCGCGCAGCAGGTTGATCGAGAAGTCGGCGACCAGGTCGGGGCCGGCGCCGTCGGCCGCTGCGAGCCGCGCCCGGGCGAAAGCCCCCAGGAACTCGAGCGACCTCACCTCGACCTCGAGCGCATTCTCCGATCCGGGCTCGACATTGCGGGTCTTCACGTCCTCCGGGCGGATGCAGATCAGCGCCGCCGTACCCGGCTTCATGCCGTTCAGGCTGTCGACGCGGAAGCTGCGACCGGCGATGGAGACGGTGCCGGGCGCGGCCACCATCGCCTCAAGGAAGTTCATCGTGCCGACGAAGTCGGCGACGAAGGGGCTCGCCGGCTTGCGGTAGATCTCCGTCGGCGTGCCGACCTGCTCGATGACGCCGTGGTTCATCACCACGATGCGGTCGGCGAGGACGAGCGCCTCCTCCTGGTCGTGGGTCACCATGATCGTGGTGATGCCGAGCTTCCGCTGCAGATCCTTCAGCTCGTGGCGAAGGTGCTGGCGGACCCGGGCGTCGAGGGCGGAGAGCGGCTCGTCCAGCAGCAGGAGGCCGGGCGAGATCGCGAGCGCGCGGGCGAGGGCGACCCGCTGCTGCTGGCCGCCGGAAAGCTGGGAGGGGTACTTGGGCCCGGCGTCGGGCATGCCGACGAGCGCCAGAAGCTCGGTCACGCGCGACAGGGTCTCGGCCCGCGACTTCCCGCGGGAGACCAAGCCGTAGCCGACATTGTCGCGGACGCTGAGATTGGGGAAGAGGGCGTAGGACTGGAAGACGATGCCGAAGTCGCGCTCGGCCGGCGGCAGCGATGAGACGTCCTGGCCGTCCTGGTGGATGGTGCCGGCGGTCTGGATGTCGAGCCCGGCGATGGCCCTGAGCAGCGTGGTCTTGCCGCAGCCGGAGGGGCCGAGGAACACCACGAACTCGCGTGCGAAGACTTCGAGGGAGACGTCGTCGAGCGCGGTGAACGCTCCGAACCGCTTGGTGAGACGACCAATGCTGAGGTACGGCGGCCCGCCGGAAACGCCCATGCCAACTCCCCCTCGTCCGGCTTCCCCGGGCGACCCGTCTTCGACGCGGGTTCGCCCGGGGGCCAGCTTACCTCACTTCGGGGCGGATTTGCCGTCGTAACGCTTGGTCCATTCGGCGAGGATGCGGTCGCGCTCCTTGGCCATCCAGGCCAGGTCGTTCTTCACCATGGCCTTCTCGGCGCCGGCCGGATAGTTCGGCGGCGCGGCGTTGATGCCGGGCATGGCGACGATGGCGTAGTACTTGCCGTAGAGCTCGTTCGCCTTCCGGGAGATGGTCCAGTCGACCAGCTTCTGGGCCGCATCGAGGTTCTTGGTGCCCTTGACGATGGCGGTCGCCTCCATCTCCCAGCCGGCGCCCTCGCTCGGCAGGATCAGGTCGATCGGCGCCCCCTTGGTCTTCTCGACCGCGCCCCGCATGTCGAAGCCGATCCCCATCAGCCGCTCGCCGGTCGCAGCCTGGACGCAGGGCGCCGAGCCGGAATGGGTGTAGACGGCGATGTTCTGATGGAGCGCGTCCATGTACTTCCAGCCCTCGGCCTCGCCCATCACCTGCAGCCAGGCGGCGACGGTGAGATAGCCGGTGCCGGAGGAGGCCGGATTCGGCATGACGATCTGGCCCTTGTAGGCGGCGTTCGTCAGGTCCTTCCACGACTTCGGCGCCGGCGCCTTGGTCTTTTCGGCCTCCTTCGTGTTGAAGCAGACGACCGAGAGATAGGCGTCCATGCCCGTCCACATGGCCGGGTTCTTCGCGTCCCGGAATACCGGCTTGATGCCGTCGGCGCCCTTCGGCGTGTAACCCGTCAGCATGCCCATGTTCTCGAACAGGACGACCGAGGAGGCCGAGAGGCCCCAGATGACGTCGGCACGCGGATTGTCCTTCTCGGCCACCAGGCGCGCGGTCATCACACCGGTGGAATCGCGAACCCAGGCGATCTCGACCGTCGGGTTATCCGCCTCGAAAGCGGCCTTGTAGGGGCCGAGCTGATCGTTCTCGAGGGCGGTGTAGACGGTGATCCGGGTCTTCTGGGCGAGCGCGTCCGACGGCAGCGCGACCAGCGCGGCCATCGCCGCCAGCGCCAGCGGCATCCATATGCGGTGACGTGTCATGGTTGATCTCCCCTGTTGAAGCGTGAACCCTCTATGAACCCTGTTACCCTTTTTTGACGGCGTTTCCGGGACGTCCGGCGTCAGGTCGGCCAAGGAAGCGAGTAGGTCTTCACGTTGGTGAAGCTCTTCATCGCCTCCTTCACCCCTTCCTTATAGCCGAGACCGGAGTCCTTGATCCCGCCGAACGGCGACATCTCGATCCGATAGCCCGGCACTTCCCAGACATTCACGGTGCCGACGTCCAGCGCCTCGATGAAGCGCTGGATGTAGTCGAAGCGGTTGGTGCAGACGCCCGAGGATAGGCCGAAGGCGGTCGAGTTGGCGACGCGGATCGCATCCTCGATGTCGGCGACGCGGATGATCGGGACCGCCGGACCGAAGGTTTCCTCGCGGACGAGCTCGCAGTCGAAGGGCACGCGGTCGACGACGGTCGGCGGGAACAGAGCCCCCCTCCGGTCGTTGCCGCAGAGCAGCTCGGCGCCGTGGCCGACCGCGTCGATCACACGGCGCTGGAAGAGCTTGGCCGCGTCCTCGGTGATCACCGTGCCGACGTCTGTCTCCCGGTCCGTCGGGTCGCCGCATTTCAGCTTCTTCGCCTTGGCGGCCACCAGCTTGGCGAAGTCGTCGGCGACCGCGTCCACGACCAGGATGCGCTTGACCGCGGTGCAGCGTTGGCCCGAGTTCTTCGTGGCGCCGGCGACTGCGAGGTCGGCCGCCTTGTCGAGGTCGGCGTCCTCCATGACGATCAGCGGGTCGTTGCCGCCGAGCTCGAGCACGACGCGGCGATATCCCGCCTTGGCGGCGATGTATTTGCCCGTTCTGACGCTGCCGGTGAAGGTGACGAGCTCGATGTTCGGGTTGACGATCATCTCGTCGCCGATGTCCTGGGGCTGGCCTGTGACCACCGACAGCATCTCCGGCGGCAGACCGGCCTCGTAGAGGACGTCGGCAAGGGCGAGCGCGGTCAGCGGCGTCAGCTCGGTCGGCTTGACGACGATGCGGTTGTTGGTGGCGATCGCCGGGGCGATCTTGTGCGCCACCATGTTCATCGGGTGATTGAAAGGCGTGATCGCGCTGATGGCGCGAAGCGGCTGGCGCAGCGTGAAGACGCGGCGCGCCTTGCCGTGCGGGGTGATGTCGCAGGCGAAGGTCTCGGCATCATCGAGGATCGCGAGCTGCCCCGCCAGGTGGAAGACGTCGTAGGCGCGCCCGACCTCGTAGAGCGAGTCCTTCTTGCAGAGCCCGCTCTCGGCGGTGATCAGGTCGGAGAGCGCGTCCTTCCGCTTGGCGAGCAGCTCGGCCGTCGTCATAAGGATCTTCTGGCGGTCGTAGCGCGTCAGCTTCGGTTTGTAGCCCGCGGCGATAGCGAAGGCTTCGGCGACCTGCTCTCGCCGTGCCCGCGGCACCGTGCCGACGACCTCGTTGGTGTACGGGTTGAAGACCTCGATCCGACCCTCGCCCTCGACCTTGCGGCCGGCGAGTCTCAGCGTCTCGTGGCGGATCTCGGGTTTCGGTAGCGGGCGCCGCTGGGCGGTCATAACGCTGATCCTTCAGTGGGCGACGCGGTTGAGCGCGACGTCGAAGATGTCGAAGTTCCGGAGACGCCCGGTGCCGGCGAGATCGGCCGGGCGGTTGACGATCATCGGCACCTTCTGCTCGGAGATTCCGCCGTGGCTCCGCAGCGGCTCGGTCAGTCCGGAAAGATCGTGGCGGGCGACGCTGGTGCCCAGAACCTTGTGGCGGGTCGAGACGACGACGACGTCGCCGATGCGCTCGGGCGGCAGCTCGAAACGGGTGGCCGCCTCGGTGCGGGTCAGCGCCGCTTCGATGCCGTCGAGCCGCTTCAGGCGTTCGAGCACGTCGGCGACCTCGCTCTCCGGCAGATAGGCGGTGGCGAAGGAGCCGAGGGCCCCGTGATGGACGACGTAGGGATCGGTGATCGGCAGGATCACCCGGGTCTTGCCGGCGCCGATCCACTGGTCCAGCAGGTCCTGGAGGTAGATCACGTCGGGCCGGCCCGCGGCGTTGAACTTGGCATTCATGCCGTGGTCGGCGGTCAGCGCGACGACGCAACCGAGCGCATCCAGCCTGCCGAGGTAGCCGTCGATCATCCGGTAGAAGGCGTTGGCGACCGGCGTTCCCGGCGCGTGCTTGTGCTGGATGTAATCGGTGGTCGAGAGGTACATCACCTCCGGCGTGTCGCGTTCCATCAGGCGGACACCCGCGGCGAAGACGAACTCGCTCAAGTCCGCCGAATAGACGTTCGGCAACGGCCGGCCGACCAGGCCCATCACGTCCTCGATGCCGTTCTCGGCGAGGCTGGTCTTGTCGGCCCTCTCGGAGGAGAAGCAGACCGCCTTGGCCGGCCCGAGCTTCAGGCCCTTGCCGAGCAGCGCGCGGAGCTTGTCCTTGGCGGTGACGATGGCGATGCGGGCGCCGGCGCCCTGGAAGGCCTTGAAGATGGTGTCGACCCTAAGATGCTTCGGGTCGTTCATCATGACCTCGGCCTTGGCCTCGGGATCGAAGAAATAGTTGCCGCAGATGCCGTGCACCGATGGCGGCACGCCCGTCACGATCGAGAGGTTGTTGGGATTGGTGAAGCTCGGCACGACGCAGTCGGCGAGCCGGCTGGTGCCGTCCTTCAACAGCCGGCCGAGGAAGGGTGCCTCGCCTGCCTCGGCCGCGCGCTCGATGTAGCCGGGCTCCGAACCGTCGACGCAGACTACCACCAGCGGGGCCTTCGGGGCACGGTAGTCGCGGCCGTTGACGGTGACGCCCATGCTCAGGCGGCCTTCTTCAGGGTGACGCCCATCTCGGCCAGCACCTCGGCGACGGCGGCGAGCGCACCCTTGATGTGCTCGGGCCCGATGCGGCCGATACAGCCGATGCGGAAGGAGTCGGCGACGGTCAGCTTGCCCGGATAGATGACATAGCCGCGATCCTTGAGCCCGTCATAGAAGACCTGGAACCTGAACGCCGGATGCGCGGGCATGTGGAAGGTGACGATGATCGGCGCCTGGAGCTCGGGCGCCAGCAGCGGCTCGAAGCCGAGCTTGGCCATCCCGTCGATCAGAAGACGACAGTTGCCGGCGTAGCGGGCGCCGCGACCCTTGACGCCGCCCTCGGCGCGGTGCTCCTCGATCGCCTGGTGGAGTGCCGCGATGACGTGGATCGGCGGGGTGAAGCGCCACTGTCCGGTCCTCTCGAAGGCCTGCCACTGGTCGTGGAGGTCGAGGACCAGAGTGGTGGCGTTGCCTTTCGCTGCCTTGAGGGCGCCCAGGCGGCCAACAACGAAGCCCATGCCGGGCACGCCTTCCAGGCATTTGTTGGAGGAGGCGGCGAGCGCGTCGTAGGGGACGGCGCCAGCGTCGATCTCGAGCGCGCCGAAGGCGCTCATCGAGTCGACCAGCAGCCGGCGGCCATGGGCGGCGACGACGCCGGCGATCTGGCGGATCGGGTTGAGGATCCCGGAGGTGGTCTCGCAATGTACGGCGAAGACGTGGGTGATCGCCGGATCGGCGGCGAGCGCCGCCTCGAGCCGGGCGAGACTGGGCGGCGTGTCCTCCGGCGTCTCCTGGACCAGATGCGCGCGGCCGGCGATGGCGCAGATCTTGGCGGCGCGATGGCCATAGGCGCCGTTGACCAGCAGGAGGATCTTGCCGTCCCTCGGCACGAAGGTCGTGAGCATCGCCTCGACCGCGAAGGTGCCGCTGCCCTGCATCGGCACGGTCGCATGGGTTCCGGCGGCGCCGGCGATCTCGACGATCCGGTCGAGGACGGCGCGGTTGATCTCGATGAAAGCCGCGTCGCGCGAGCCCCAGTCGTGGACCATCGCCTGCTTGACCGACCGCGAGGTGGTGAGCGGCCCGGGCGTGAGCAGCAGCGGATCG
This sequence comes from Alphaproteobacteria bacterium, assembly GCA_009694025.1. Taxonomy (GTDB): domain Bacteria; phylum Pseudomonadota; class Alphaproteobacteria; order SHVZ01; family SHVZ01; genus SHVZ01. Next base: position 7,712 of record SHVZ01000084.1, on the reverse strand, counting down.
CCGGTCTCGGAGGCGGCAGGCTTGGTCGGCATCGGGGACTCCGGCAGGCTTCGGCGTCGGCCGAGGGTCGACTTCCATTCATTATAAATCCAATACATTATACGGATATGAACTATCGATAAAATAGATATGAATCCGACCCAGCTCCGCGCCTTCCACCACGTCGCCCGCGAACGCGGCTTCACCAGGGCTGCGGCCGTCGCCGGCGTCGGCCAGCCGACCCTTTCTGGGCAGGTGAAGGCCCTGGAGAGCACCTATGGCGTGAGGCTGTTCGAGCGGCGGGGGCGCGGCGCCCAGCTGACCGAGCTCGGCCAGGGCCTCTATGCGCTGACCAGCCGGCTCTTCGCTCTCGAGGATGAGGCGCGGGCGCTCCTCTCCGGCACCTCCGCGCTCACCCGGGGGCACGTCCGGGTCAGCGCCGACTCCGCCTATCACGCGGTGCCGATCCTGGCCGAGCTCAAGCGCCGGCATGGCGGCCTCACCTTCTCCTTGAGCCTCGGCAACTCGGTCTCGGTGCTGCGCCGGCTCTTCGACCACGAGGCCGATGTCGCGGTGATGGCCAAGCTCACCGCCGATCCGCGCCTGTTCACGCTCCCCTTCCGCGCCGACCGGCTCGTTCTGTTCGTGCCGCATCGCCATGCCTGGGCCCGGCGCCGTCGCATCCGGCTTGCCGAGCTTTCCGGGCAGGACATGGTCTTGCGCGAGCGCGGGTCGGTGACCCGCGGCGTCTTCGAGGCGACGCTGGCCGCAGCCGCGGTGCGCCCGGGAGCGATCATCGAGGTCGAGGGCAGGGAGGGCGTCGGCGAGGTGGTCGCCGCCGGCTTCGGCATCGGCGTCGTCTTCGAGAGCGAGTTTCGGCCGGGCGACCGCTTCCACCGCATCGCCGTCACCGGCGCCGACCTCGCGGTCGCCGAATACGTGGTCTGCCTGGAGGAGCGCCGCGACCTCGCGCTGGTCCGCGCCTTCCTCGAGGTCGCCGCCGACCTCAGCGCGGGGCGGGGCGCGGTGAGGCCGCTCTCTAGAAGCTGAGCGTCCGGACGCGCTCGACCTGCTGCAAGCCCTTCACCTTCTCCAATACGGCCTCCGGGATCGCCTGATCGACTTCGATCAAGCAGAGCGCGTCCTTGCCGGGCGCGGTGCGGCCGAGATGGAATGTGGCGATGTTGATTCCGGCCGATCCCAGGACGGTGCCGATGGCGCCGATGAACCCGGGCTTGTCTTTGTTGCGGACGTAGAGGAGGTGCTTGCCGAAGTCCGCCTCGATGGCGATGTCCTGGACGGCGACGAGGCGCGGCCGCGTGCCGCCGATCAGCGTGCCGGCGGCCGAGCGCGAGCGCGCCTCGGTCACGACGGTGAGCCTGAGCAGCGTCTGGTAGTCGCAGTCGCGCTCGTGCCGGGTCTCGCTGACGGCGATGTTGCGCTGACGCGCGATCTCCGGCGCGTTCACCATGTTGACGCTGTCCAGCATCGGCCGGAACAGCCCGGTCAGCGCCGCTTGCATCAGCGGCCTCGGATTGAGCTCGGCGGCATGACCTTCGAGCTCGAGGGTGACCGCGGTCACCTCGCGCTCGACCACCTGGCCGAGCATGCTGCCGAGCAGCTCGGCCAGCCGCATGTAGGGCTTCAGCTTCGGCGCCTCCTCGGCCGAGACCGACGGCATGTTGAGCGCGTTCGTCACCGCGCCCGTCAAGAGGAAGTCGCTCATCTGCTCGGCGATCTGGAGGGCGACCTTCTCCTGCGCTTCGGTCGTCGAGGCGCCGAGATGCGGCGTGGCGATCACCTGCTCCAAGGCGAAGAGCGGATTGTCCTTGGCCGGCTCGGCCGCGAAGACGTCGAGCGCCGCCCCGGCGACGTGGCCGGACTCGATCGCCGCCTTCAGGTCCGCCTCGACCACCAGCCCGCCGCGGGCGCAATTGATGAGGCGCACGCCCTTCTTCATCTTCGCCAGCGACCGGGCGTCGACGATGTTCCTGGTCGAGTCCGTCAGCGGCGCATGGAGGGTGATGAAGTCGGCGCGGGCGAAGAGCTCGTCGAGCTCGACCTTCTCGATGCCGAGCACTTTCGCCCGGTCCTCGGTGAGGAACGGGTCGAAGGCGACCACCTTCATCTTGAGGCCGAGGGCGCGATCGGCGACGATCGAGCCGATGTTGCCGCAGCCGACGATGCCGAGCGTCTTGCCCGACAGCTCGACGCCCATGAAGCGGTTCTTCTCCCACTTGCCGGCGCGGGTCGAGCGGTCGGCCGCCGGGATCTCGCGGGCGAGCGCGAACATCAGCGCGATCGCGTGCTCGGCGGTGGTGATGGCGTTGCCGTAGGGCGTGTTCATCACCACCACGCCTTTCTGGGTCGCGGTCTTGACGTCGACGTTGTCGACGCCGATGCCGGCGCGGCCGACGACCTTGAGGTTGGTCGCGACCTCTAGCACCTCGCGCGTGACCTTGGTCGCCGAGCGGATGGCGAGCCCGTCATATTGGCCGACGATGGCGCGGAGCCGGTCGGGCTTGAGCCCGACCTTGACGTCGACCTCGATGCCACGGGCGCGGAAGATCTCGGCCGCGCGCGGGGAGAGATCGTCGGAAATCAGGACTTTGGGCATGATCTGATGACTCCGGTCAGGCGGCCTTGGCGCGGGCATAGGCCCAGTCGAGCCAGGGCGTGAGGGCTTCCAAGTCGGCGGCTTCGACGGTGGCGCCGCACCAGAGGCGGAGGCCCGGCGGGGCGTCGCGGTAGGAGGCGATGTCGTAGGCGACGCCTTCGGTCTCCAGCAGGCTCGCGACCTTCTTGGCGACCGTCGCCTTCGCCTCGTCGGCAAGGCCCTGGAACCACGGGTCGACGAAGGAGAGGCAGACCGAGGTCGAGGAGCGGATCGCCGGATCGGCGGCGAGGAACCCGGCCCATGGCGTGCGGTCGACCCAGTCGGCGAGCACCTTCAGGTTCGCCTGCGACCGACCGATCAGCCCCTTCAGGCCGCCGACCTGTTCGGCCCAGCGGAGCCCGTCGAGCGCGTCCTCGACCGCCAGCATCGAGGGCGTGTTGATGGTCTCGCCCTTGAACGGCGCCTCGTCGAGCTTGCCGCCCTTGGTGAGCCGGAAGAGCTTCGGCAGCGGCCAGGGCGGGGTGTAGCTCTCCAGGCGCCGGATGGCGCGGGGCGAGAGGGCCAGCATGCCGTGCTGGGCCTCGCCGCCCAGCACCTTCTGCCAGGACCAGGTGACGACATCGAGCTTGGGCCACGGCAGGTCCATGGCGAAGGCGGCGGAGGTGGCATCGCAGATGGCGAGGCCCTGGCGGTCGTCGGGGATCCAGGCGCCGTCCGGCACCTTCACGCCCGAGGTGGTGCCGTTCCAGGTGAAGACGACGTCGCGGCGCCAGTCGACCGCCGCCAGGTCGGGAAGGGCGCCATAGGGCGCCTTGAGCACGCGCACGTCCGTGAGCTTGAGCTGCCGGGCGACATCGGTCGCCCAGCCCTCGCCGAAGCTTTCCCAGGCCAGCACCTCGACGCCGCGGGCGCCTAAGAGGCTCCAGAGCGCCATCTCGACCGCGCCGGTGTCGGAGGCCGGCACGATCGCCAGCTTGTAGTCGGGAGGCATGCTGAGGATCGCCCGCGACCGCTCGATCACCTCGAGGAGGCGCGCCTTCCCCTCCTTGGAGCGGTGCGAGCGGCCGACCAGGGCGCGTTCCAGCGCCCTAGGCGACCAGCCCGGTCGCTTGGCGCAGGGACCCGAGGAGAAATGGGGGGAGTTCGGACGGTGTCCGGGTGTGTTCGTCATCGCCTATCCCTTGCAGAATAGCTGCGCCCCGGTGGGGGGGCGTGGCCCGGGGCGGACGCTAGGGTCTGGAAGTAACCCGGTCAACCGCAGTTGGGTGCCGTAGCGCTCGGTCGCAGGCAACCGCGCGGCCGGCCACGCCCAATTAATGATTACCAAAGTCCGGAAGTGACTAGAATTATAGATAAATTATAGGAGAAGCCAATAATTGGCCAAAACCCATAGCACTGGAGTATTAATTGCACGGGCGCCCTCGATGGCTCTGCAATTGTTTCGTACGCTAATACTATATCTCTAAGTTCTATTCTAAACATGTAGAATAATAATGAGTATACTAATAGTATAATAACACTAAAAACACTACTGATATTTGTGTATACAGTAATGGAAACTGACTGACCAAGTATTAATATGAATAGTAGCAAATTATTTGAGGAGAATATTAAGTATCTTCTGTATTTTATATTCCTCATGTCAACTTCATTGGGTTTTAAGAGAAAAATTAGAATAGAATCAATGAGGTATGCGTCTTTAAAGCTATTCAGCAATGTATTTTCATGATCTGTGGAAAATCCTGCATTTATTACAGTTTGTCTAGTTGAAGCCGCTAGATCGATGCCATGAAATAACAAGAAACCGAATCGAAGGAAAAGAAGAGATATGCCAATAGAGATCGCCAGGGGGTAATTGGAATCCCGAAAATAGATAATGGCGGACTGCCGGAGGCTTGCCTCCCAAGAAGTGAAGCCAGGGGCAGTGCGCTTCCATAAGTTAAAGCAATCCCAATAATCGTTAGTATCACAAAAGGTATAATATTTGAACGGATGGATTTTTGATTATCACTAAAAAATATTGAAGAAATACGCAGAACCTCAAGCGTTGTCTTATGTTTCTCATGCATAGGAGGTTCCGACTTCAGCTCCTGCAATTTGCTCACGAGGCCAGCCGGACACTACCATAGATTATCCAGTGGAACCTATCAAAGAGAGGAGCGTCGCGCTACTACCGGTAGACTAATCCGCCACGAAATGGGCTACGCGGCAATCACCTACCGAGGTTGCCGCCTCCGGCCAAACCGGCTACTCATCCCGCGCCGCACAATTCCCGACCGGAAACCTTCTCGTGTCCCAGTCCCTCAGCGGATCGGATCTGACCTCCCGCGCGCTGCTGCCCCAGGGGCTGCGCGACGTGCTGCCGCCGGACGGCGACCACGAGAACCGGGTCGTCGAGAGCCTGATGGCGTGCTTCGCCGCCTACGGCTACGAGCGGGTCAAGCCGCCGCTGGTCGAGTTCGAGCAGAGCCTGCTCGGCAACGTCAGCGCCTCGGTCGCCAACCGCACCTTCCGCATGATGGACCCGATCTCCCAGCGGATGATGGCGCTCCGCCCGGACATGACCCTGCAGATCGCTAGGATCGCGACCACGCGTCTCAGGCAGGCGCCGCGTCCGGTCCGGCTCTCCTATGCCGGCGAGGTCATGCGGGTGATGGGCTCGCAGCTCTCGCCCGAACGCGAGTTCACCCAGGTCGGGTTCGAGCTGATCGGCATGGAGACGCCGGAATCCGACGCCGAGGTCATCCTCATCGCCGCCGAGGCGGCGCGTCGCGTCGGGGTCAAGGGCCTCTCGATCGACCTGATGACGCCGACCCTGGTGCCGACGCTGCTCGCCGCCCACGGCATCGAGGGTGCCGAGGCGCAGGCCTTCCGCGCCGCCCTCGACGGCAAGGATGCCGGCGCCATCGCCAAGCTCGGCCAGCCTGCGCCGCTGGTCGGCAAGCTGCTCGCCGCCTCCGGCCCGATCGCCCCCGGCCTTGCGGCATTGGAGACGATCGAGCTTCCCGCCGAGGCGCGGGCCCAGGTGGACGCGCTGACCGCCGTCGCGCGCCTGGTCCAGGCCGCCGATCCCCAGGTCACGCTCACCCTCGATCCGGTGGAGAACCGCGGCTTCGCCTATCACACCGGCGTCAGCTTCTCGCTCTTCGTCCGCGGCGTCCGCGGCGAGCTCGGCCGCGGCGGCCGCTATCGGGCCGGCGAGGCGGGCGAGGCGGCAACCGGCCTCACGCTCTACATGGACACGGTGATCCGGGCGCTGCCGGTTCCGGTCGCCGGGCGAAAGGTCTTCCTGCCGCGCGGGCTTTCGCTGGAGACCGGCAAGCGCCTTCGCGATCAGGGCTGGGTCACCGTCGCCGGACTCGCCGACGTCGCCGACGCCGCGGCCGAGGCGAGGCGTTTCGGCTGCACCCATCTCGCCGGCGCCGACGGCAACCCCGAGAGCATCGAGCGCGCGGCATGACCAACGTCGTGGTGGTCGGCGCCCAATGGGGCGACGAGGGCAAGGGCAAGGTCGTCGACTGGCTTTCGGAGCGCGCCGACGTCGTCGTCCGCTTCCAGGGCGGGCACAACGCCGGGCACACGCTGGTCATCGGCAACATGACCTACAAGCTGAGCCTGCTGCCCTCGGGCGTGGTGCGCGGCAAGCTGTCGATCATCGGCTCGGGCGTGGTCGTCGATCCCTGGCACCTGCTGAAGGAGATCGAGAGCCTCAAGGGCCAGGGCGTCGAGGTCACCGCCGACACGCTCCGGGTCGCCGAGAACTGCACGCTGATCCTACCGGTCCACCGCATCCTCGACCTCGCGCGCGAGGAGGCGAGGGGCGATGCCAAGATCGGCACCACCGGCCGCGGCATCGGCCCGGCCTACGAGGACAAGGTCGGCCGGCGTGCCATCCGCGTCTGCGACCTCGCCGACCTGGCGACGCTCCCGGACAAGGTCCACCAGCTCCTCCTCCATCACAACGCGCTGCTGACCGGTCTCGGCAAGGACCGCGTCGATGCCGGCGAGCTGGTCCGGGCGCTGACCGACGTGGCGCCGAGAGTGCTGCCCTTCGCCGAGCCGGTGTGGCAACGCCTCGACGAGCTGCGCCGTTCGGGCCGGCGCCTGCTGTTCGAGGGCGCCCAGGGCGCGCTGCTCGACGTCGACCACGGCACGTATCCTTACGTCACCTCGTCCAACACGGTGGCGGCCCAGGCGGCGACCGGCTCCGGCCTCGGGCCCCGCGCCGTCGGCTACGTGCTCGGCATCACCAAGGCCTATACGACCCGTGTCGGCGCCGGCCCGTTCCCGACCGAGCTGCATGACGACATCGGCAAGCGCCTTGGCGAGGTCGGCCGCGAGTTCGGCACGGTCACCGGCCGGCCCCGGCGCTGCGGCTGGTTCGACGCGGTGCTGGTCCGCCAGTCGATCCGCATCGGCGGCATCGACGGCATCGCGCTGACCAAGCTCGACGTGCTCGACGGCTTCAAGGAGCTCAAGGTCTGCGTCGGCTACCAGCTCGACGGCATGACCCTTCGCCACCTGCCGGCGGCCGCACCGGCCCAGGCCCGGGTCAAGCCGATCTACGAGGTGTTCGAAGGCTGGTCGGAATCGACCCGCGGCGCCCGTTCCTGGGTCGACCTGCCGGCGACGGCGGTCAAGTACGTCCGCCGGATCGAGGAGCTGATCGGCTGCCCGGTGGCGCTGCTCTCGACCAGCCCGGAACGCGAGGACACCATCTTGGTCAGGGATCCGTTCACGGATTGACCCGCCCCGCATCCCGGCGGCATAAATGACCGGGTGGGTTTCGGCGGGCCGATTCGGCCCGCTTGCCCATCCTCCCGCCCCGGCTCGGGCGCGCGAGGAGGTCGATGGCTGAATCGGAAACCGACGTCAACGCAGGCAGCGGCGCCGCCGTCACCCTCGACGGCCGCTTCGATATCTACCCCGCGAGCCCGCTGCCCCAATACGACTCGCCGTCGGCAAAGGGGTTCCTCGACGTTCCAAGTGGAATTGAGCGCCGGTTGAAAGCCGCATTCAAGCCTTTCATGCTGCCCTGGATGGGGCATGGGGGGCGGGGCGATGGAAGCGCGGGACGTGTTTGCGCTCGGGCTTGGCTTGAGCGACCCCTGGAAGC
>SHVZ01000010.1 GCA_009694025.1 Alphaproteobacteria bacterium | reverse complement strand
AGAAGGCTATCGTCCTGCATGGCGGGTGTGGCACTCCGGCGAGGCGTGGAAGACTTTGTCTAGACACCAAAATCTTACACGAAATCAACGGATTACGCTACATCCGCCAGCCCAATATCAGCGCCCCGATGAATAATTCGGGCTAGAGGAACCGTATTTGTCGGAACGCCACGACGAGCCTGTCGGGACCGGGACCGCCGCCGCCGAAATCGAGCGGCTGCTCCAGCCGTCGCTGGACGCGATGGGCTACGAGGTCGTACGCATCCTGATCATGGGCAAGCACAAGCCGACGCTCCAGATCATGGCCGAGCGCAAGGACGGCCGGGCGATGACGGTCGAGGACTGCGCCGACATCAGCCGCCAGGTCTCCGCCGTTCTCGACGTCGAGGATCCGATCCGGTCCAGCTACACCCTCGAGGTGAGCTCGCCCGGCCTCGACCGGCCGCTGACCCGGCCCAAGGACTTCGAGCGCTTCACCGGCTGCGAGGCGCGACTCGAGACCCGCCAGCCGATCGACGGCCGCCGGCGTTTCACCGGCCGGCTTCTCGGCATCGACGGCGAAGTGGTCAAGATCAAGGACGAGGCGGGCGAGGTCGCGCTCCCCTACGGCGAAATTCATAAGGCGCGGCTGGTCTTGACCGACGAGCTCCTGCGCCAGGCGCAGAAACACTAGACGGACTGGGCTCTTCAAGGACGCGATGATGGATACCGGACTGGCACTCAATCGGCTGGAGCTCCTGCAGGTCGCCGACGCGGTCGCCCGCGAGAAGGCGATCGAGCGCGACGAGGTTCTGGAGGCCATGGAGATGGCGATCCAGAAGGCCGGCCGCTCGAAGTACGGGCACGAGCACGACATCCGCGCCCAGATCGACCGGCAGACCGGAGACATCCACCTGATGCGCTTTCGCCAGGTGGTGGAGACCATCGACAACGCGACGGTCCAGGTCCCGATGGACGAGGCCCGCAAGGTCAATCCGGACGCCAAGGTCGGCGACTTCATCGTCGACACGCTGCCGCCGATCGATTTCGGGCGCATCGCCGCGCAGACCGCGAAGCAGGTGATCGTCCAGAAGGTCCGCGACGCCGAGCGCCAGCGCCAGTTCAAGGAATACAAGGACCGCACCGGCGAGATCGTCAACGGCCTGGTCAAGCGCGTCGAGTTCGGCAACGTCACGGTCGATCTCGGCCGCGCCGAAGCGATCCTCAGGCGCGACGAGCTTCTGCCGCGCGAAAGCTTCCGCACCGGCGATCGTGTGCGCGCCTACATCTACGACGTCCGCCAGGAGACGCGCGGGCCGCAGATCTTCCTCTCGCGCACGCACCCGCAGTTCATGGCGAAGCTGTTCGCCCAGGAAGTGCCGGAGGTCTACGACGGCATCATCGAGATCAAGTCGGTCGCCCGCGATCCCGGCAGCCGTGCCAAGATCGGCGTCATCTCGCACGACTCCTCGATCGATCCGGTCGGCGCCTGCGTCGGCATGCGCGGATCGCGCGTGCAGGCGGTTGTGCAGGAGCTTCAGGGCGAGAAGATCGACATCATCCCGTGGTCGCCCGACACCGCGACCTTCGTCGTCAACGCGCTCGCCCCGGCCGAGGTCGCCAAGGTCGTGCTCGACGAGGAGGTCGGGCGCATCGAGGTGATCGTGCCCGACGACCAGCTCTCGCTCGCCATCGGCCGGCGCGGCCAGAACGTGCGGCTCGCCTCGATGCTGACCGGCTGGGACATCGACATCCTGACCGAGGCCGAGGAGTCCGAGCGCCGCACCGAGGAGATGCGCCGCTTCTCGTCCAAGTTCATTGAAGCGCTCGACATCGACGACGTCATCGCCCATCTGCTGGTGACCGAAGGGTTCACCTCGGTCGAGGATGTGGCCTTCGTGCCGCTCGACGACCTGCTCTCGATCGAGGGCTTCGACCGCGACGTGGCGAGCGAGCTGCGCGAGCGGGCCCGGGCTTACATCGCCGAGCGCAACGAGAAGCTGACGCAGCAGCGGAAGGACCTTGGCGTCGCCGACGAGGTGGCGGCGCTCGAGGGCCTGACGCCCGAGTGCCTCGTGGCTCTCGGCGAGAAGGGCGTGAAGACCCTGGACGACCTGGCGGACCTGGCGTCGGACGAGCTCATCGAGATCGTCGGCAAGGAAGAGATGACCGAGGACGACGCCAATACGATCATCATGGCCGCCCGCGCCCATTGGTTCGGCGAGGACGAAGAAGGGGGGCCCGGCAATGATGCCGGCTCACCCGCTCACGCCTGAGGCCGAGGCCGGTCCCGAGAGGCGTTGCCTCGCGAGTGGCCGGGTCGAGCTGAAGACGAGCCTGATCCGCCTGGTCGTCGGTCCCGACGGCAAGGCGGTGCCGGACCTGGATGCGAAGCTGCCGGGCCGCGGCCACTATCTCGTGCCCGAGCGGGCGGTGGTCGAGCGGGCCGAGGCGAAAGGATTGATACGCCGGGCGACCGGCGGCGAGGTCGAGCCGGGACTGGTCGGGCGCCTGGAGGCGCTCCTGGTCCGCCGCCTCGTCGATCGGATCTCGCTCGCCCGCAAGGCGGGCAAGGCGGTGGCGGGCTTCGAGAAGGTGCGCGAGCACCTGAAGGCGGGCGGCACCGAGGGTGCCGTCCTGTTGGAGGCGAGCGACGGTGCCGCCGATGGGCGGGCGAAGCTGGTGCCGCTGGCGCCGGGTGCGCAGGTGGTCGACTGCCTGAAGGCGAGCGAGCTCGCCCAGGCCTTCGGCCGCGAGCACATGGTGCATGGCTTCGTCGCCCGCGGTGCGTTCGCCGAACGCATCCTTCAGGAGGCGGCACGGCTCAAAGGTTTGAGGCGGTTTTGAGGATGTTGAGAGCGTGACGGAAAGCGAAGGCCCGATGACGGCGACCGACGAGCAGGACCGCAAGAAGATGCTGAGCCTATCCCGCCCGGGACGGCTCGAGCTGAAGAAGACCGTGGAGACCGGTCAGGTCCGCCAGAGCTTCCCGCATGGCCGGTCGAAGACGGTCACCGTCGAGGTCAAGAAAAAGCGCATCTTCACCCAGGGCGTCGGCGGCCGCATGACCGAGGTCCGCGAGGCGACCGAGCTCGATGCCGCGTTCGACGCCGATCACGCCCACGCCGCCCGCAACCTGACGGCCGAGGAGGCTCAGCGCCGCATCAAGGCGTTGCAGGAGGCTGCCCACGCCGAGGCCGAAGCCAAGGCACTGACCGAGACCGACGGCGAGCGCGCCGAGCGCGAGTCCGAGCAGGCGGCCGGGGAAGCCCGCCGCCAGGCCGAGGAGGACGCGGAGGAAGCCCGTCGTGTCCGCGAGGACGAGGCGAGGCAGGCCTCGGAAACCGCGACGGCAAGCGAGGCGAAAGCCTCGGATGTCGCCGCGCCGCCGCTCGCAGCTGCCGGCGCCGCCGCTCCGCGCGCACCGGCGCGTGCGTCCGCCCAGCCGGCACGCCCGGTCCAGCCGCCGCCCCGCGGCATGCCGCCCGGCGGTGCCGCGCCACTGCCCGAGCGGCTCCGCATGGCCGGTCCGGTCCGGGTCGAGCGGGCGCCCTCCTCCCGCAACGTCCTCGAGCGCAAGGGCCCGGCTCGTGCCGACGCGCCGGCGCCCCAGGCGGAAGCCCGGGCGCCCCAGCCCAAGGGTCGCGAGGACGCGCCGGCCGCCGCCGACGACGATGACGCGCCCAAGAACCGCAAGACCGGCCGCCTTGAGGCGAAGAAGCCGCCGCCCGGCGCGGCGCGCGCGCGCACCGACGCCCGCCGTCGCGACGGCGGCAAGCTCACCATCCAGAAGGCGCTGAACGAGGACGAGCGTATGCGCTCGCTCGCCTCTGTCCGCCGCCAGCGCGAGAAGATGCGCGCCCATGAAGAGGGCGCCGAAGCCCAGAAGATCGTCCGCGACGTCGTCGTGCCCGAAGCGATCACCGTGCAGGAGCTCGCCAACCGCATGGCCGAGCGCAGCGGCGACGTGATCAAGGCGCTGATGAAGATGGGCGTGATGGCGACCATCACCCAGTCGATCGACGCCGACACCGCCGAGCTGGTGGTCGGCGAGTTCGGCCACAAGGTGAAGCGCGTCGCCGAAAGCGACGTCGAGATCGGCCTCAAGGGCGACGCCGACGCGCCGGAGGTGATGGCGCCGCGTCCGCCGGTCGTGACCATCATGGGCCATGTCGACCACGGCAAGACCTCGCTCCTGGACGCGCTCCGGCATACCGACGTCGCCGCGCACGAGGCCGGCGGCATCACCCAGCACATCGGCGCCTATGCGGTGACGCTCGAATCCGGGCAGAAGATCACCTTCATCGACACCCCCGGCCACGAGGCCTTCACCCAGATGCGGGCCCGCGGCGCCAACGTCACCGACATCGTCATCCTGGTGGTGGCGGCCGACGACGGCGTCATGCCGCAGACGATCGAGGCGATCAACCACGCCAAGGCGGCGAAGGTGCCGATCCTGGTCGCCATCAACAAGATCGACAAGCCGGGCGTCGACACACGCCGGGTCAAGACCGACCTCCTGTCCCACGACCTCGTCGCCGAGGACATGGGCGGCGACACCCAGGCGGTCGAGGTCTCGGCCAAGACCGGCGCCGGCCTCGACAAGCTGCTCGAGGCGATCCTGCTGCAGGCCGAGGTCTCCGACCTCCGGTCCAACCCCGACCGTCCGGCCGAGGGCGCGGTCATCGAAGCCAAGGTCGAGCGCGGCCGTGGCTCGGTCGCGACCGTGCTGATCCAGCGCGGCACTCTCAATGTCGGCGACCTGTTCGTCGCCGGCTCCGAATGGGGCCGCGTCCGCGCGCTCATCGACGACAAGGGCAAGCAGATCGAGCGCGCCGGTCCCTCGACTCCGGTCGAGGTGCTGGGCCTGACGGGCACGCCGCAGGCGGGCGACGACTTCTCGGTCGTCGACTCGGAATCGCGCGCCCGCGACGTCACCGCCTATCGCCAGTCGAAGCAGCGCGACGCCGCGGCAACCGCCGGCGCCCGCGGCTCGGTCGAGCAGATGATGGCGAAGGTTCAGGCGGGTGCCGCCAAGACCTTCAACGTCATCCTCAAATCCGACGTGCAGGGCTCGCTGGAGGCGATCAAGGCCTCGCTCGAGAAGCTGTCGGTCGCCGAGGCGGAGGCCCGCATCCTCCACGCGGCGGTCGGCGGCATCAACGAGTCCGACGTGACGCTGGCGAAGGCGGCCGGTGCCCGCATCATCGGCTTCAACGTCCGTGCCAACCCGCAGGCGCGCGAGATGGCGAAGCGCGACGGCGTCGTCATCGCCTACTATTCGATCATCTACAACGTGATCGACGACACCAAGGCGGCGCTCTCCGGCATGCTGGCGCCGACCTTGACCGAGAAGCTGATCGGCAACGCCGAGATCCGCCAGATCTTCAACATCACCAAGACCGGCAAGGTCGCCGGCTGCATGGTGACCGAAGGCATGGTCCGGCGCGGCCTCAAGGTCAGGCTGCTCCGCGACAACGTCGTCATCCACGAGGGCACGCTGAAGACCCTCAGGCGCTTCAAGGACGAGGTCCGCGAGGTGAAGGAAGGCTACGAATGCGGCATGGCCTTCGAGAACTACGACAACATCCAGGTCGGCGACATCATCGAGTGCGTCGAGGTCGAATCGGTCGCCCGGACCCTTTAGTGTCGTGGCCTCGCGGAAGGAAGGTCGGCGTCCGAGCCAGCGCCCCTTGAGGGTGGGCGAGGAGATGCGCCACGCGCTGGTGCAGCTCCTCGCATCCGACGAGATCCGCGATCCGGACCTGCACGGAACCATGGTCACCGTGACCGAGGTCCGGATGAGTCCCGACTTGCGGAACGCCAACATCTTCTTCGTGCCGTTGGGCGGCGAGCGGGCGCCCGAGATCCTGAAGGCGTTCAAACGGGCGGCGCCGTTCATCCGCGGCCGGCTCGCCCAGGCGGTGCAGCTCCGGGTCGCGCCCCAGCTCTGGTTCGAGCTCGACAAGTCCTTCGAGACCGCGACCCGCATCGAAGCCGTGCTCAAGGACCCGCAGGTCCGCCGCGACCTCGGCTGAGCGGCCATGAGGCGCCGCAAGGGGCAGAAGGTCGACGGCTGGGTGATCGTCGACAAGCCGGCGGGGCCGACCTCGACCCAGGTGGTCGGCAAGGTCCGCCGCCTGTTCGACGCCAACAAGGCCGGACATGGCGGCACGCTCGATCCGCTGGCGACCGGGATCCTGCCGATCGCGCTCGGCGAGGCGACCAAGACCGTCCCCTTTGTGATGGACGGGCGGAAGGCCTACCGCTTCACCATCCGCTGGGGCGAGGCCCGCACCACCGACGACGCCGAGGGCGAGGTCGCCGGCACCTCGGATGTCCGCCCGACCGCGGCAGCGATCGAGGCGGCTCTTCCCCGCTTCGTCGGCGTCATCTCCCAGGTGCCGCCCGCCTTCTCGGCGATCAAGGTCAAGGGCGCGCGCGCCTACGACCTCGCCCGCGACGGCGAGACCGTGGTCCTCGCCCCCCGCGCGATCGAGATCGACGCCTTCCGGCTCGTCGCCATGGACGACGCCGACCAGGCGCGCTTCGAGGTCGAGAGCGGCAAGGGCGCCTATATGCGGGCGCTCGCCCGCGACCTCGCCCTAGCCCTGGGCACGGTCGGGCATCTTCAGGCGCTCCGGCGCGTCCGGGTCGGGCCGTTCGACGAATCTAAGGCAATTTCGCTGGATTCCCTGGTGGAACTCGGCAATAGTCCGGCCGTTTTACGGCACCTCTTGCCGGTCGAGACCGCGCTGGACGACATCCCGGCCCTGGCCCTGACCGGCGACGAGGCGAACCGCCTCCGCTCCGGCCAGGCCGTTCCTCTCTTCCGCAAGTCCGATCTCGATCGGCTGAAGGACCTGGAGGACGGCGATCTCGTTCTCGCCACGACCGCCGGCACGGCGGTGGCGATCGCGAGATTGGAGCAGGGGATGCTCGCCCCGGTCCGGGTGCTCCACCTCTAGGAAGGAGACCCCGATGTCGATCACTGCCGAGCGCAAGACCGCGCTCATTTCCGAGCACAAGGTCAACGCCACCGACACCGGATCGCCCGAGATCCAGTGCGCGATCCTGACCGAGCGGATCAAGAACCTGACCGGTCATCTCGGCACCCACGTCAAGGACCTGCACTCCCGCCGCGGCCTCCTGATGATGGTCAGTCAGCGCCGCCGCCAGCTTGACTATCTCAAGAAGAACGACGTGAAGCGCTACGAGAGCATCGTCGCCAAGCTGGGCCTCCGCCGCTAGCTTCTTCGGTCGCTCGGATTTTGTGCGGGGTCGCGCTGGTCCTCAACCGAGGGCCGGCGCGAGAAGTCATTTTCAATGCAGAAATTTACGCTTGACGTACACCGTCAACATTGAGACACTACGCCGGTGATCCTGAGCTATCGCGACAGGCGCACCGAGGCGTTTGCGCGCGGCAGCTTCGTTCGCGAGTTCCAGGGCTTCGGCCGCCAAGCCTATAGGCGCCTCGAAATTCTGGACGCGGCGACCAGCCTGGACGAATTGCGGGCGCTTCCGGGCAATCGGCTCGAAGCCTTGAAAGGCGATCGCAAAGGGCAGTTCAGCATTCGCATCAACGACCAATGGCGGCTCTGCTTCGAGTGGCCGAAGGGAGCGGCGGGACCGTCGAACGTCGAGATCGTCGATTATCATTGAGGGGCGAGAAGACCATGGCCCGTCCGGCCATCCATCCAGGCGAGATCCTGGCCGACGAATTGGCGGAGCTCAGCGTCACGGCGACCGAGCTGTCCCGGCAACTGAAGGTCCCGCCGAACCGCATCACGCAGATCATCCAGGGCAAGCGTTCGATCACCGGAGATACCGCGCTTCGCCTCGGCCACTGGTTCGGCACCAGCGCGCAGTTCTGGCTCAATCTGCAGTCGGCTTACGACCTTCGGACCGCAGCGGCACAGGTTGGCGCCGAAATCGAGCGGCTGCCCACCCGGTCTAAGGTCGCTTGAGGCTGCTGGCGAGAGGCGGCGTGATCGTGCTGGGCACTATCAGCGCCCTCATGCTGAGCCTGTCGAAGCATGAGGGCTTACCTCCGCCGCAATCTTGCTAGTCTGCGCGCGGCAACCCGAGCTCGTCGTACAGCAGATCGCCATGGTCGGCGGAGCGATACGGCTCCTTGAGCCGCGTCGCGCAGTCGCGGCCAATGGCGAGTAAGCACAAGGCCAAGTTCTCGCCATCAAACGGAGCCTTCGGCATTGGGGCCTCGATTAGACCAGGAATCGCGATCATGTTATAGGAACGGCGACCGCCGCGACACCGGGAGGGCTAGTCCCGATGCCGCGAACGGCCGCTAGGCTCTTAACGCGTGCTCTTTGCACACTGAGCACCCGTCTTCCTCCGGCTTTATCCCGGGACTTAGAGAGAAGGGACGTTTCTCGTCCCTTCCCCTGCGTTACCGCCCTCGGCGGCTGAGAATAGCGTCAGGTCCGATCACCTGGTCGCCATCCTGAATTGGGCCGGTTGGGTTCTCCTGCCGGCCCAATCTCGTTCGAGACGAGCTCAAGTCGCGCTATGCGATGCGCCACGTCCTTGTGTCATCAACCTCTTCGATCGCGCCTTCTTCCCGAAGAGCTTCAAGGCAACGCCGGATGCTGGTGCCGGGAACCGAAACCCCCGACGCCTTTCTAACCCCATGTTGAATTTCGGTAGCTCCGGCGGCCTTGGGCGCAATGCCCTCCAGAAAGTCCTGAACTAACCTGCGCGTCCGCCCTCGCGGTAGGCGAGGAACATAGTCACCATTGGGAGGCGGACTAGAACTCGTTCGCGCCAAAGGCGCCGCCGTTTTCGCCGAAACAGATATCCCGGCGGGGGAGGCTTTGGGTGTGGCGCTTTTTGCATCGGCCGCCAGATTCTCCATTTCAATGATGGCCGCGGCATAGCCCTGGGAGAAACCATCCTCCCAGACCTTTTTCATTGCCGCTTGCATTTGGCGTTTCAGGGCATCGCTAGGCACAACGCCACTTCCTCCACGGGCGCCATTTCGTAGCGCTTCTGAGGGGCGCCGTCTACACCAATTTCACCAAAATCGCCGTTATCCCAATAACGGAACGCGCGTCACGGCGCGGCATTCGCGAAGAATACTCCCGGCGGCCGTCGAGTTTGACGCCGCCCCTCTTCCATGTCATGAACCGCGCCGGAGTAAGGCAGAAGAGGTAAGGCGAAGGGGGCCGCGCCCCTCGGACGTGCGCCGGGAGTCTTAAGGAAGGACCCCATTTGGGCGCGCGCCGCCTGACGGTGGACCCCGATGGTCCGCCGCGCCCATCGGGCTAGCCGCGTCATCGACGCAACGGCGCCCGGGCGACCAGATGAATGAAGCGGCCCCGTTGGAAGGAAATCCAAAAGTATGTTCAAGCTATTCCGCAAGGAGCTCATGTGGGGCGGCCGGAAGCTCGTGCTCGAGACCGGCAAGGTCGCGCGCCAGGCCGACGGCGCCGTGCTCGTCACCTACGGGGAGACCGTCGTCCTCGCCACCGTCGTCGGCGTCAAGACGCCGAAGCCCGGCCAGGACTTCTTCCCGCTGAGCGTCCACTACCAGGAGAAGACCTTCGCCGCGGGCAAGATCCCCGGCGGCTTCTTCAAGCGCGAGGGCCGCCCGACCGAGAAGGAGGTGCTGACCAGCCGCTTGATCGATCGGCCGATCCGCCCCTTGTTCCCGCACGGGTTCCGCAACGAGATCCAGGTCATCTGCACCGTCCTCTCTCACGACCTCGAGAACAACCCCGACATCGCCGCGATGATCGGCACCTCGGCGGCGCTGACGCTGTCCGGCATTCCGTTCCTCGGCCCCATCGCCGCCGCCCGCGTCGGCTACGTCGACGGGCAGTACATCCTCAACACCCAGCGCGAGGGCGACACCGTCTCCACGCTCGACCTGGTGGTGGCCGGCACCCTCGAAGGCGTGCTGATGGTCGAATCCGAAGCCAGGGAGCTGTCGGAAGAGATCATGCTCGGCGCCGTCATGTTCGGCTTCCAGGCGTTCCAGCCGGTGATCCGGGCGATCATCGACCTGGCCGAGGTCGCGGCGAAGGAGCCGTGGACGCTTACCGAGGAGCCGGCCGAGGTCAAGACCGTCACCCAGAAGCTGAAGGCCGGCGTCGGCGCCGACCTCGCCCAGGCCTATCTCGAGACGGTGAAGCAGGAGCGCTACAAGAAGCTCGACGCCGCCAAGGCGAAGGCCAAGGCGATGGTCGCCGAGAACGAGGCCGAGGCGAAGGTCTTCGGCGCGGTCTTCAAGGAGCTGGAGAGCCAGATCGTCCGCGGCAACATCCTCTCGGGCAAGCCGCGCATCGACGGCCGCGACACCAAGACCGTCCGCCCGATCGTGGCCGAGGTCGGCATCCTGCCGCGCGCCCACGGCTCGGCCCTGTTCACTCGCGGCGAGACCCAGGCGCTCGTGGTCGCGACCTTGGGCACCGGACAGGACGAGCAGATCATCGACGCCCTCGAAGGCGAGTACCGGGAGCACTTCCTCCTCCACTACAACTTCCCGCCCTACTCCGTCGGCGAGGCCGGACGCATGGGCTCGCCCGGACGGCGCGAGATCGGCCACGGCAAGCTGGCATGGCGGGCCATCCGCCCGCTGATGCCGGAGAAGGACAAGTTCCCCTACACCATGCGCGTGGTCTCGGAGATCACCGAGTCGAACGGCTCCTCGTCGATGGCGACGGTCTGCGGCTCCTCGCTCGCCCTGATGGACGCGGGCGTGCCGATGGCGCGCGCGGTCGCCGGCATCGCCATGGGCCTGATCAAGGAGGACGAGAAGTTCGCCGTGCTCTCCGACATCCTCGGCGACGAGGATCATCTCGGCGACATGGACTTCAAGGTCGCGGGCACGGAAGCCGGCGTCACCGCGCTGCAGATGGACATCAAGATCACGTCCATCACCGAGGAGATCATGAAGATCGCGCTCGGCCAAGCGCGCGATGGCCGGCTCCACATCCTCGGCGAGATGGCGAAGGGTCTGAACACGGCGCGCGACAGCGTTTCCAACAACGCGCCCCGCATCACCACGATGACCGTGCCGAAGGACAAGATCCGCGAGATCATCGGACCCGGCGGCAAGATCATCCGCGAGATCTGCGAGGTCACCGGCGCCAAGATCGACATCGAGGACGACGGCACCGTCAAGGTCGCCGCCGTCGACCAGGCGGCCGCCAAGGCGGCGGTCGACTGGATCAGGAACATCGTCGCCGAGCCGGAGGTGGGCGCTGTCTACACCGGCAAGGTGGTGAAGACCGTCGATTTCGGCGCCTTCGTCAACTTCCTCGGCGCCCGCGACGGGCTCGTCCACATCTCCGAGCTCGCCCCGCACCGGGTCGGCAAGACCACCGATGTGGTCAATGTCGGCGACACGGTAAAGGTGAAGTGCCTGGGGATCGACGACCGCGGCAAGGTCAAGCTGTCGATGAAGGCGGTCGATCAGCAGACCGGCGCCGACGTCAGCCAGAAGGCCGAAGCCGTCGCCGGCGGGTGAGCATGGCGATCTGCGTCCCTCATCCCGGGTGCGCCAGAGGATGAGGGACGCGGGCGCGCTGCCGCTCGGGCTCACCCGCGTCGCCGGCCATCGTGGCGCCAAGCTGCGGGCGCCCGAGAACACGCTGGCCGGATTCAAGGCGGCCAAGCGCCTCGGCGCCGGCTGGGTCGAGCTCGACGCCAAGCTGACCCGCGACGGCATCCCCGTCGTCATCCACGACGAGACCCTGGAGCGGACGACCGACGGCGCCGGCCGGGTCGGGAGCGCGACGCTTGCGGAAATCCGCCGGCTCGATGCCGGTCGCTGGTTCGCCCCGGAATTTGCGGGCGAGAAGGTGCCGACGCTCGAGGAGGCGCTCCGGCTGATCGCCGCCGAGGGCATGGGCGTCAACGTCGAGATCAAGCCCTGCCCGGGGCGCGAGCGGGAGACCGCCGAGGCCTCGATCCGCGTCATCCGCGCGATCTGGCCGCGGACGCTGCCCGCCCCGATCGTCTCCTCGTTCAAGCGCGCCTCGCTCGAGGCGGCCCAGGCGGCGGCGCCGGAGTTGCCGCTGGGCCTCCTGCTCGAGGAGCACGAGGCCGATTGGCGAGAGGCGGCCGAGCGTCTTGGCTGCAAGGCGATCCATCCGAACTGGTCGGCGCTGACCGCCGGCTGGGTCGCCGAGATCCGGCAGGCGGGCTATGCCTCGGTCACCTGGACCGTGAACGACCCCGAGGCGGCCAGGCGCCTGGCCGGCTGGGGTGTCGACTGCCTGATCACCGACGCGCCCGACCTGATCGTTCCGGCGATCGGCTAGCGTCGTGGCCGGAGGCGAGCCGAGTCCGGACGAGATCGGCGCGCTGGTGATGCTGTTTAGCCAGGCGCGCCTCGCCGAGGCCGAGCCGCTCGCGCGCGGGATGACTGGGCGCTTCCCCGATCATGGGTTCGGCTGGAAAATGCTCGGCGCGGTCCTGATCGAGCAGGGACGCGGCGCTGAGGCTCTGAGCCCGCTCGAGACGGCGGCGGCGCTGTGGCCGGGAGACGCCGAGGCGCATACCAACCTCGCCAGCGCGCGCAAGGATCAGGGCCGACCGTCCGACGCCGACGTCGGCTATCGTCGCGCCCTCGCGCTCATGCCGGGCCTCGTCGTGGCGCTCAGCAACCGCGGCGTCACCCTAAGGGAGCTCGGCCGGCTCGCGGACGCCGAGGCAGGCTATCGCCGGGCGCTGGCGATCGACCCCGACTTCGTCGACGCACACGGCAACCTCGGCAACGTCCTCGGGGACCGAGGCCGGACGGCCGAGGCCGACGCCAGCCATCGTCGGGCGCTCGTGCTTAGGCCTGACGCCGCTGAGGCGCACAACAACCTCGGCTCGGTGCGTCGGCAGCAGGGGCGGTTCGACGGCGCCCACGCGAACTACGGGCGGGCGCTGGCGCTGAGGCCGGGCTACGCCGAGGCGCACGCCAACCAGGGCGGCACGCTGCAGGCAGCGGGCCGGTTCGGCGAGGCGACGGCGTCCCTCCGCCGAGCGCTCGCGCTCAAGCCCGACCAGGTCGAGGTACTGACGGCAATCGCTTGGGGGCTCAACATTCTGGGCGACCCGGTGGCGGCATTGGGGATCCTGAGACGGGTCCTTCACGGCCGGATATCCGAGACGGCCCGAAGCCTATTCGTCGACTGCGCCCGGCGCGTGCGGTTCACGCGGGCCGACGACGATATCCGCCGCTCGCTGGTGCGCGCCCTGTCCGAGCCCCGGGACAGCCCAGGCAAGCTGTCGCCGACCGGCGCCGCGTTCGTCCGGCTGAACCCGGTCCTCGACGGCGCCGCAAACCGAGCCCCGGAACACAGTTCGACAGCGCTGCTTGAACCCGCCGAGGTCGCTGCCGCGTCTGCAGATCCGCTGCTGCGGGCCCTCCTCGAGTCGGGGCCGGTCTGCGACGTCGGGCTCGAGCGGTTGCTCACGCGCGCGCGCCGGTCCCTGCTGGAGCCGGTCAGAAGTTCCGACGAAGCGGCGCCGGAGCTCTTCGTCGCGCTCGCCAGGCAATGCTTCATCAACGAGTACGTGTTCGCCTGCGACGCCGATGAAGCCGCGGAGGCACGCGCGCTCCGAGACGCGCTCGCAGCCACGCTGGAGGCCGGGTCGCCGGTATCTGTGCGCCGTCTGGTCGCCGTCGGCGCCTATGTGCCGCTCCACGCGCTGCCGAATGCCGGCCGCCTCCTTGACCGGGCGTGGCCGGCCGGGGTGAACGACCTGCTCCGCCTACAGATTCGGGAAGTCGAGGAGGAGCGGCGCATCCGGTCGGCGATCCCGCGGCTGACCGGCATCGCGGGCGAGGTGTCTGGCCTCGTCCGGAGCCAGTACGAGGAAAACCCGTACCCGCGCTGGATCGCGGCCGCCCCTGTCGCCGAGCCCGAGACCATCGATGCGCTCCTCGCCAGGCGCCTGCCGTGGAGCGGCTTCCGCCCGCTCGCCCGGGACGGCGGGCTCGACGTCCTGGTCGCCGGCTGCGGTACCGGAAAGCACTCGATCGGGACGGCGCAGCGGCTAAAGGGCGCCCGGGTGCTGGCCGTGGATCTCAGCCTTGCTAGCCTCGCCTACGCGACGAGGAAGGCACGCGAACTCGGGCTGACGACGGTCGAGCATGCACAGGCGGACCTGCTCGAGCTCGGTGCGCTCGGGCTCCGTTTCGACGTCATCGAATCGGTCGGCGTCCTGCACCACCTTGTCGATCCGCTGGCGGGGTGGCGGGTCCTGCTGGACCTCCTTCGCCCCGGAGGGGTGATGCGGCTTGGGCTCTACAGCGAGACGGCGCGGCGAGACATCGTCCGGGCTCGGACCTTCATCGCAGAGAAGGGCTATCGCCCGACGGCCGAGGACATCCGGCGCTGTCGCCAGGACCTCATGGCGCCCGAGCGGCGTTCGGGCTTCGCCGGGGTATTGAGATCGACCGACTTCTTCAGCCTCAGCGGCTGCCGTGACCTGCTCTTCCATGTCCAGGAGCACCGTATGACGCTTCCGGCCATCGCGGCGTTCCTCGAAGCAAATGGGATGCGGTTTCTCGGATTCGACATCGACGCCCCGGCCGTCGATGCCTATCGACGTCGCTTCGGCGACGGCCAGGCCACGACCAGCCTCGCCAACTGGCAGGTCTTCGAGCGTGAAAACCCGGACACCTTCTTCGCGATGTATCAGTTCTGGATCCAGAAGCAGGGGCCGGCGGCGCATTGAAAGGCTGCGCAGATCACGCCTCAGTGCCTCGCCTTGTGCCGCTGACGGAGGTTCGGCATGATTGCCCGAGAGCTTTCCGAGGCGCCGCATCGGGCGCCATCCGAGAGGGAGTTGATCATGGCTCGTTTCACCCGCCGGTCCGTGCTGGCCGGCTCGACCGCGCTCGCCGGGCTTGCCGCCTCCGGGCTTCCGGCCTTGGGCCAGGCGCGCGACAGGGCGGTCGTCCGCGTCGCCCGCGACATCCAGAACCTCGACCCGGCCTTCCGCATCGGCCCGATCGAAGGCAACGTGATGCGCGCGGTCTACCAGCGTCTCGCCTCGTTCAAGGCCGGATCGCTCGACTATGAGAACGACGCGGCGGCCGAGCTGAAGCAGGTCAACGACCAGCTCATCGAGTTCCGCCTCAAGGACGGCCTGACGTTCCAGGGCGGCTATGGCGACGTGACGGCGGAGGACGTGAAATTCTCCTTCGAGCGCTTCAACTCCGCCACCAACAAGGACGGCAAGAAATCCTCCTATGCCTCCGACTGGGGCGCCCTCGACAAGGTCGAGGTGACGGGCAAGACCACGGGCAAGATCCACCTGAAGCGGCCGGCGCCGGCGCTGTTCCGCATCACCATCTGCGACGGATCGGGGGCCATCGTTTCGCAGAAGGCGTTCGACAAGCTCGGCGACCAGGTCGCGACCCAGGCGATCGGCTCCGGCGTCTACACCATGGCCGAGTGGCGGGCGAACGACCGGCTCGTCCTCAAGGCGAACCCCGACTACAAGGGGCCGAAGCCGTCGCTCTCCGAGATCACCATCAAGCCGGTCTCCGACTTCAAGACCGCGGAGCTGGCGTTCCGCACCAACGAGATCCAGTTCACCGAGGCCGATTCCGGCAGCGCCGACGGGCTCGCCAAGGTCGCGGACTCGAAGATCATCCAGCTCGACGGCATGCGCTACGTCTGGATCGGCATGAACACCGAGAAGAAGCCGCTCGACAACGTGAAGGTCCGCCAGGCGATCCGGCTCGCCATCGATGTCGATTCCGCGGTCGCCGCCGCCTACAACGGCAAGGCCAAGCGCGCCAACACCATGATCCAGCCGAGCCTGCTGGGACACTGGAAGGACGCGCCGGTCTACAAGCGCGACATCGCCCAGGCGAAGCGGCTGCTGGCCGAAGCGGGATACCCGAACGGCTTCAAGATCAGCCTCGCCGTCCTCAACACCGCCGCCTTCAGGACCATCGCCCAGGTGGCTCAGGCCTCGCTCGCCGAGGCCGGCATCGACTGCCGGCTCGACATCCAGGAGGCCGGCACCTATTTCTCGCTCGGCCGGGGCGACGCCGGAAAGAACCTGGAGCTGTCGCTGCAGCAGTTCTCGGCGAAGATGGACCCGAGCTTCACCTCGCAGTGGTTCGTCTCCTCCCAGGTCGGCGTCTGGAACTGGCAGCGCTGGGCCAATGCCGAGTTCGACAAGCTGCACGAGATGGTGGACTCCACCATCGATCCGGCGAAGCGCGCGGCCGGCATGGTCCGCATGCAGCAGCTCATGGACGAGTCGGCCGCCTATGTCTGGCTCACCTACGACACCAGCCTCTTCGCCACCAAGTCCTGGCTCAACCCGGGCATCCTGCCGAACGGCACCGACTGGCAGTACGAGCACTTCAAGAGCGTCTGAAGCAACGCGTGACACGCCCACCCCCACCCACCCCACGCCTGCGGCGCGGGGGCGGGGGCGGAAGGGGGACAAGCTTCATCCGATGAGCGGGCTCTCCGGTTACATCCTCAGCCGCCTCGGCACGACCGCGCTGGTCGTCGTCGGCGCGTTGACGTTGCTGTTCGCGCTGACGCTCCTGGTGCCGGGCGACCCGGCGTCGGTCCTCCTCGGCCCGCGGGCGACGCCGGAGGTGATCGACGACCTCCGCCGCCGGATGGGCCTCGACCTGCCGGTCTGGCTTCGCCTGCTCAAGTTCCTGGGACAGGTGGCCCAGGGCGACCTCGGCATCGACTTCATCTCCGGGCGGCCGATCCTGACCATGGTGCTGGAGGTGATGCCGTATACGGTGACGCTCGCCTTCGCCTCGATCGGGCTTGCGGTCGCGATCGGCGTGCCGCTCGGTACCTACGCCGCGACCCACCCGAACACCGCCGCCGACCAGGCGCTCGCCGTCGTCTCCGTCGGTTTCATCGCCGTGCCCAACTTCGTCATCGCCATCTACCTCCTGCTGATCTTCTCGATCTGGCTCGACTGGCTGCCGGTGCTCGGCACCGGGAGGCCGGGCGATTTCTGGGACCAGGCGCGGCGCCTGATCCTGCCGGCGGCCTCGCTCGCCATCGGCTGGGTCGGCTACATCGCCCGTCTGATGCGCTCCTCGCTGCTGGAGATCCTGAACGAACCCTATATCCGCACCAACCGCGCCTTCGGCCTGTCTAAGGCCAAGGTCGTCTACAAGTATGCGCTCAAAGGAGCGGCGCTGCCGACCATCGCCATCCTCGGCCTCGGCATCGGGCGGCTGCTCGGCGGCGCCATCTTCGCCGAGATCATCTTCGCCCGCCCCGGTCTCGGGAAGCTGATCTACGAGGCCATCGGCACCCGCAACTACCCGATCGTCCAGGGCGGCGTCTTCGTCATCGTGCTGCTGTTCGTGCTGACCAACCTCCTGGTCGACCTCGTCTATGCCTGGATCGACCCGCGCATCCGCGCCAACCTCGGCAAGGCGTCGTCATGATCGCGAGCGCGCGCGAGGTGCTGGCGAAGGTCTGGGCGGGCGGCACCGGCCGCATCGGGCTCGTGCTGGTCTTCGTCATCCTCTTCGTCGCCGCCTTCGCCCCCTGGCTCGTCACCCACGAGCCGAACAAGCTCGACGTGCTGCATCGCTTCGCCGATCCCTCTTTCGAGCACCTGATGGGGACCGATCAGATCGGCCGCGACTTCTTCAGCCGCATCGTCGTCGGCACCCGGCTCGCGGTCGGCGTGGCGCTGGCGGTGATCCTCGCCTCGCTCACCATGGGCACGCTGCTCGGCATCGCCGCCGCCTATGCCGGCCGGCAGGCCGAGCGGGTGATCCTCATCCTCTTCGACATCATCACCTCGTTCCCGAGCCTGGTCCTGGCGCTCGCCATGGTGGCGATGCTGGGCCCGAGCCTGGTCAACGTGGTGATCGTCGTCACCATCACCTTCATCCCGCATTTCGGCCGGGTCGCACGCGCCCAGACGCTGGCGCTGAAGAGCGCGCCGTTCCTCGAGGCCGAGCGCGTGCTCGGCGCCTCCCCGGTTCGCCTGGTGCTCGTCCACGTCGTTCCCAACATCATGGGGCCGCTGGTGGTGCTGGCGAGCATGGACGTGCCTGTCGTCATCACCATCGAGGCCGGGCTCTCCTTCCTCGGCGTCGGCGTCCGCCCGCCGCTGGCGAGCTGGGGGACGCTCCTCTACGACGGCTACCAGCATCTCAGCCAGTCGGTCTGGCCGGTGATCTTCGCAGGATTGACGCTGTCGGCCGCGACCCTGGGATTCACCCTCTTCGGCGAGGCGCTCCGCGACGCCGTCGATCCCAAGCTCCGCTCGAGGGCGGCATGAGCGCCGACGCCGAGGTCGTTGTCGGGCTCGAGCATGCGGCGCAGAACCGTACCGATCTCGCTCTCGCCTCGTTCGACCGCGCCATCGCGCTCGACCCCAGGCACCTCGTCGCCCGCCAGGCGCGCGCGGCGGCGTTGATGGGCCTCGGCTCCTACGATGCGGCATATGCCGCCTCTCGCGACGTTCTGACCGCGCGCCATTCGTCCCGCTGGTGGCCCAAGCGAACCGCCCGAGATGCGCCGCCGGAGGGCGACGCCTTCGCGCTCTCGAGCGCGGTCAAGCTTCGTCACGACCGCGAGCAGATCCACCATCTTGCCCTGGCCGGGCTCCTGCCGAAGGGGGCGGAGCGGCTTGAAAGGGCTTACGGCGACGTGCTCGCAGAGATCGAAGGCGCCGGCAATCGCGTGCTCCGGCTGACGGAAGTCCAGCGCAAGCACATCGGCGCCGGCTACAACCGCGTCATTCACCTCGATGCCGGGCGTCGCGTGCCTGCGGCCGCCGTCGCCGACGGGTGGAACCGAGATGAGGCGACCGCGAGCTTCGCGTCCCGCCGCATCGCCATCGTCGACGGCTTTCTCGCGCCCGATGCTCTTGGGTTGCTGCGCCGGTTCTGCATGGAGTCGACGATCTGGTTCGATACCGCGCATGCGCAGGGCGGCCGCGGCTATATCGGCGCCGACGGAATGGACGGGCTGGCCTGTCCGCTCTTGTTCCAGATCGCCGAAGATCTCCGGCGCGCCCTGCCGGCGGTGATCGGCACGCTGCCGCTGATCAAGCTCTGGGCCTTCAAGTACGACCACGCGCTCCAGGGCATCAACGCCCATGCCGACGCCGCACGGGTCAACGTCAACTTCTGGATCACGCCGGACGAAGCCTGCCTGGACTCATCCGCCGGCGGGATGGTCGTCTACGACGCGCATGTTCCCGCCGACTGGAGCTTCAATGCCTACAACGCCGATCCCGGCGGGTTGCTCCGGCACATCCAGTCGGTCGGCGGCAAAGCCGTCAATGTGCCCTATCGCCAGAACCGCGCGGTCGTCTTCGATTCCGATCTCGTCCACGCGACCCAGCCGCTCCGCTTCCGCCCGGGCTACGCCAACCGGCGGATCAACGTGACGCTGCTCTACGGCCACCGGCAATGACGCTCCTCGCCGATCTCCGCGATCTCAGGGTCGCGCTCGCGACGCCGGCGGGCCCGGCGCAGGTGCTGGACGGCGTGTCGCTGGAGATCCCGAGGGGGCGCATCGTCGGCCTGGTCGGCGAGTCCGGCTCCGGCAAGTCGACGCTGGCGCTGGCGCTTCTCGGGCTGCTCCCGGCCAGCCTCAGCCGTCTCGACGGTTCGATCCGCCTCGACGGCGAGGAGCTGGTGGGGGCGTCGCCCGAGCGCCTGCAGGCGCTCCGCGGGACGCGCATGGCGATGATCTTCCAGGACCCGATGACGGCGCTGAACCCGCTGTTCACGGTCGCGACCCAGCTCGCCGACGTGCTCAAGCGGCGCGAGCCCGGACTCTCCGGCGCCGAGCGGCGGGCGCGGCTTCTCGGGATGCTGGACAAGGTCGGCATCGCCGATCCGGAGCGACGTCTCCACGCCTATCCGCATGAGCTCTCCGGCGGCATGCG
This sequence comes from Alphaproteobacteria bacterium, assembly GCA_009694025.1. GTDB lineage: Bacteria > Pseudomonadota > Alphaproteobacteria > SHVZ01 > SHVZ01 > SHVZ01. The sequence goes on along the minus strand of SHVZ01000010.1, from coordinate 42,460 downwards.
CCAGCGGGTGATGATCGCGATGGCGCTCCTCTGCCGGCCGGACCTGCTGATCGCCGACGAGCCGACCACCGCGCTCGACGTCACCATCGAGGCGCAGATCGCCGGGCTCATCCGCGATCTTCGGCGCGACTTCGCGGGATCGATCCTCTTCATCTCGCACTCGCTCGGCCTGGTCGCCGAGCTCACCGACGAGGTCGCCGTGCTCTATGCCGGAACGCTGGTGGAGTCGGGACCGACGGCGGAGGTCTTCGCCCGGCCCCGGCACCCGTACACGAGCGCGCTGCTCGCCTGCGAGGCCGATCTCGACCGCGACGTGCGCGAGGCCCTCTCGATCCCGGGCGAGGTCCCGAGCCCGCTTGAGCGCGGTACGGGCTGCGTCTTCGCGTCGCGCTGCATCCGTGCCGAGCATCGCTGCCGTGAGGAGACGCCGCTGCCGCGGCCGGTCGAAGCCGGGCGGATCGCCGCCTGCCACTTCGCATGACCATGCTCGCCGAGGCCCGCAACCTCTCGATCGATTTCGGCCCCCTCCGCGCGGTCAGCGACGTCTCCATCGCAATCGCCGCGGGCGAGACCGTCGGCCTCGTCGGCGAGTCCGGCTCCGGCAAGACGACGTTGGGGAAGGCGCTGATCGGGCTCTATCCGCCGGCGACCGGCGAAGTCGCGCTCGCCGGCCGCTCCCTCGACCGCGCCGCCCGCAGGGACCGGCTCTGGCGCGGCCGTACCGCCCAGCTGATGTTCCAGGATCCGCTGTCGTCGCTGTCGCCCCGCCTCACGCTCCGCTCGCTCCTGGCCGAGCCCGGGAGGATCCACGGCCTGGAGACCAAGGCCTACTGGGCGCGGGTGAAGCACCTGCTCGCCGCCATGGCGATCCCCGAGAGCCTGCTCGGCAAATACCCGCACCAGGTCTCAGGCGGCCAGGTCCGCCGCGTCGCCATCGCCCGGGCGCTGGCGCTGGAGCCGCGCTTCGTCGTCGCCGACGAGCCGACCGCCGGGCTCGACGTGTCCGTTCAGGGCGACCTTCTCAACCTGCTGGCCGAGCTGCAGAGCCGCCTCGGCCTGACCTACCTGGTGGTCAGCCACAATCTCAACGTCGTCCGCAAGATCACCGGGCGGGTCGCGGTCATGTATCTGGGCGAGATCGTCGAGGAGGGGCCGACCCGCGCGCTCTTCGCCCGGCCGGCGCATCCCTATACGGCGGCGCTGCTCTCGGCCAATCCCCAGGTCGACCCCGGACGCCGGCGCGAGAAGATCGTGCTGGAGGGCGAGATCCCGAGCCCGCTGAAGCCGCCTTCCGGATGCCGCTTCCACACCCGCTGCCCGAAGGCCGAAGCGCGCTGCCGGGCCGAGCATCCGGAAGCGACCGACCTCGGCGAGGGGCGCAGGGTCCGCTGTCACTTTCCGCTGGCGTGATCGGGGCCGGCACGCGTCACGCGGGCAGCGATCGCTCCGGTGCCGAATAGGTCGGCAGCGCCACTTCGTGCAGCGCGTGCGTGGCGAGCGTCGCCGGCGGCGGGGGGCTGCGGAGCGTGGGGTCGATCTCGGCCGCGAGCACGCCCGCCAGCTCCGTGTCTGCCCAATAGTCGCCGTGTCCGTTCTGCGTGCGCCTGGGTGTGCCGAAGCCCGTCGGATTTCCGTGAAGGCCGACGGGCTCCAGATAGGCCTCAGGCTCGATGCCCATGACGCGCGCCAGAGTTTGCCCGGCAGGAAACGTGAGCCGCAGAACCCAGTCCCGCTCCGAATAGCATTTCAGGAGTCGGTGGGAGGCGACCGGAGGCGTCGCCAGCCGACGCCCGGCCTCGGTCAGGGCGACGGGGACAGCCGCCGCGAACATGCACAAGAGGTCGATGCGGATCGGCTCGCCCAACCCCGAGAGACTGTCGAATGCCTCCAGGATCAACCGGCATCCCAGGGAATGGCCGACGATGACCAGCCGTGCAGGGGCCTGGCCGCCGCGCGTGGCAAGCATGTCGAGAAGGAAGGCTGCAAGCCTTGCTGCGGCCTCGCGTGCACGCTCGATGTCGACCGGATAACCCAGGAAGTCCATGGCCGGCCAAGGTCCGACGGCGGCGTCGCCCGGCCATTGAAAGCGGGCCAGCGCGTCGAGTTCCCGGTTGCCCGGGCCCATCGCGCCCGACAGGTTGTGGATCAACGCATCGAATGCGCTGTCGGCGGCTTGCCTGTTGTTGTTGAACCCGTGGACGAGCAGGAGGACGTTGCGCGCGCCGCTCTGCTTCAAGCCGCGTGGATCGTCGACGTCATCCGCCACCGGGCCGCCGCGGCTCATACCCTTGCTGCGGACAGACAGCGGGTACCCCAGCAGGCGTGGCCGGATCGGGGGCCTCCGCCAGCTTCACTTGCGCCTCAGGTTCTGCAGGGCCGCGACGAGATCGCGTGTGATCGGCGCGAGATAGCCGCCGATGATGCCGACGGGCACTGCCCACAGGATTGCGGCCAGCGACCAGTTGGTGGAAAGGACGACGGCGATCTCGACGATGAGCAGCGTCAGCGCGATCGCGATGATCTGCATCCACCAGCGCCAGTCATTGCCGAGCGCGATCAACAGACCGTCGAGATTCCGTTGCAAGCGATGTCCGATGCGATTTCGCGCGTCCGTGTAGCGAGGCTGGGCTTCCGGTCCTGTCGGCCCGGCCAGGAAGGTTGCGAGGTCGTCGGCGGACACGCCTGCAGACAGGACCGAGAGCAGGGCCGTGTGCCGTCGTGGGTAGTCCATGGCGATCTGCGCGGCCGCATTCATCTGGGCAACCACCTGCTCCGCCGGGAGTTCGAAGAAGGCACGGTCGTCGCCGCCCGTCGCAAGCTCGATCAGCTCGCTGCGCACGGCGGCCAGCGCCGCGCCGGGCGGGGCGACGACTCCGACTCGGGCCGCGAGCCATTTCGTCAGCCAATTGCGCTGATAGCTGCGCCGAACCGGGATCAGCTCCTTCACGATCTGGATCACGGCCATCGAGATCGTCCCGGCTGCCGCCAGGAGGAACAAGAAGGTGGCTAAGCTACCGGAGCTCAGCTGCTCGAAGGCGGCAATCAGGTCTTTCATCGTTTCCCCCTTTGACGCGGTCCGACGTTCGGACGGTCGACGCTCGCGGAAGCCTATGCTCTTGAATCCAGCGGCACATCCTTTGGTTGGATGAGACATCAGCGCATATTTCAGCGTGCGGTCCAATACGGACGGGCATCGCGACCGACCGGAATGGATTCGCTCATCCGCCCCCTTGATCTATCTGCATATACAGGTAACTATGCATGGATGACCCCCAAGGTCGAGGCTTTCGGCTTGTCCGTCTGCACCTGTATTCGCCTGCGGAAGGCGGCCAGGCGCGTCTCGCTGGTCTACGACCGGCATCTGGAGCCGTTTGGGCTCACCATCACCCAGTACAGCCTCCTCGCCCATCTCAAAACGCTCGATGGTACCAGTATCAGGGAACTCGCCGAGACATTGATTATGGACCCGACCACTCTGACCCGGAACCTACGTCCGCTCGAACGCCGCGACCTCCTGGTGATGGCGTTGGACGGCCGCGACCGGCGGGCCCGGCGCCTCCAACTGACGGCGGCAGGCCTTGCCATGCTGGCCAAGGCACGCCCGGCCTGGGCCGAAGCCCAGCGCCACGTCTGGGCCGCCTTCGGCGGTACCGAAACGAGGACCCTCAACACTGCGCTTGACCGCCTACTGGAGCGGCTGACCGCATGACCCGGCCGCTCGCGTTGATACCTGCATATGCAGATTCTGTATATGCAGGCGTCCATCCGGCGAGCCCGCTGCTGTCGGCGCCGATCCTCCCCACGCTCGTGCGCCTCGGGCTGCCGAACATGGCGGCGATGCTGGCGACCGCGCTGGTGGCAATCGCCGAGACCTCCTATGTCGGCTTCCTCGGCACGCCGGCGCTCGCGGGCATGGCGCTGGTCTTCCCGATGGCGATGCTGCAGCAGATGCTGTCGGCCGGCGCCATGGGCGGCGGCATCTCCTCGGCGATCAGCCGCGCGCTCGCGCTCCATGCGACGGCGATCGGCGCGCTTGCCGGCCTCGCCTTCACCGCGCTCTTTCTCCTGTTCGGCCGCGAGATCTACACGCTCCTCGGCGGCCAGGGTCAGGCGCTGTCCGAAGCGCTGGCCTATTCGAACGTGCTCTTCCTCGGCGCGGGGGCGATCTGGCTCACCAACACCTTCGCCTCGATCATCCGCGGCGGCGGCAACATGAAGGTGCCCTCGGCGGCGCTGCTCGCCGTCGCCGCGCTCCAGATGGTCGCCGGCGGCAGCCTCGGCCTTGGGCTCGGACCCTTTCCGCGCCTCGGCATGACCGGTGTCGCCTTGGGCCAGGTGATCGCCTTCGGCGCCGGCACGCTCTATCTCCTCTGGTTCCTCGTCTCCGGCCGGGCCCGGGTCACGCTCGCCTTCCGCGGGACACCGTTCGACCGCGCTCTCTTCCGCGACATCCTGAGGGTCGGCGGGCTCGCCGCCCTCTCGCCGCTGCAGTCGGTGCTGACCGTGCTGATCCTGACCCGCCTCGTCGCCGGCTTCGGCACCGAGGCGTTGGCCGGCTACGGCATCGGCGCCCGCCTCGAGTTCCTGCTGATCCCCATCACCTTCGCCATCGGCGTCGCCTGCGTGCCGCTGGTCGGCATGGCGATCGGCGCCGGCGACGTCGCCCGCGCCCGCCGCGTCGCCTGGACCGGCGGGCTGCTCGCGATTCTGATCGTGGGATCGGTCGGCGTACTGGTCGCCATGGCACCCGATCTCTGGGCGACGCTGTTCACCGGCGATCCCAAGGTGCTGGCCTCGGCCCGTTCCTATCTCGTCTGGTCCGGCTTGGGATACGGCTTCTTCGGCCTCGGCATGTGCCTCTACTTCGCTTCCCAGGGTGCAGGCAAGGTGCTGGGACCGGTGCTCGCCGGCACGCTCCGGCTGGTGCTGATCGCCGGCGGCGGCTGGTGGCTCGCGGCATCGGCTGCCGAGCCCTGGACGCTGTTCGCGCTGGTCGGAGTCTCGATGGCCGCCTACGGCGTCGCCGCGGCGCTCGCCGTCCGCTGGACCTCCTGGGGGCCGCAGCGCTCCTAGGTCAGTGCCGGAAGTCCGGCTCCTGCTTATCCAGCACGCGCTTCATCGCGGCGATCTGGACGGCCGCATAGGCGCCCCCGCCCTCGTCCACCCGGCGCATGACGTCGGCATGGACCTTGGGCTCGACATGCTGCAGCTCGCGACCCGTGTGCATCGCCATCAGTTGCCACTTGCAGGTCTCTTCCAGGAACTCGAGCCGGACGAAGGCCTCCGCCGCGGTGGGGCCGACGACCAGCGGTCCGTGGTTGCGGAGCAGGATCGTGTGATTGTCGTTGCCGAGGAGACCGGCGACGCGGGCTCCCTCCTCCCAGGTGAGCGCGAGGCCGGCATAGTGCTCGTCATAGGCGGTGCGGCCGACATAACCCAATGCGCTCTGATGCGCCGGCTCGAGGCGCGCGCCCTTGATCATGCAGAGCGCCGTCGTGTTCGGCATGTGCGTGTGCAGAACGCATTTGGCCGCCGGATTCGCCTTGTGGACCGGCGCATGCAGGTAGAAGGCGGTCGTGTCGACTCCGTGCTCGCCCTCGATCACCTTGCCGTCGAAATCGCAGATCACCAGGTTCGACGCGGTCACCTCCGACCAGTAGAGGCCTTCGGGCGTCACCAGGAACCGGTCGTCCGAGCCCGGCACCATCAGGCTGAAATGGTTGCCGACGCCGCTCTGGAACCCCAGCCGGTAGGCCCAGCGGCAGATCGCGGCGAGATCGACCCGCGCTTCCTGGAGAGCATCGTTGCGCATCGTCATCCCCTTTGAACCTCGCTCGGTTCCCCGGAAGCGGAGCCCGCCGGCCCGCCGCCGTCAACCGCTTTCGCCAGGCGATGGCGGAGCACGACGTCGAGGAAAGCAGTGCCGTAGCGCTTGAGCTTGGCCTCGCCGATGCCGTGGATCTCCAGGAGCTGCTCCCGCGTCGCCGGCCGGACGGATGCCAGCTCGATCAGCGTCCGATCCGGGAAGATCACATAGGCGGGCTGGCGCTGCGCCTTGGCGAGGCTCTGGCGGAGCGCCTTGAGCTGGGCGAGCAGGGTCCCGTCGCCGGCGGCCGTCCCCGAGGCGACCGCCTCCGCCGCGCGCTTCCAGGGCTTCCGCCCGGCGGCACGGTTGGCGACGTCGGTCCTGAGGTCGACCTTCTCCTCGCCCCGGAGCACCCGCCGGCCCAGCTCGGTCAGGGTCCAGCGGCCGTGCTCGACGATGTCGAGAGAGATGAGCCCGGCGGCGTAGATCTGGCGGAGGATCGACCGCCAGCCGTTGACGTCGCGGTCGCGGCCGACGCCGAAGGTCTTGAGGGTGTCGTGGCCCCAGCGGCGGATCGCCTCGGTCGCGTTGCCGGTGAGGATGTTGACCAGGTGTTCGGTGCCGAACCGCTCGCCGGTCCTCAAGATCGCCGACATCGCCTTCTGCGCCTCGACGGTGCCGTCGAACACCTCGATGCCGCCTTCGCAGAGATCGCAGCGCCCGCAGGACGCCGACACCTCGCCGAAATAGGCGAGCAGCGTCTGGCGGCGGCAGCGCGGCGACTCGCAGAGCGCCACCAGCGCGTTGAAGCGCTGGCGCTCGATACGCTTGCGATCGTCGCTGGTCTCTCCCTCCTCGATCTGCAGGCGCCTGAGCCGCATGTCGTCGAGGCCGTAGAGCGTCATGGTGTCGGCGGGAAGGCCGTCGCGGCCGGCGCGCCCGATCTCCTGGTAGTAGGCCTCGACGTTCTGCGGCAGGTCGGCATGGGCGACGAAGCGGACGTCCGGCTTGTCGATGCCCATGCCGAAGGCGACGGTGGCGACCATGACCACGCCGTCCTCCTGCATGAAGACGTCCTGGTTGGCATCGCGCGTCGGCTGCGGCATGCCGGCGTGGTAGGGGAGCGTCCGGTATCCCGCGAGGCCGAGATGGGTCGCCAGCTCCTCGGTCTTCTTGCGCGACGCGCAGTAGATGATGCCGCTCTCGCCGCGATGGGCTTCGAGGAAGGCGGCGATCTGGCGCCGCGCATTGTCCTTCGGCTGCATCGCCAGGTGCAGGTTCGGCCGGTCGAAGGAGCGGACGAAGGTGCGGGGCGGCAGGCGGAACAGCTTCTCGACGATGTCGGCGCGGGTCGGCCCGTCGGCGGTCGCGGTCAGCGCCATCGACTGCAGGCAGCGGATCTGCTCGCGGATCTCGCCGAGCCTAAGGTATTCCGGGCGGAAGTCGTGACCCCATTGGGAGACGCAATGGGCCTCGTCGATGGCCAAGAGGCCGACCCCCGCCTGGGCCAGCATGTCGATGGTCTCGGCCCGGGTCAGCCGCTCCGGCGCGACGTACAACAGCTTGAGCACACCGTCGCGGAGCGACTGGCGGACCCGCCGGCTCTCCTCGGGCTCGATCGAGGAGTTGAGGGCTGCGGCCTCGACGCCGAGCGCCTGGAGCTGGCGCACCTGGTCGCGCATCAAGGCGATGAGCGGCGAGACCACCACGGTCAGACCGGGGCGGAGGATCGCCGGAAGCTGGTAGCAGAGCGACTTGCCGGAGCCGGTCGGCATCACCGCCAACACGTTCTCGCCGCCGAGGATGGCTGAGATGATCTCCTGCTGGCCCGGGCGGAAGGAATCGAAGCCGAAGACCGACTTCAGGGTCGATCGCGCCGTCTCCGGAAGCTCCGCCATGCTGATGCCGACAGTGCCGGGCATGTACGCCTTTCTTCCGGACCTCTCCAACCGACGCCGCAGGCGTTATATCCGGTCCCGCCGGCTGGGTGAGGATTTCGTTCGGGGCGACGAGCCCGGACAGGGCCGGCGGCCGGCGCTAAGGTCGATTCTCCGGGCCCTCGGCGGCCCTCCCGATGGAACCTGGGGCCACGTACGGATGAGCCGGATCGCCACCATCGAGGTGCTGCCGCTGCGAATCAGCCCGAAGACGATCTGGGCCTTCCTCAAGGTCACGGACGACGACGGACGGACGGGGATCGGCGAGGCGACCCTGAACGCCCGCGAAGCCGAGGTCGCCATCGTCACCGCCCGGCTCAGGCCAGGGTTGGTTGGCGCGCCTGCCGCGCCGGCCGCGCTGGACGAGCCGATTCCCGAGCGCGAGGCGCCGGAGGCGGCGGTCGCCAGCGCGATCGACCAGGCCCTCTGGGACTTGAAGGGCCAGCGCGAGGGGAGGCCGGTGTGGCGGCTCCTGGGCAAGGCCCGACGGGCCCGCGTCCCGCTCTACGCCAACATCAACCGGCGGACCGTCGACCGGCGGCCCTCGGGTTTCGCCGAGAGCGCGCGCGACGCCCTGGCCGTCGGCTTCACCCGGTTCAAGGTGGCGCCTTTCGACGACCTGACGCCGGCGCTGGCCGATGGCGAGGCCGGGCGGACGCTGATCGAGGCCGGCATCGCCCGGGTCGCCGCGGTAAGGGAGGCGGCCGGGCCCAAGGCGCGGGTGATGGTCGACTGCCACTGGCGCTTCACCGAAGGCGCGGCCGAGCGCGTCATCGATCGGCTGGCCGAGTATCGCGTCGACTGGTTCGAGTGCCCGTTGCCGGAGACCGACGAGACCATTCCGGCGCTCGGCCGGCTCCGGGTCCGCGCCAACGACCGCGGCATGCAGCTCGCCGGCCTCGAGATGTCGACCGCGCCCGCGTCCCTGGTGCGGTTCCTGGAAGGCGGCTGCTACGACGTGGTCATGCCGGACATCAAGTACATCGGCGGCTATGGCGGGATGCTCCAGGCCGGGAGCCTGTGCGCCGGCTATGGCGTTCTCTGCGCGCCGCACAACCCGACCGGGCCGGTCTGCCACGGCGCCAGCCTGCACGCCGCCGCCGTGCTCGACGGCTTCGATCTTCTGGAGCACCAGTACGACGAGTCGCCGCTGTTCGACCGGCTGGTCGCCGGCCGCCTTCCCGGCCATGCCGGCGACGCTAGCGAGCTTCCCGCCGGCCCCGGCCTCGGCGTCGCCCTCGATGCCGCCCTCTCGACCGAGCTCGAGGTCCGCCCATGACGCAGAGAAACGAGCGGAGCTTCCAGGGATTTCACCGTGCCGACGGCAGCATCGGCGTCCGCAACCACCTGCTGGTGCTGTCGATCGGCGGCCTCACCATCCCGACCGCGCGCCGGATCGCCTCCTCGATCCGTGGCGCCCTCATGGTCGGATTTCCTTATAACGCCGGCAGCCTCTTGGGCGACGACCGTGCGACCTGGCGCCGCTCGATCTTCCGTATGCCGGTTCATCCGAATGTCGGCGCCGTCCTCTTGATCGGCGACAATCCGGTGCTCGCCGCCGAGGTCGCTGCCGAGGTCGCCCGCTCCGGCCGGCCCTTCGCGGCGCTTACCATGGACGATTGCGACCACGACGCGGTCACCTTGACCGAGCGCGGCCTCCGCGCCGCCGCGCGGCTGGCGATGGCGATCTCGTCGGACCGGCGGACGCCGGCACCGCTCTCGGCGCTCTGCCTCGGTCTCGAATGCGGGCGCTCCGATCCGAGCTCCGGCCTCGTCTCCAACCCGCTGCTCGGCCGCGTCGCCGACCGCTTGGTCGACGCCGGCGGCCGCGCCATCATCGGCGAGACGGTCGAATGGCTGGGGGCCGAGCATCTTCTGGAACGCCGCGCCGCGACTCCGGCCGTCGCCGCCGCGATCCGCGCCGCCGTTCGCCGCCGGGAGGAGACCGCGATCAGCCACGGCCTCGATCTCACCGGCAACAACCCCGGGCCGACCAACATCGCCGCCGGCCTCTCCAGCATCGAGGAGAAGGCCCTCGGCAATGTCGCCAAGAGCGGCAGCCGGCCGATCCAGGGCGTGCTCGCCTATGGCGAGGCGGCGGGCGCTCCCGGCTGCTGGGTGATGGACGCGCCGGCCTATGCGTCGGAGTCGTTGACGGGATTCACCGTCGCCGGGGCCCAGCTCATGCTGTTCACCACCGGCGTCGGCAACAGCTTCGTCAGCGCGCTCGCGCCGACCCTCAAGGTCAGCGCCAACCCCGTCACCTGCACCAAGGTCGGCGAGCAGCTCGATCTCGATGCGAGCCGGGTGTTCCTCGGCGAGGAGCCGCCGGAAGCGGCCGCCGATCGCCTCTGGCAGCGGATGCTCGAGGTCGCGAACGGGGCGGCGACCTGGGGCGAGGTGCTGGGCGAGGGCGACGAGGTGGTGGCCCGCTACGGTCCGGCGATGTGAGGGGGCAGGGTATGGATGCCATCCGGCTCAGTCCCGATGACAGCGTGGCGACCGTGCTCCGCGCCGTTTCCCGCGGCGAGCGCGTCCGCATCGGGGGCGGCGGTGCCGACATCGTCCTCGAGGCGATCGAGAACGTGCCGCTCTGCCACAAGATCGCGCTGATGGCGCTCAGGCCCGGCGACCGCATCCTCAAATACGGCGAGCCGATCGGCGAGGCGACCCAGGCGATCCGCCCGGGCGGCCACGTCCACGTCCACAATCTCAGGAGCCTCCGCGCCCGGGCGCGGTAGGCGCCCTACCGCTTCTCGATGTTCCACATCACCAGGCGCGGCCCCGGCAGCACACCGGAGATGGTGCTGCGGAACGCCGAGGGCGTGCGGAACTGGCCAAGCGGGATATAAGGGACGACCTCGTACATCGCCGCCTGGTACTCGGCGACCAGCGCCTTCCGCTCCTCGACGGTGGCGGCGGCGACGAAGCGCCGGCGCATCGCCTCGAGCTTGTCGTCGCAGGGCCAGCCGAAGAAACCCGTGCCCGTGCATGGCGTCGGGATGTAGTTGTTGGAGAGCGGGTCGCCGCTCACCGGCCCCGCCGCCCAGCTATTGGCGAGATGCCAGCCGGCGCGGTTCTGCGACGGCGGGTCCTTGACCACGCGCCGCGTGCCGAAGGTCGAGGTGTCGACGCCCTGCAAGTCGATCTTGAAACCGACCTCGGTCAGGAGCTGGGCCGTCACCTCGGCCAGCGCGGCGAGGATCGGGCTGTCGGTCACCTTGAACAGCACGATCGGCTCGCCCTTGTAGCCGCCCTCGGCCAGAAGCGCGCGCGCCTTGGCCTTGCGGTCCGTCCTGGTATCGCCCCAGTCCTTGACCCCGGCATTGGATTCGAGCGGCGTCCCGCACATGAACACCGACCAGCAGACCTGCCCGTAATCCTTGTTGCCGATCGCCGCGGCGAGATAGGCCTCCTGGTCGACGGCGTAGAGCAGCGCCTGGCGGACCTTGACGTTGTCGAAGGGCGGGATCGCGTGGTTCGGGCGCATCAGGAGCTGGTTGCCGGTCTTGCTGAGCACGCGGATGTCGATGTTGCCGGCCTTCTGCATCACGGGCACCAGATCGGCCGGCGGATTCTCGACGATGTCGATCTCGCCGCGGACCAGCGCCTGGACCGCCACCGCCGCGTCCGGCAGGTACACCCATTCGACCCGGTCGAGCTTCGCGATCTTGGCCCCGGCCATGCCGCTCGGCGGATCGACCCGCGGTACGTAGTCCGGATTCCTTTTGTAGACGACCTTGCTGCCGGGGACCCACTCCTCCTTGGCGAAGAGGAAGGGGCCGGAGCCGACGGTGGTCGTCACCTGGGTGTTCGGATCGGTCTTGGCATCCGCCTCGCGCATGACGAACAGCGGGTTGATCGGATTCGACAGAAGCTCGCGAAGCGGCCCGATCTTCTCCTTGAAGCGGATGGTGAAGCTCTGATCGCCGGTGATGTCGAAGCCGGCGGTCATGCTCATGATCAGCCGGCCGGCGGTGGCGCGCGCACCCCAGCGCTGGATCGAGGCGGCGACGTCCTTCGCCGTGACGGGCGTTCCGTCCTGGAACTTGAGGCCGGGACGCAGGCGGAAGGTCCACGTGAGGCCATCCGGGCTCACCGTGTCCTCGCCGATCATCTGCGGGCGGGCGATCCCGCCCTCGTCGTAGGCGTAGGGCACGTCGTAGATCATGTAGCCGTGGCCGACGGTCAGGAACTGGGTGGTCCAGATCGGATCGAGGATCTTGAGGTCGCCGTCCGACGCCATGCGGACGGTCTGGGCAGGCGCGGCTGCGGGGGCGAGAGCGAGCGCGACGGTGGCCGACAACGCGAGGCGGCGAAGCGAGAGACCGGGCATGACATCCTCCTTCGGTCCGAATCCAGCCACTCGAAGGCTGCCTTCGGCGGGGCGCAGGCGCAAATTCAATCGACCTCGCCCGAAGGACCTAGCGGGCCCGGGCCCAGAGGCTGGTGAGCGCCAGGGTCAGGAGCCCGACGGAGAGGCCCCAGAAGGCCGAGCCGATGCCGAGGAAGGAGACGCCGGAGGCGGTGACCGCCAGCGTCAGCGTCGCCGCGACACGCTGGCGCTCCTCGGCCAGGGCCGAGCCGAGGGCGCCGGCGAGCGGCCCGATCAGCGCGGTCCCCGCGATGGTGACGATCAACGCCGGCGGCATCGCCTGGAACAGACTGACGAGCGAGGCGCCGAAGACGGCAAGGACGAGATATGAGGCGCCATAGACCGGGCCGGTCAGCCAGCGCTTGCTCGCATCGGGGTGCGCGTCCGGCCCGGTGCAGATCGAGGCGGTAATGGCGGCGAGGTTGCTGGCGTGTGCGCCGAAGGGGGCGGTCAGGACCGAGGCGAGCCCGGTCGCCGCGAGGATAGAGCGCGACGGCACCGGATATCCCGCGGCCCTGAGCACGGCGAAGCCCGGCAGGTTCTGCGACGCCATGGTGACGAGGTAGAGCGGCAGGCCGAGACCGATCAGCACCGCCGGCTCGAAGCTCGGGCGGGTGAAGACGAGAGCGGAGAACGTGACCTCGGTCGGCAGCGGACCGGCGAGGCCGAGAATCTCGGCCAGCACCACGCCGGCGACGAGCACGACGAGGACGGCCCCGAACGGGCTCGCCAGGCGCACCGCCAGGAAGAGGGCGACCAGCGGCAGGACGAGCAGCGGCGAGGATTCAGCGCTGTCGAAGACGGCGATGACGAAGCGCAGCAGAACGCCGGCCAGCATCGCCGCGGCGACCGAGGTCGGGATGCGTTCGATCCACGACCCGAGCGGGCGGAAGAGAGCGGTCAGCAGCACGAGCGCGCCCGCCAGGAGGAAGGCGCCGATGGCCGCGGCGAGGTCGATGCCGGTCGAGGCGGCGATCAGGGCGGCGCCCGGCGTCGACCAGGCGGTGACGACCGGCAGGCGGTGGCGGACGCTGAGATAGGCGCTGGTCGCCGCCATCGCGAGGCAAAGCGCGGCGACCCAGGAGGAGATCTCCGCCGCATCGGCGCCGACCGCCTGGGCGGCCGCGACGATCAGCGCCAGCGTGCCGCCGAAACCGACGATGACCGCGACCACGGCGGAAACGACGACCGAGCCGCTCAATTCCGGACCCCGCTGGTTCTCCTGGCGGCCGGCCGGCCGCGCCCGCAGGATATCCTCAAGTCGGGGCGGTTCGCACCTTGGCCTCATCCTCGTCTTATCGAATTGCTTTAGGCTATTGGTGTATCGCGAGAGCGATGCCTGGTCCGGGGTAGCAACCCGGGACCAGGCGGCCGGCTGCCGGATCGATCCTCAATTGGATCCTTTCGGGGATGAGGCTCGGCTGCGCCTGTCGAAGGATGAGGGCGCGCCTCGGCCCTGCGATACGCAGGGGCGCGCCGAGCATCGGGGGACAGGAACGAGAGCTTCAAATGATTCCCTATGAACGGATCATGCTCTAGGCTCAGCGCCGCACCGCCGCCCTGGAGGGACGCCGCGCCCATGACCGTTTCGCCGCGCTACGCGGGGCCCGTCGGTCTCGCCAACGCCGTCTCCGCCTTCTCGCTGATCACCCTTGAGGACCGGCCTTTTCGCCGCGAAAGCCCGGAGGCCACGACCGAATCGCGCGACCTCGGGATAGCGGCGGCGACCGCCGGCCGGATCCTGATGAAGCACACCCGTGCCGTCGCTCCCTTCGACAAGGAGACCGGATGGCACTGGCACGACATGGACGCGCACATCGTCTACGTCATCCGCGGCTGGGTGCGCTTCGCCTATGCCGGAATGGCCGAGCCGGTAACGGTTGGGGCCGGCGCCTGCATCAGCCAGCCGACCGGCGTCCCCCACAATGTCGTCGGCCGCTCCGACGACCTGGAGGCGATCGAGATCAACATTCCGGCCGAACACGGCACTTTCGATCCTCCCGGGTGACCGGGTCGGGCTGATCCGCCCTCGCGTATTGCGGAATTGTTGCCAAGGCCTGGAGACGGGTTTCTAATGGCGGCTCGCCTTCCCGAAGCCGCCCGCGACGCCCTTCCATGAACGCTGACAGCCCGCCCGGCCTCGACCGGCGAACCACCGCCGGGGCCGGTCGTCGGCGTCCGCTTGCGCGCCTGGTCCTGCTGGCGGTGGTGGCCGGCGGCATCTTCCTGTGGGCGGCGAACTGGGCCCGGACGACGCTTCTCTACGTCCACGAATCCGATGCCCGCATCGTCAGCGACATGATCACGCTGGCGAGCCAGTCTGCCGGCGTGGTGGCGACGCGGTCGGTCGATGAGGGCGCCCGGGTGAAGGCGGGCCAGGTGGTGGCGACCATCGACTCCCGCCAGGCGAAGCTCAAGCTCGGCGAGCTCGCGGCCGAGCTCGAAAGCGCCGATGCCGGCCTTGCCCGCCTCGATGCCGAGATCATCCTGGTCGACCGCTCGACCACCTCCCACATCGCCTCGGCCGAGTCGCGTCTGGTCGAGGCCCGGGCCGCCCGCGAGTCGGCGGGCCAGGAGTACCGTTTCGCCGAGTCGGAGTTCCAGCGCAGCCAGGCCCTGCAGGGCGGCGCCGCCATCACCGCGAGCCGCGTCGACCGCACCCGCGCCGACTACCTGAAGCAGCAGCAGGAGCTGGCCCGGACCGCGGCCCAGGTGAAGACCGCCGAAGCGATGCTCGGCGAGGCCAAGGTCGACCGCCAGCGGCTCGAGGTGCTGCGCTCGGACCGGGCGACGCTGCTGGCCAAGCGTCAGGAGATCGTGGCGCGGATGGACAGCCAACGCGCCGACATCGAGCTCCGCCAGGTGGTGAGCCCGGTCGACGGCGTGGTCAGCCGCACCTTCATCACCGCCGGCGAATACGCTTCCCCCGGCCAGCGCATCGTCCTCCTCCACGACCCCGCCAATATCTGGATCGAGGCGCGCTTTCGCGAGACCGACATCCGGCGACTGTCGGTCGGCCAGACCGTCCACGTCACCGTCGATGCCTATCCGGACGAGACCTTCGAGGGGAAGATCCAGCGGATCGGCCAGGCGGCGACCAGCGAGTTCGCGCTCCTGCCGACGCCGAACCCGACAGGCAACTTCACCAAGGTGACGCAGCGTCTGCCGGTGCGGATCGCCATCCAGCAGCGCGACGGGCGCCTCAGGCCGGGGATGATGGTCGAGGTCTACGTCGACCTGAAATGACCGCTGCCGTCCAACCCGCGACTCCCGCCGCGGCGGCGCCGGCCGGCCTCTTCCGCTGGATGACCATGTTCACGGTGATGACGGGCCTGCTCGGCTCGGTCATGTCCTCGACCATGGCCAACATCGCCATCCCCGACGTGATGGGCGCCTTCGGCATCGGCCAGGACCGCGCCCACTGGATGTCGAGCGGCTTCCTTGCGGCGATGACCGTGTCGATGCTGCTGAACGCCTGGGTCCTCGGCAAGTTCGGCGCGCGCCACGCCTTCATCGCGGCGATGCTGATCTTCTCCGCCGCCTCGATCCTGGGAGAGGTGGCGCCGACCTACGAGGTCGTCGTCGCCGCCCGCGTCATCCAGGGCGCCTGCGCCGGCGTGCTGCAGCCGATGGCGATGAGCGTCATCTTCCTCACCTTCCGCCCGCACGAGCGCGGCGTCGCCATGGGCCTGTTCGGCATGGGCGTGGTGATCGGTCCGGCGCTCGGGCCGACCATCGGCGGCTTCATCGTCGATCACCTGGGCTGGCGCTATGTCTTCACCGCGACCTTGCCGCTGCCGCTGATCGCGACCGCGTTCGCGGTGTATTTCGTGCCGCCCAGGGACCCGAACGCGGTTCGCCGCCGGCTCAACTGGCAAAGCCTGCTCCTGATGGTGACCGCAGTGACCGGGCTCCTCAACGGCCTCTCCAACGGCCAGCGGCTGGGATGGGAGTCGGTGTTCGTCACGGGCTCCCTCCTGGTCGCGGCCGTCGCCGGTCTCGCCTTCGTCGTCCGCGAGCTCAGCTCCAAGGAGCCACTGGTCAACCTCGAGCTCTTCGCCAGCCGTACCTATGCGGCCTCGGCGGTCGTGTCGCTGGTGTTCGGCGCCGGTTTCTTCGGCTCCACATATCTCCTGCCGATCTTCGTGCAGACCGTCAGCGGCTTCACCGCGCTCAAGGCCGGGCTGATGCTGCTGCCGGCGGGCCTCGCCCAGCTCGTCGTCTTTCCGCTCGCCGGGCGTCTGGCTCAGCACGTGCGGCCGGGCTGGCCGATCCTGTTCGGTCTCCTCGCCTTCGCCGTCAGCACCTTCGAGTTCGCCCGCGCCGATTTCGACACCGACTTCTGGACGCTCGCCCTCTGGCTGACGCTCGGGCGCATCGGGCTCGGCTTCGTCTTCCCCTCGCTGTCCGTCGGCTCGCTCCAGGCGCTCCGGCCCGAGCTCGTCCCTTATGGCGCAGGCACGCTCAACTTCACCCGCATGCTCGGGGCGGCGGTCGGCGTCAACGTGCTGGCGGTCATCGTCGATCAGCGGACGGCAAGCCACGCGACCCAGCTCACCCAGACCCAGACCTGGGACAACCAGACGACCCAGCTTCTCCTCGACCAGCTCGACACGCTGCTCGCTAAGGGCGGCCTCGCCGGGGTCGAGGCGACCGCGACCCACCTCGACTATCTCGGCCGGGTGATCATGGCCAAGGCCAACTGGCTCGCCTTCCAGGATGGCTTCCTCGCCGTCGCCGTGGCCTTCGTCGTCGCCATGCTGCTGGCGGTGCCGCTGACCCGGGCGGAGGGGCGCGCGCCGCGGTGAGCGACCCGCTTCAAGAACTCATGGCAGCGCCCGGTCGCCCTCGGTCCAACGGCGAACCAGTCCGGCCTCGATGTCGAACAGGTCGAGGGCGCGGCCGACGGTCTGGTCGATGATGTCGTTCAGCGCCTTCGGGCGATGGTAGAAGGCCGGGACCGGCGGCACCACCACTGCACCGAGCCGGGTCGCCTTCGCCATCAGGCCGATGCTGTCGAGATCGAGCGGTGTCTCCGTGAACAGGAGCGCCACGCGCCGCCGCGCCTTGAGGCAGGCCGCGGCGGCGGGCGCCACCAGGCCGGTGTCGTCTCCTTCAGCGATGGCGCGGAGCGTCTCGACCGCGCAGGGCGCGACCAGCAGGCCACGCGTGTCGATGGCGCCGGCGAAATGCTGCGGCCCACGGCCGGCGGAGCGGTGGACGACGTCGGCGAGGCGTTCCACCGCCTTGAGCGTGACACCGGTTTCGCGGCCGAGCGTCCTAGCCGCCGACGGCGTCACGATCAGATGGGCCTCGATCGTCCCGAGCCGCTTCAGCGCTTCCAGCGCCCGGATGCCGTAGATGGCACCCGAACCGCCGGCGATCGCCACGATCAACCGGTCTCTGGCCACGCGTGCCCCCGTATCGGCCATCCTGGCGGATAGGATAGCAGATTCATGCTATAGGGCGCCGCCGCCTCCCGGAGACCGCCATCGACGCGCTCGAAACCCCGGTCGCCCGTCCGACGATACGCGCGCCCTGGCGCGACCGCGGCGGCCGGCTCTCTCCGCTCAAGGTGGCGGTGCTCGTCGCGCTCTTCGTTCCCGGGCTCGACCTGGCTTCGGACTACCTCCGGGGCGCGCTCGGCGGCCGGCCGCTGAACGAGATCATCCACGCGACCGGGCTCTGGGCGATCCGTCTCCTCCTCCTCTCGCTCGCGATCGCCCCGGCCCGCCGGATCCTGCACGCGCCCGGGCTCGTCGCCGTCCGCCGCATGATCGGTGTCGGCGCCTTCGCCTATGCCGCGATCCATCTCCTGTTCTTCGTCGTCGACAGCGGCTTCCGCCTCGGGTTCGTCGTCCAGGAGATCGTGCTCCGCCTCTATCTCACCATCGGTGCGGCGACGCTGACGATTCTGATCGCGCTGGCCGCGACCTCGACCGACGGCATGATCCGCCGGCTCGGCGGCCGGCGCTGGCGTTGGCTGCATTGGTCGGTCTACCCGGCCGGCGCTGGCGTTGGCTGCATTGGTCGGTCTACCCGGCCGGCGCGCTGGCGCTCACCCATCACGTGATGCAGACCAAGCTCAATGCCGGCGAAGCGACCATGCTGGCCGGATTCTTCTTCTGGCTCATGGGCTATCGGCTGCTGGCGCATCGGAGAGCCACAGGCGTCGCGGCGCTCGCCGGCCTGACGCTGACGGCCGCGCTCCTGACCATGGCCGGCGAGGCCGCCTGCTACGGCCTCTTCACCGGCATCGATCCCAGGCGCGTGCTCCAGGCCAATCTGGTGATGATCGGCGGCCGTCCCGGCTGGTTCGTCCTGGAAGCCGGCGCCGCCGTCACCCTCGGCGCGGCTTTGCCGGCTTGGGCCCGGCGAGCTTCCGCATCCCGTCGATCCCCGACCTGAGCGCCCCCTGCATCAGATGGGCGTCGACGCCATAGGCGACCATGCGGAAGCCTTTGCCCAAGTAGTCCTTGGCCCAGGCGTCGTCGGCGGCCATGAAGCCCGGCGTCTTGCCGTGCTTCCGGCAGGCGGCGAGCAGCGTGTCGACGGCCTTGAGGAAACGCTTGTCGGTGAAGGCTCCGGGGATGCCCATGAAATTTGTGAGGTCGAAGTGGCCGAGCCAGCAGACATCGACGCCGGGAACGGCGGCGATGGCATCGGCGTTGGCGATGCCCTTGGCGGTCTCGATCAGGCAGATGACCAGGGTGCGGTCGTGGGCGGCGCGGATCTTGTCGGTGACGGGGCCGCCCTCGAAGTCGTCATGGGCGAAGCCGAAGGCGGCGCCGCGGCGGCCGGCCGGCGGATAGCGCGTCGACTGCACGATGAAGGCGGCCTGCTCCGGCGTCTCTACCATTGGCACCATGATGCCCATGGCGCCGGCATCGAGCGCGCGCGAGATGTAATCGTACTGGGTGGCGGGCACCCGCACCATCGGCACCAGCCCGATCCCCCGGCAGAATGAGATCTGCGCGCGGACGGTCTCGATGCTGACGGCGCTGTGCTCCATGTCGTAGAGCACGAACTCGGCGCCGGCCGATTTGCAGATCTGGGCGAGGCCCGGGGTGAAGAATTCGAAGATCATGGTGCCGTAGGCGTTGCCGCCCTTGGCCAGCCGGGGCTTGATCGGGTTGTCGCGCATTACGGGACGCCTCCGTTCGGATCCGGCCGGACGCTAGCACGCGCCGGCGCTACGGCGGCGTCCGGGGTGCCGCAGGACGGAACGGAACGACCCGCCGTTTCATGCTATAGGGCTCGGCCACCTCAGATTCGGAGCCGGAGATGGAAGCCCTCGAGAACCTGATGAGCCGACGCTCGCCCGCCAAGCTGTCCGAGCCGGCGCCGAGCCCGGAGGCGCTGGCGCGCGCCATGGCCGCCGCCGTCCGGGCGCCCGACCACGGGAAGCTCAAGCCCTGGCGTTTCCTCGTCATCGAGGGCGAGGCTCGCACCGCCTTCGGCGAGGTCATGGCGCGCTGCCTCCGGCGCCAGCAGCCGGACTGCAACGACGAGATGTTGACGCGCGAGCGAGAGAAAGCGCTGCGGGCGCCGATGATCGTCGTCGCGGTGGCCAAGGTCCATCCCCGGCATCCGAAGATCCCGGAGATCGAGCAGGTGCTGGCGGCGGCCGCGGCGACCCAGAACATGTGGCTCGCCTTCCACGCCCAGGGCTACGGCGCCATGTGGAAGACCGGCGCGCCGGCCTATGACGGCGAGGTCAGGCGCGAGCTCGGCCTCGCGGCGACCGACCAGATCGTCGGATTCCTCTATGTCGGCTCGATCGCCGCCCCGGCGCTCGACGCCAAGCGGCCGGAGCCGGACGGCTTCATCGAGCGCTGGACCGGGTCGGCGCCCTAGCCGAGATCCCGCCCCAGCACCGGCCGCACCGGGTCGTCCTTGAGAGTGACGAAGCCGTGGGCGCGGAACAGCGTCTCCGGACCGTTCCAGAGTTCGCCGGCATCGGCGTTCGGTATGCGCTTGGGATAGGCCTCGACCCGCTTCGCGCCGCGATCGGGGAGGTCGTCGAGCACCGCCCCGAGCAGACGCCGCGCGACGCCGCCCCGGCGGCGATCGGGGTGGATGAAGAAGCACCCGATCGCCCAGGTGGCGTCGTCGGCGGCCAGGTCGAACTGTCGACGGACCTTGAGCAGACGGTCGCGCGGCAGCGCCTGGCACCAACCGATGGCGTTTTCATCCGCGAAGGCGAGATAGCCGTCGAAGGTCCCGGCGTCGATCAGGCCGGTGCGGCGCGCGCGATTCTCCTCGGCCGTTCGCTGACCCCAACCCTCCCAGGTCTCGACCCACCAGGCGACGCAGAAGCACCGGCCGGCGGTGCCGTGCAGCGCCTCGAAGGCGCCGACATGGTCGGGGCCGAAGCGCGCGACCGTGACCTCGCTCATAGGTCGTGTCCGGCGTAGGAGCAGTTGAAGCTTTTGTTGCAGAGCGGGAAGTCGGCGACGATGTTGCCTTCGACCGCCGCCTCCAGCAGCGGCCACTGGAACCACGAGGGATCGCGCGGGTGATAGCGGGCGACACGGCCTTGGGCGTCGAGGCGCACATAGGCGAAGATGTCGCCGCGGAATGATTCGATGAGCGCGGTGCCTTCGCCGGGACCGGTCGCAAGGCCGCTCCGGGTCTCTCCCTCGGGCAGACGCTCGAGGATCTGGCGGAGGAGCCGGAAGGACTCGTGCATCTCCTGGATGCGGATCAGCACGCGGGCATGGACGTCGGCCTCGAGCGACAGCGGCACCTCGAAGTCGAGATCGTCATAGGGCGGATAGCCGGGGCTCTTGCGGGCGTCGACGGCGCGGCCGGCGGCGCGACCGACGAAACCGCCGGCGCCGAAGCGATGGACCAGCTCGCTCAAGGTGACGCCGGTCGAGACGGTGCGGTCGAGGAGCGAGGGCTTGCTCTCGTAGATCCGGTAGAGCGAGGCAAGCGTCCGCCCGGTCTCCTCGACGAGGCGCAGCAGCCGCGCCGGCCCGTCGGGCGGGAGGTCGGCGGCGACGCCGCCCGGTACCACCCGGTCCATCATCAGCCGGTGGCCGAAGCTGGTCTCGCAGGCCTGGAGTACGCGCTCGCGCGCCGCGGTCGCATGGGTATGGATCAGGGTGAACGAGGCGTCGTTGCAGATGGCGCCGAAGTCGCCGAGGTGATTGGCGATGCGCTCGAGCTCGGCCATCAGCGCGCGGAGATGCACCGCCCGCGGCGGGACCGGCTGCCCCAGTGCCTGCTCGACCGCACGGGCGAAGGCGAGCGAATGCGCCACCGTCGAGTCGCCGGACACGCGGGCGGCGAGCTGGGCGGCGGCGTCGGGCGAGCGGCCGATGGACAGCGCCTCGATGCCCTTGTGGACGTAGCCCAGACGCTCCTCCAGCCGCACGACCAGCTCGCCATTGACATGGAAACGGAAATGCCCGGGCTCGATGATGCCGGCATGCACCGGGCCGACCGGGATCTGGTGGACGCCCTCGCCTTCGGCCGGCAGGAAGGTGTAGGCGCCGCGCCCGTGATCGAGCCACGGACGCAGGTCGGGCGACTCCTCGGCGTCGATGCCGTGGAGATCGCGGATGGCGCGCTCGAGCCGGATCGCGCCGGGCCTGACGCGGCCGACCGAGGGGAAGCGGCGGCCGGGGCAGGGCAGGCGGGCGAGCCCGTGGCTGCCGTCGCCCTCGTCGCGGAGCGCGATGTGCAGGTCGGTCCCATCGGCGAAGAGCGCGACCAGCGTCCAGTCCTCCTGGCCGAGCTGGGCCAAGAGCCCGAACCAGCCGCGGCCGTCCAGGCGATGGCGCGGCCACGGCAGCTCGGCCTCCTTGACGCCGAGCGCGGCCAGCGCGGAGAGGAGCGCTGTCATCCCAGCACCTCCGCGATCGACTGGAACCAGGAGACCAGCGGTCCCGGCAGGAATACGCCGGCGATCAAGATGAGGAGGAGGTGGGCGTAGACCGGGATGAGCGAGCCGACCAGCGGTCGGCGGTCGCGCTCGGCCTCGCCGAAGGCGATGCCGTGGAGCCGGAGCATGAGCCCGCCGAAGGCGGTGAGCAGGCCGATGAGGAGCAGAACGCCGAGGACCGGCGCCCTCGGGAAGGTCGAGGACACCAGCAGGAACTCGCTCATGAACAGGCCGAAAGGCGGCAGCCCGGAGATCGCGGCGGTGCCGGCGACGAGGCTCCATCCGAGCGCTGGGTGGCTCGCGGTCAATCCCCGGATCTGCTCGACCTGCTGAGTGCCGCGGGCCTGGGAGGCGAGGCCGATCGTGTAGAAGATCGCCGATTTGGTCAGGCTGTGCAGCGCCATGTGCAGGAGGCCGGCGAAGTTGGCGAGCGGCCCGCCCATGCCGAAGGCGACGGTGATGACGCCCATGTGCTCGATCGAGGAATAGGCGAAGAGGCGCTTGATGTCGCGGCGCCGATAGAGCATGAGCCCGGCGACGAACAGCGAGGAGAGGCCCATGGCGATCAGCAGCGGCCCGGGCGCCAGTGCGTCGCCGTTGGCCGCAAGCAGCATCTTGAAGCGGACGATGGCGTAGAGCGCCACGTTGAGGAGGAGGCCCGAGAGCACCGCCGAGATCGGCGTCGGACCCTCGGCATGGGCGTCCGGCAGCCAGGCATGCAGCGGTACCAGCCCGGCCTTGGTGCCGTAGCCGATCAGGAGAAAGACGAAGGCGACGTTGAGCAGCTCGGGTTCGAAGTTCGGCGCCTCGGCGAACAGCGAGGACCAGGTCAGCGCCTCCATGCCCGGCCCCATCGCCTTCTGAGCGGCGAGGTAGACCAGGATCGTGCCGAAGAGCGCGAGCGCGATTCCGACCGATCCCAGAATGAAATACTTCCAGGCCGCTTCCAGCGACGGCCGGGTGCGGTAGAGGCTGACCATGACCACGGTGGTCAGCGTCGCCAGCTCGACCGCCGCCCACATGACGCCGATGTTGTTTGCGGTCAGCGCCAACAGCATGGCGAAGCTCAGCACCTGGTACATCGCGTGATAGAAGCGGAGATGAGCGGGCGTCAGCCGCCCGGTCTCGATCTCGTGGGCGATGTATCCGGCCGAGAACCAGGCAGCCGTGAAGGCGACGAACGAGGTCAGGACCACCAGGTAGATGTTGAAGTCGTCGATGAAGGCGATCTGGGTTGGCTCCGGCGTCTCCAGCACGAGGAGAAGCAGCGAGACCGTGAAGGTCGCAAGCGAGGCGCCGGCATTGACCCGGGCGCCGATCCGGTGATCGGAGACGAAGGCGAGCGCCACGGCGGCGGCGAGCGGAAAGCCCAAGATCAGCGGGAGCGCATTCATCGCCGCTCTCCGCGGAAGCTCTCGATCGACTGCAGGTCGAGCGTGTCGAAGAGCTCACGGATGCGGAAGAAAAAGATCCCGAACAGGATGAAGGCGATCAGCAGCGAGAAGGCGACGCTCATCTCGACCACGAGCGGCATCCCCTTGACCCCGACGGCCGCCAGGACCAAGCCGTTCTCGAGCGACATGAAACCGACGACCTGGGTGATGGCGTTCCGCCGGGTAATCATGATCAGGAAGCCGATGAGCACGACCGAGAGCGCGACCGCCAGCGTCTCGCGGGTGAGCGCGGCCGAGCTGATGGTGACCGGCAGGACCAGCAGCACCGCCAGCACCACCAGGCCGACACCGGCTAGCATGGTTGCGCCGATGCCGACGGCGGTCTCGACGGTGCGGTGGATGTCGAGGCGACGGACGATCCGATCGAGGGCGACCGGCGCGGCGATACCCTTCAGCAGGAGGGCGATCGCCGCGGTGACGTAGAGGTGCGGCGCCTCCTGGCTGTAGGCCTGCCAGGCGGCGGCGACCGCGACCGCGACCGCCTGACAGGCGAAGGCGCGGAGGACGCCGAGAAGGCGGCGCTGATAGAGGACGGCGAAGCCCGCCAGCAAGACCATGGCGCCGGTCATGTGCGAGAGGTCGTAGGCGAGGGTGGCGAACACGCTACGACACGTCCGTGACGAAGCGGAAGACGACGGCCAGAACGGCCAGGATGAAGGCGGCGCCGAGGAACTCGACGACGCGGAAGACCCGCATCTTGGCGACCGACACCTCGAACACCGCGATCAGGAGCGCGGCGGCCAGGAGGTGGAGGACGAAAACCGCCATCCCGCCGAGGAGCTCGGCGAAGTCGAACCCGTCCGCCGCGACGGCGAGGCCCCAGGGCGCGAACAGGCTCGCGATCAGCGAGACGAAGACCAGCAGCTTCAGCATCTGCGCGGCCTCGATCAGCGCCAGGTCGCGCCCGGAATACTCGAGGACCATCGCCTCATGCACCATCGTCAGCTCGAGATGCGTCGCCGGATTGTCGACCGGGATGCGGCCGTTCTCGGCGATGGCGACGATGACGAGCGCGATCAGCGCCAGCGCCAGCGACACCTCGACGCCGACGCCCCCCGAAAGCACGAAGCGGACGATCGCCGGCAGCGCCGTGGTTCCCGCGACCAGCGCGACGGCGAAGGCGACCATCAGCACGGCCGGCTCGGCGAGCGAGCCGATCAGCGCGTCGCGGCTGGCGCCCATGCCGCCGAAGGCGGTGCCGATGTCGAGGCCGGCGAGCGCCTGGAAGAAGCGAGCGGTGGCGAGCAGCGCCACGATCGCGATCAAGTCGCCGATGGAGGCCAACGGCAGATCGAGGGCGAACATCGGCACCATGCCGGCTGCGGCCGCCATGAGGGCGAAGACCAGATAGGGCGTGATCCGGAAGATCCAGGAAGCGTCGTGCGCGAGCACGGTCTCTTTGCGCATGAGGCGGAGGAGGTCCCGGTAGGGCTGGATCGGCGAGGCGCCGCGGCGGCCTTGCAGCCTCGACTTGGCGAAGCGGGTGGATC
The DNA here is from genome assembly GCA_009694025.1 of Alphaproteobacteria bacterium. Classification (GTDB taxonomy): domain Bacteria; phylum Pseudomonadota; class Alphaproteobacteria; order SHVZ01; family SHVZ01; genus SHVZ01. The sequence goes on along the minus strand of SHVZ01000010.1, from coordinate 17,506 downwards.
CCACCAGCAGCGGCGCCGACGCCAACGCTACCATGAAGTGGAGGAGCTGAAGACCGATAGAGGTGATCGCGGCCTGGATCATTGCTGGGCGGCCACGACCAGAAGCAGGACGACCAGCGCCCCGAACATCAGCGAAAGATAGCGCCGGATGGAGAGGAACTGGAGGGCGTTGAGACCGAGCGTCACCGCCTCGACCGCACGCCGGAGCGGCTCGACGCCCCAATCCCAGGCCGGATCGACCAACCGGACCTCGAGACGCGCCGGCCGCTCGTCGCCGGGCGGCGGCATGTCGACGGTCTCGCGGGCCCGAAAGACGGAGGTGGCGAAGACACGCCGCAAGGGCTGTGAGAAACCGGAGGCGGTGTACTGCGTCGCCGGGCTGGGGTCTGGGAAGCCGCAGTCCCAGGCGGCGGCGCGGCGTCGGCGCTCGGGCCAGAGGCGGCCAAGCAAAGCCCGCGTGCCGAGCGCCAGGCCGAGCACGACGAGGAAGACGAGGAGGCCGGCATAGGCGGCCCCGCCGGTCCCGAGCGGGGCGAGGAAGATCCCGCCGACAGCGCCCACAGGCAGCGCCACGCCGATCACGCCATGGGCTGCGGATTCCGCCAGCGCGAGGCCGAGCACCGGGACGACGCCGAGAAGGAGGCAGATGCCGGCGAGCAGCGCCAGCCCCGTCGGCATCGCGCCGCCGGGCTCGACCGCCTTGGCGGCGGCCTCCGAGCGCGGCCGGCCGAGAAAGGTCAAGCCGAAGGCACGGACGAAGCCGGCGGCGGAGAGCGCGGCGGCCAACGCCAGGACCGCCCCCATCAGCGGCACCACCAGGCGCGGCAGGTTGTCGGTGAGCGACGACGAGGCGAACACCGACTGGAAGACCAGCCATTTCGAGACGAAGCCGTTGAGCGGCGGCAGGCCGGCGGCGGCGAGCGCCCCCATCAGCATGAACAGGCTGGTGTAGGGCATGCGGCGGACCAGGCCGCCCATGTGCTCGATGTCGCGGAGGCGGGTCGCTTCGAGGATCACGCCGGCGCCGCAGAACAATAGGCTCTTGAAGAAGGCGTGGTTGAGAACGTGGGCCAGCGCGGCGGCGAGCGCCAGCGCCGAGAGATCGAACAGCTCGTTGGCGCGGAAGGAAAGCGAGAGGCCGAGGGCAAAGGCGATGATGCCGACGTTCTCGATGGTCGAGTAGGCGAGAAGGCGCTTGAGGTCGCGCTGCATCAGGGCATAGAGGATGCCGAGCAGCGCCGAGGACGCGCCGACGACGATCAGCGCCACGCCCCACCACCAGGACGGCGCGCCGGCGAGATCGAAGAGGAAGCGGGTGAGCCCGTAGATCGCGACCTTGACCATGACGCCGGACAGCAGCGCCGAGACGTGGCTCGGCGCTGCCGGGTGGGCCAGCGGCAGCCAGACATGCAGCGGCGCCAGGCCGGCCTTGGAGCCGGCGCCGAGCATCGCCAGCACGACCGCGAGGGTCGCCAGCGCCGGCCGCTCGGTCGCTTCCCGGAGCGCGGCGAAGCGGTAGTCGCCGCCGGCGCCGGCGAGCGCGCCGAAAGCGAGCAGCAGCAGCAGCACGCTCAGGCTCGCCATCACCAGGTAGACATAGGCGGCATGCCGGCACGCGCCGTCCCGGTGGTTCGCCAGCACCAGGAGCCAGGAGGCGATCGACATCAGCTCCCAGGCGAGGACGAAGACGAAGGCGTCATTGGCGAGGAGGACGAGGTTGCAGGCGGCGAGGAAGACCGGCAGCGGCGCCAGCGCCCGGGCGGGCTCGGGCTGGCGGGCGGCATAGCCGTCGGCGAAGACCATGACCATGGCGGTCGCGAGGTTGATCGCCGCCATGAAGAAGGCGGCGAGGTCGTCGAGCCGGAAATGGGCCCCCATCCAGGGCAGGCCGAGCGGCAGCTCGAGCTCCGTCACCTCGCCGCCGGCGACGACGCGGACGCTGGCGGCGATGCCGAAGGCGAGCGCGAATCCGCCGACCCCGCCATGGACGGCACGGAGGGCCAGGCGTTCCGGGCGAAGGAAAGGCGCGGCGATGCCGAGGATGAGAAGAAAAAGCAGCCCGAGGAGCGTCAGCGTCAGCATTCTCTGGGCCGATGGTGCTCGCGCCGTTGCACTCGTTCCAGGCTACAGTGACGGCGGCGGCCTTAGCAATCGCGGCCTTGCGCGCCGCCTCGAGGACGGCGATGCTGACGGCTCACGAAGGGGCTTAGCCCCTCTCAAGAGAACCCGATTCAAGAGCGAGGATGCCATGGTTGTGAAGGTCGGTGACAAGGTCCCGTCGGTGAAGATCAAGCGCATGACCGCCGACGGAGTGAAGGATGTCGACACCGGCGAGCTGTTCTCCGGCAAGAAGGTGGTCGTCTTCGCCCTCCCGGGCGCGTTCACGCCGACCTGCTCGGCCAAGCACCTGCCGGGCTTCGTCGACAAGAACGCCGACCTGAAGAAGAAGGGCGTCGACCTGGTCGCCTGCCTCTCGGTCAACGACGCCTTCGTCATGGACGCCTGGGGCAAGGCCCAGAACGTCGGCGACAAGGTGGCGATGCTCGCCGACGGCAACGGCGACTTCACCAAGGCGATGGGCCTGGAGATGGACGGCACCGGCTTCGGCATGGGCCACCGCTCCAAGCGCTACGCCATGGTCATCGACAACGGCGTGGTCAAGTCGCTGGAGGTCGAGCAGCCGGGCAAGTTCGAGGTCTCCAGCGCCGAGGCCGTTCTCTCCAAGCTCTAGGCGAGGCGGCGGCATGTGGCGGCTGATCGGGAAGGCGCTCGCTGACGGCCCGGTCACGCTGCCGCCGCCGCCGGCCTCCTCCGACGCGCTGGCCGAGCTCGCCTCGCGCGTCGCCGAGGCCTCCCGAGCCAAGCTCGGGCGCAGCCTGGTCATCCGCGAGATCGACGCCGGCTCCTGCAACGGCTGCGAGCTCGAGATCCACGCCCTCAACAACCCGTTCTATGACATCGAGCGCTTCGGCATCCGGTTCTCGGCGAGCCCGCGCCACGCCGACGTTCTGCTGGTCACGGGACCGGTGACCAAGAACATGGTCGAGGCGGTGAGGCGCACCTACGAGGCGACGCCGTCGCCGAAATGGGTGGTGGCGGTCGGCGACTGCGGGCTCGACGGCGGCTGCTTCAAGGGCGGCGCCGGCGTCGTCGGCGGCGTCGCCTCGATCCTTCCGGTCGACCTGCATATTCCGGGCTGCCCGCCGAGCCCGACCCAGCTCCTCTCGGGCTTGTTGGCCCTCCTGCAGAGCGTCGAGCGGCCGCTGCCCTAGCGCAACGTCTTCGCCATCAGGACTTCGTCGACGTAGGTCCCGTCCTGCTTCATCGCGCGGGGTTCGATGCCGTAGGCGACGAACCCCAGGCGTTCATAAAGGCGTCGTGCACCCGGGTTCTCTGTGATGACGGACAGGCCGAGGATCTCGACGTGCTCGCGCGCATGGGCGACGACATGCTCGACGAGCCCGGCGCCGATGCCGCGCCCTCGCGCCTCCGCTCGCACGTACATGCCCCAGAGCACGCCCTTGTGCCGGACTTTCTCGCCCTGAACGACGAAGTAGCCGGCCATGCCGACGAGGCCGGACCCGTCGGATGCGCCGAACACCATCGAACGCCCCAGGCGATCGGCGAGCCGGTCGAGCGGGTCCGCGGCCTCGTCGCGGTACGCGGACTGGAACGCCTCCGGATGGCGCTCCAGCGCTTCCAGCCGGATCGCGCGGAATGCCAGGACGTCATCCGGCCCGAGCCGGCGGATGGAGATGCCTTCGATCATCGGCCGAGTTTCGCATGAGCGGTCGCCGGCGGCATCAGCGTCGTACTTCTACGAGCGGTTTCTCCGGCGGCTCGGCCGGCTGGACTTCGGCGGCGCTCCTCGGGCAGGCTTCGGGCTTCTCCGCCGGAGCCGCCGATGCGCCTGTTCACCGCCATGCTCGGGACCGAGACCCATTCCTTCGAGCCTCGCTCCTCGCCTTCACCCCGCGCACAGCGGGCGCGCGGTCGGAAAGAGCCGGCTCGCGAACGATCAGATGTCGTCCAGGGGCCACACCGGCCGGCGAACCTTCTTGAACGGGTAGCGCTTCCAATCGAACGAGGTGATGCCTCCGGAATCCACATAGATCAAGCGGCGGCTGATCTTTTCGAAGTCGGCGCGGAAATGGTTCATGGCTTTGCAGGCGAGCACGTTCACGCGCTCGGGATCGACGCCGAAGATCCGGAACTGCTCGCGATCGTCGATCTGGTTACGGACGCTGGCAATGATGACTTTGACGGTGCCAAACTGAACCAGGCAGCTTGGGCCGAACGCCGCGATGGTGCCGGTGGCGAACGGTCCCTTGCGGACTGCGTTGCCGTCGGAGACCGCCAGCACCTTTCCTGTGACCTCGATCGGCTTTCCGCCGAAGCGCGGGTCGAACTTGCCGCCCAGTTGCAAGGTGACGGTTGCGCCGACCCCCGATTTGCGCGCCTCTGCTGCTGCGGCGGGATCCGAGATCGCTCCGAGCGCGGCATCCTTGATTCCGGCATCGATCATCGCCTTCAACAGATTGGTACCGTCGCCCAATCCGCCGCCGGCGGGACAATCCGTATAGTCGCCGATCAGGAGGGGGCCCTTGCCGTCGGCCGGCTCTCTCGCGATGCGCATCGCCTCGTCGAGCGGCAGCAGCTTGATCGTCTTCATCTTGCGGGTTTGCCACGCGAAGTCGATAAGCTCGTCGGCCACCTGCTGGTAGCGCGGATTCTTGCCCTCACCGGTGACCAGCACCGACGGTCCGACATTGGCTTTGTCCGACCAATCGAAGCCGGCGTTGATGCCGATGTCGAGGATGTTTGGCTCGCGTGCCAGGATGGCTTTGGCTTTCATCAAGATATCGACCATCGGCCCCTTGCCCGAGATCGTGCGCCCCTGGTCGAGGGCATCGAACATACGGCCTTGGGCGTAGGCCACCGTCGGCCGGATCTCGCCTTTCATCGCGCGCTGCAGGAGGCGGCCGGCGCGCTCGGCGGTTTCATACATGTCGACGTGCGGCGTCGTGCGATAGGTGGACACGATATCGGCGTGTTGCGCCATCGCCGGGCCGATATTGCCGTGCAGGTCCAGCGTCACCGCAATCGGGATCGTCGTGCCGACGATCTCGCGGATACGGCGGAGCAATTCGCCTTCGGCGTCGTCGACATGCTCGGTCAGCATGGCGCCGTGCAGGGGCAGGAGCAACCCGTGCACCGGCATCGCCCGTCGCAACGACGACAGGACGATGTCGGAGAAATGCTCGTACGCGTCGCGGGTGACCGGCCCGGTCACCATGGTGATCGCATCGAGTGGATGGACGACCTCCCATCCGAATTCACCGGCGAGGTCGAAAATGGCACCCCACTCCGTGCGCGTGCCACGGAACGCCTTGGGAATTTCATCGTCGCGCTTGTATCCGCCGTACTCACGAAAGCTCGCGAGATCGCCTGGCAGGATGCAGAAGCTGTGGGACTCGTGCCTGACGCTGGCGCTGAACACTTTGAACGTCGTCATGGGGCGCTCCGGGGCGGGTGCCGGCGGCTACAAGCCTATGCTGAGATGAGAGGCCAAGCTAGGTCGGCGGTTGGCTAAGCAGTCCGATTTCTGGTGACACGGCTCGCCCATTTCGACAACCTATTTGCTCAGTCCTTTCTCGTCATGTCTAGAACTCAGCCGATGGACCAAGACAGATCTGGCTTGAGATGCTAGACTTGGCTTACCCACTGGAGGTACGTCATGTTGCGTACGAAATGGAGCGTACCGATCGCGACGATCGCGATCGTCATGGGCCTCGGCGTAGCCGGATCCGCCAACGCTCAGCAAAAGGTGCTGCGGGTGTCTCCGCACGCGGATCCCAAGGTTCTCGACGGCTACCAGACGACGGCGACGATCACCGCCATGCATATGGGCGCGGTCTACGACACCCTGTTCAGCTGGGACGAGTCGATGGCATCGAAGCCGCAGATGGTGGAAAATTACACGATCTCGCCAGACAAGCTCAAATACACGCTCACTTTGCGGCCCGGCCTAAAATTTCATGACGGGACCCCCGTCACCACCAAGGACGTGGTGCCGTCGGTCAAGCGCATGCTGGCCCTTGAAACTATGGGCAAGGCCATGGCGAGCTTCTTCGCCAGCGTCGATGCTGTCGATGATCGGACCTTGACGCTGACGATGAAGGAGCCCTTCGGGTTTACGGAGTTCATTCTCGGCGGCTCCAACAATCTGGTCGGGATCCTGCGCGAGAAAGAAGCGACGGCGGACTACAAGGCGCCGCTGACCGAGATCATCGGTTCGGGGCCGTTCACTTTCAACAAGGCAGAATGGCTCCCGGGATCCAAGGTCGTCTACGAGAAGAACAAGAACTACGTGCCGCGCTCCGAGGCGCCCAACGGCTTCTCAGGCGGGAAAGTAGTGAAGCTCGATCGCGTCGAGTACACTTATATCCCCGACCAGGCGACGGCGTTCGCTGCGCTCAAGAAGGGCGAGATCGACTTCCTCGACGGCGCCTCGCTCGACCTCATTCCGACGCTCGAGGGCAATCCCGACATCGAACTCGGCGTCATCTATACGCTGAATTGGCAAGGCTTCCTTCGCCCCAACCACCTGCAGCCGCCGTTCAACAACGTCAAGGCGCGTCAGGCGTTGGCGTTGATGGTGGATCAAGGCGAATACGGCGCCGCAGCCTACGGCAGCGAGAAGTACCGGAAGAACTGTTTCGCCATGTGGCTCTGCGGTGGCCCGTTCGGAACCTCAGCCGGCTCCGAGCCCTACCAGAAGCAGGACATCGAGGCTGCCAAGCGGCTGCTGAAGGAGGCAGGATACAACGGCGAGAAGATCTTGCTGATGGGGGCGGCCGACAACCCGTCGCTGAACGCGTTGACGCTGGTTACCGCCTCGAACCTGAAGAAGATCGGCATAAACGTCGATCTTCAGATGATGGACTGGGGCAGTGTCGTCACCCGGCGTGGATCGAAGGCGCCGCCGAGTCAGGGCGGTTGGAACATCTTCCATACGGGCCATGGGGCCGTCACTGCGGCGAGCCCATTGTCGAACCTCGTAACTCCGACGAACTGCGAAAGTGCCTGGTTCGGCTGGCCTTGCGACGAGGCCGCGGAAAAGCTGCGTCAACAGTTCATCCGCGAGACCGATCCGGCCAAGCAGAAGCAGATCGCCGAGACTTTGCACAAGCGACTGTGGGAGGTCATCCCCTACATTCCTCTGACCCAGTACGAGCAACTGTTCCCGTGGCGAAAGAACATCAAGGGCGTTTTGAAGGCCCCGACTCCGGTCTGGTGGAATATCGAGAAGATGTAAACTTCGGCCGGCGTCCTGCGAATAGCAGGACGCCGGTTTCTCTGGTCGCGGTCGCGGCTGGACTTCGGCGGCGCTCCTCGGGCAGGCTTGCGAGCACCGCCCGACGGAGCCGCCGATGCGCCTGTTCACCGCCATGCTGGGGACCGAGACCCATTCCTTCTCGCCGCTGCCGGCCGGCTTCAAGCTGTTCCAGGAGTACTACCTCGTCCGCGGCGGGAAACATCGCCTGCCGCCGGACTTCGCGGCCGAGCCGCTGGTACGCTTTCGCGACCGCGCCAAGGCTCGGGGCTGGGAGGTGGTCGAGAGTCTCGCCACCTTCGCCCAGCCGGCGGCGCCGACCCTGACCCACGTCTACGAGAGTTTCCGCGACGAGATCCTGGCCGACCTCAGGAAGGCGATGCCGGTCGACGTCGTGCTGCTCAACCTGCACGGGGCGATGATCGCCGAGGACTACGAGGACTGCGAAGGCGACCTGATGGGGCGCATCCGCGCCATCGTCGGCCCCAAGGTGCCGATGGGCGTCGAGCTGGACCTGCATTGCCATCTGACGGAAGAGATGGTCGATGCCTCGACCGCGATGGTCATCTACAAGGAGTATCCGCACACCGACATCCTGGAATGCGCCGACGCGTTGTTCGACATCATCGCCGACACGCTCGACGGCAAGGTCAGGCCGCACCAGGCGCTGTTCGACTGCCGCACCATCGGCCTCTATCCCACCACCTACGAGCCGATGAAGGGGTTCGTCGCCCGGATGCGGGCGATGGAGGGCAAGAGCGGCGTCTTGTCGCTCTCCCTCGGCCACGGCTTCCCCTGGGGCGACGTGCGCGAGGTCGGCACCAAGATGCTGGTGGTGACCGACGATCGGCCGGAGGCGGGGCGCAGGCTCGCCGAAAAGCTCGGCCGCGAGGTCTATGCCATGCGGAAGGAGATCGAGCCGCCCTGGCTCGATCTGGAGCCGGCGATCGACCGGGCGCTGGCGATATCCGCGGGCAGGGCCAAAGACGAGACGCTGACGGCGGCGGCCGGCAACGGCCCGGTGGTGATCGGCGACGTCGCCGACAACGCTGGCGGCGGCGCCCCCAGCGATTCCACCTTCGTGCTCCGGAGCCTGCTCAAGCGTGGCGTCAGAAGCGCGGCGGTCGGCTGCTTCTGGGACCCGGGCGCGGTGGCGCTGGCCGAGGAGGTCGGCGTCGGCGGCCGGCTTCAGCTCAGGCTCGGCGGCAAGATCGGCACGGTCTCCGGCGATCCGCTCGACCTCGACGTCACCGTGATCGGCCTCAAGGACCCGCTCTTCGACGTGCTCGGCACCGGCCGGATGCCCTTAGGGCGCGCCGCGGCCTTCCGCATCGAGGGAACGGAGATCGACGTGGTGGCCAACACCAGCCGCTGCCAGACCTTCTCGCCCCTGGCGTTCGAGGCCCTCGGCATCGATCCGATGTCGAAGGCGATCGTGGTGGCGAAGTCGATGAACCACTTCCGCTCGGGCTTCGAGCCGATCGCCCGCGGCATCGTCTACGCCGCTTCGCCCGGCTGCATCGACGTCGACTACCGCCGCTTGCCCTACACGAAGGTGCGCCGGCCGATCTGGCCGCTCGACGCCGATCCCTGGAAGTAAGGAGCCGAGTCCGACCCATGCGCCTGTTCACCGCCATGGTGGCGACCGAGACCCACACGTTCTCGCCGCTGCCCGCCGGCTTCAAGCTCTACGAGGAATGCTACATGGTCCGCGGCGGCCGGCACGCCGACCCGCCCGCCATCTTCGCCGTGCCGCTGGTGATCTTCCGCGACCGCGCAAAGGCCAAGGGCTGGGAGGTGGTGGAGAGCCTCGCCTGCTTCGCCCAGCCGGCGAACCGCACCTTGAAGCACGTCTACGAATCCTTCCGCGACGAGGTCCTGGCCGACCTCGAGAAGGCGATGCCGGTCGACGTCGTGCTGCTCAATCTGCACGGCGCCATGGTCGCCGAGGGCTACGACGACTGCGAGGGCGATCTCCTGACCCACATCCGGAAGATCGTCGGCCCGAAGGTGCCGATCGGCGCCGAGCTCGATCTCCACTGCCACCTGACCGACGAGATGATCACGGCGGCGACGGCGCTGGTCATCTACAAGGAGTACCCCCACACCGACATCGCCGAGCGGGCCGAGGAGCTGTTCAAGATCATCGTCGACACGGTCGAGGGCAAGGTCAGGCCGAAGCTCTCGATGTTCGACTGCCGCACCATCGGCCTCTACCCGACGACGGTCGAGCCGATGGCCACCTTCGTCAGGAAGATGAAGTCATTGGAGGGCAGGAACGGCGTCTTGTCGGTCTCCCTCGGCCACGGCTTTCCCTGGGCCGACGTGCGCGAGGTCGGCACCAAGGCCCTGATCGTCACCGACGACAAGCCGGAGGTGGGCGCCAAGCTCGCCGAGGAGCTCGGCCGCGAGGTCTATGCGATGCGGAAGGAGATCGAGCCGCCTTGGCTCGATCTCGAGCCCGCCCTCGACCGGGCGACGGCGATCTCCGCCGGCAAGGAGCAGGACCGCACGCTCGGCATCGCCGGCGGCAACGGCCCGGTGGTGATCGCCGACATCGGCGACAACGCCGGCGGCGGCGCCCCCTCGGACTCGACCTTCGTGCTGAGGAGCCTGCTCAGGCGCGGCGTCACCTCGGCCGCCGTCGGCTGCTTCTGGGACCCCGGCGCGGTGGCACTGGCCGAGGAAGTCGGCATCGGCGGCAAGCTGGCGCTCCGCCTCGGCGGCAAGATCGGTCCGGTCTCCGGCGATCCGCTCGACCTCAAGGTGACGGTCACCGCGCTCACCGACAAGCTGACCGACAGCCTGGGCGGCGGGTTGACCTCGCTCGGCCGCGCCGCCGCCTTCCGGATCGAGGCGACCGAGATCGACGTGGTCGCCAACACCGGGCGCTCGCAGACGCTGTCGCCCGGCTCGTTCAAGCAGATGGGCATCGACGTGATGGCGAAGCAGATGGTGGTGGTGAAGTCGATGAACCACTTCCGCGCCGGCTTCGCGCCGGTCGCCCGCGGCATCGTCTATGCCGCCTCGCCCGGTGCCGTCGACTTCAACTACAAGCGCCTGCCCTACACCAAGGTCCGCCGCCCGATCTGGCCGCTGGATGCCGATCCGTGGAAGTAGGGTTCTCTGCTGAGGCGCACCGCGAAACCCTCTCCCACCGGGAGAGCGTGCGAGCTACGCGCGATGCGAAGCATCGTCGCGCTTGCGAGCGGGTGAGGGGAAGTCTCTCCGAGCTCGCACGACGACGGCGGATCGGTCGCGGCTTACTTCATCCGGCAGCAGATGCGCCGCGGATAGGATGCCCCTCACCCGGCTCGCAAGCGCGACGATGCTTCGCATCGCGCGTAGCTCGCCACCCTCTCCCGGTGGGAGAGGGTTAAGCGAGCGCTCTTGCTAAGCGAGCCGGTGACGGGATGCCGGCCGCCTACTTCTTCTCGACGTTCCAGAACACCGGGATCGCCACCTCGACGATGTTGGTCAAGTTCTTGCGATAGGCCATCGGCTGGAAGAACGTGCCGAGCGGGACGAAGTAGGCCTGCTCGACGGCACGGCTCTGGATCGCCGCGCCGATCGCCTTGCGCTTGGTGATGTCGCCTTCCTTGGCCCAGTCTTCACGCAGCTTGGTCATGGTCTCGTCGCAGGGCCAGCCCGGCCAGCCCGAGCGATCGCAGGCGGTGGTCAGCCCGTAGTTGGAGATGGCGCTGCCAAGCTCGAAGCCGAAGCCCCAGGTGTGGACGACGCTCCAGCCGCCGGCCTCCGGCGCCTCCTGCTTGGCGCGGCGGGCGAGCAGGCCGCCCCAGTCGGTGTTGACGTCCTCGACGTTGAAGCCGACCTCGCGCAGGTTCTGCACGGTGACGATGCTGAGGTCGCGGATGATCTGCTGGTCGCTCGGGATCAGCACCACCACCTTCTCGCCCTTGTAGCCGGACTCGGCGAGCAGCGCCTTCGCCCGCGCGAGGTCCTTCTTCTGGAAGGCCTCGGCACCGGCCTCGGTGCCGGTCGGCGTGCCGCAGGCCATGAAGGCCCAGCAGACCTTCCAGTTGGCGGGATCGCTGCCGACCGCGGCCTGCATGTAGTCCTGCTGGTTGACCGCGTGCATGAAGGCCTGGCGGGCCTTCACGTTGTTGAAAGGCGGATGCAGATGGTTCGGCCGCATGATGCCGATGGCGCCGTTGGGGTTGTGCACCTTGGCGGTGATGTTCGGGTTCCGCTTCAGCGTCGGCAGCAGATCGAGCGGCGGCGTCTCGTACCAGTCGATCTCGCCCCGATCGAGGGCGGCGACGGCGGTGGCCGCGTCGGTGATGATCACCCATTCGACCCGATCGACCTTGACCACCTTGCCGCCGGAGTACCAGCTCGCCGGCTCGCTCCTCGGCACATAGTCGGTGTTCTTGGCGTAGACGTACTTCGAGTCCTGGACGAGCTCGCTCGGCACGAACTTGAAGGGGCCGGAGCCGATGTTGTTGGAGATCGGCGTGTTGCCGTCGATGTTCGCATCCTGCTCGCGGAAGACGTAGAGCGCCTTGGCGCTCATCTTCGCCATCGAGTCGAGCACCGAGCCCCACGGCTCCTTCAGCGTCAGGGTGAAGGTCCGGTCGTCGACCACGTTCAGCGTCATGCCGTTCTTGAGCATGATGAGGGCGTTGGTATCCTTCGGCGCCCAACGCTTGATCGAGGCGACGGCATCCTTCGAGGTCACCGGCGTGCCGTCATGGAATTTGAGGCCGGTGCGGAGCCTGAAGGTGTAGACGAGCCCGTCCGGGGACAGCGTGTGGCTCTCCACCATCTGCGGCTGGGGACGCGACTCGCTGTCCTGGCCGAAGAGAGTGTCCCAGATCATGTAGCTGTGCTGGTGGGTCATCGACGACTGGTTGATCGTGCTGTCGTAGACCGAGAGCTTGGCCTGGGGCGTGTAGCGGAGGACGGTCTGCGCCTCCGCGGTCTGGGCGAGCAGCGCCGCTAGGGCGACGCCCGCGAGTAGGCTCCAACGACGTGACATGACGGCCTCCTTGGGTGGTTTCTGGGTGGGCACTCAGGCGGCGTCGCGGATCAGGTCCGACGCCTTCTCGCCGATCATGATGACAGGCGCATTGGTGTGTCCAGAGATCATCGTCGGCAGGATCGAGGCGTCGGCGACCCGGAGCCCGGCGATCCCGTGGACCCTAAGGTCGGGACCGACCACGGCCTGGGCGTCGGTCGCCGGCCCCATCTTGCAGGTGCCGGCAAGATGGCCGACCGAAGCGCCGGTTTCGCGGGCGTGCGCCAGCAGCTCGTCATCGCTGGAAAGGTGGGGCGCCGGCCAGATCTGCGCGCCGCGATAGGGATCGAGCTCGGGCGAGGCGACCAGCCGTCGCGCCAGCCTGAGGCCGTCGATCAGCACGCGCCGGTCGGTCTCGGTCGCGAGGTAGTTGGGCCGGATCGCCGGCGGCGCCTTCGGGTCGGAGGACTTGAGGTGGATCGAGCCGCGGCTCTCCGGGCGGAGCTGGAAGGCCACGATCGACATGCCGGGCTCGTGCTCGAGCCGGCCGATCTGGCCTTGCTGCATGGACCAGGGCGTGAACGTCAGCTCGAGGTCGGGAAGGTCGAGCTCCGGGCGCGAGCGGACGAAGGCACAAAGCTGGGCGGCGCAGATCGTCATCAGTCCGCGCCGGGTGAGCGCGAATTTCACCACCTCCTTGACTAGTCTGAAGCCGCGCAGGCGCTCGTTGAAGGTCACTTTCTTGGTCACCCGCCAGACCGAGCGGGCGAGGTAGTGGTCGTGCAGGTTCTCGCCGACCCCCTTGAGGTCGTGGACCACCTCGATGCCGACGGCCTTGAGACGCTCGCCCCCGCCGACGCCGGAGAGTTCCAGGAGCTGAGGCGAGCCGATCGAGCCGCCGGCGAGGATCACGTCGCGCCCGGCCCGCACCTCGCGGGGTTGGCCCTGGATCTCGTAGGCGAGGCCAACGCAGCGTCTGCCCTCGAACAGGAGGCGGCGGGCCTCGGCATGGGTCTCCACCGTCAGGTTGGGCCGCGCGCGGATCGGGTTGAGATAGGCCATCGAGGTCGAGTGCCGGAGCCCGTTCCGGGTGTTCGTCTGGAAATAGGCGATGCCGTCCTGGCGGGCGCCGTTGGGGTCGGGGTTGGTGGGGATGCCGTGCCGTCCGGCGGCCTTGAGGAAGACCTCGCACAGCTCCCAACGGTCGCGGGCGTAGCTGACCGACATCGGCCCGTCGCCGCCGCGGAAGGCATCGGCGCCGCCCTCGAACCGTTCCATCCGCTTGAAGTAGGGCAGTACCTCGGCGAAGGACCAGCCGCGGTTCCCCATCTGCGCCCAGGAATCGTAGTCCGCGGCCTGGCCACGGGTGAAGCCGAGGCCGTTGATCGAGCTGGAGCCGCCGAGGACGCGGCCGCGCGGGATGGTCAGGCTCCGCCCCGCGGTCGCCGCCTCGGGCTCGGTCTGGAACTGCCAGGAGACGCGGGGATCGCGGAAGGTGCGGCCGTAGCCGATCGGGATGTGCAGCCAGGGGTGCCGGTCCTCCGGCCCCGCTTCCAGCAACAGGACCTGGACCCGAGGGTCCTCGGAGAGACGGGCGGCGAGCACGCATCCGGCCGATCCGGCGCCGACGATCACATAGTCGAAAGGCATAATTTTAAGGTGGGAAGCCGCCCGGCCGACGGTCCAGCGGGAAGGGGCGGCGGCGAAACCGGCGGCGGGTCGGCCCCGAACGGCGAGTGACTATTAAGATAAATATCAGGAAAATCGAAAATACTAGTTAACGCAAAATTAACACGCCTGTGGATAAAGTGACTTGGATCACTGACGGAGGCTGCCAATTCTAGCCAGCTTGGTAACCATGCGCCCGACGCGTAGTGACAACCGCCCCCTGGCGGGCGAGCGATACCGGCACGAGCGAAGCGACGACGTGTCCGAAACCGCGACCGTCGTCGCCCTGCGTGCCGATGCCTTTGGCATCCCGCACGTGCGCTTCACCGTCGCCTTCGAGCTGCCGTCAGGTCGCGCGTCTCCGAGACTGAGCGCCTTCTCTCCCTCGGCGCCTTCGTCGGCCGCTACCGCGAGTCCGTGCCGCTCGGCCGCGTTGAGGATAGCCGGGCACAGTTCTCAGTGGTCGCGGGCGTAGCTGACCGACATCGGCCCACCGCCGCCGAGGTCGTCGGCACTACCCTCGACGCGCTCCATCCGCCTAAAACAGCGCGGCGCCTCGGCGAAGGACCAGCCGCGGTTCCCCATCGGCTCCCAGAAGTCTTGGTCCATGGCCTGGTTGCGGGTGAAGCCAAGTCCGTCGATCGAGCTGGAGCCGCCGAGGCTGCGGGGATCGCAAAAGGTGCGGCTGTAGCCGATCGGGATGTGCAGCCGGGGATGCCGGTCCTCCCGGCCGGCCGCCAGGCGCAGGATCCGAACCCGGGGAACCTCGGAGAGGCGGGCGGCGAGCACGCCCCTGGGCCCCGAGCCGGTGACGATGGTCGCATGGTCGAAGAGCATGATCCCAAGGGCGGGAAGCCGCCGTGTCGGCTCTCCGTCGGGAACGGGCGGCGGCGAAATCCGAAAAGGCGCGGCGGTCTTTGAAGGGCAAAAACCGAGGCAAATATTAGCTAAATCAAAGAAATTGGTTAACGTGGTATTAAATCTTTAGCGGGATAGTGTGACGGGCATCACTGACGGAGGCTGCAATTCAAACGACCCAGATAGCCGCGCGTCCGACCCGAAACGGTGGCGACCTCCAGGCAGGTAGCCGGTACCGGCATGAGCGGCGTGACTCCGTGACCGAAACCGCGACCGTCGTTGCCACCCGGGACGACGCCTTCGGCATCCCGCATGTGCGCTTCACCGTCATCTTCGAGCTGCCGTCGGGTCGCGTCTCCGAATCGGAGCGCTCGCTCTCCGTTGACAGCTTCACCGGCCGCTACCGCGAGTCCGTGAGCTAGAAGCCACCTCGAAGATCTGGCGCGGCCGCGCCAGCCATTCCGGCAGACGACGACCCATCCCTAAATCTTCCACCGCCGGCACGGTGTCGGAGCGCGACCCGGATGCGCCGGCGCGACATCGGCGTGTTTTTAGCTGATCGGCGGTCCGCAGCGGTTCCAGACCTGGGTCGCGGTCGAGCCTGGCGGCATCAGGTGCATCACGTTGTCGTTGACCAGCCGCATGTTGACGGTGCCGCCGGCCCCGGGCTCCGCCGCCGGTACGACGTAGCGAAAGCCGTGGCGGTCGTAGTCACCCTGCATCCGCGTGCCGCCGGGGGTACGGATGCGCGGGCCGTTGATCTCGATGCGCTTGCCGTCGATCGCGCACCACTGGCCGTCGATCACGTCGGCCCACGCGCCGCCCGCCGCGAGCAGGACGGCGATCGCGGCGACGGCGGGGGCCTTCCGGCAGAGGTCGAACATGCGCGTCTCGATTTTGGCCAGGCCGATTGTAGGCGAGGTCATGGCCCTGTCGAGCACTCTCCGGCCGACGGTTCGCGGCCCGCCGATTGGTCACCGGCGGCGGAAGCCCGCACCTATCATGCAGACCCACCCGGGCGTCCGGGGACACTCAGGCGAGGCGACACTCGTGCGGCCCACCAACCTCCTGGTCATCATGTCGGACGAGCACAGCCGTCGGGTGCTCGGCTGTTACGGCAACCGCCTGATCAAGACGCCCAACCTGGATGCGCTTGCGGCGCGCGGCACGCGCTTCACCGACGCCTACTGCAACTCGCCGATCTGCGTGCCGTCGCGGGCGAGCTTCGCCACCGGACGCTACGTCCATCAGATCCGCTTCTGGGACAACGCCATTCCCTATGACGGCTCGATCCCCGCCTGGGGCCACCGGCTGATGGCCGCGGGGTCGCGCGTCACCTCGATCGGCAAGCTCCACTACCGCGACACCAGTGACCCGAACGGCTTCGACGAGGAGGTCGTCCCGCTGCATGTGGTCGACGGCATCGGCGATCTGCTCGGCCTGATCCGCGAGGACATGCCGGTGCGCACCGCGACGTTCAAGCTGGCCGAGGAGGCGGGACCGGGACCCTCCTCCTATCAACGCTATGATGTCGACATCGCCGCCCGCGCCGCGGACTGGCTGAAAACCAGGGCAAGAGCCTATGCCGACAGGCCCTGGGTGCTGTTCGTCTCCCTCGTGCTGCCGCACTTCCCGTTGATCGTCGAGAAGCGCTTCTTCGATCTCTATCCGCTCGACTCGGTGCCGCTGCCGACGATGTACGCACCCTCGGAACGCCCGGCCCATCCGTATATCGACGACATGCGGAAGTGCCTGGCCTACGACGAGGCCTTCACGCCCGAGCGCGTGCGCCTCGCCATCGCCGCCTATTACGGCATGGTGACGGCGCTCGACGAGAACATCGGCACCGTCCTTTCGGCGCTCGCCGCGTCCGGCTTCGGCGGCGGCACCCGCGTCATCTACACGAGCGACCACGGCGACAATCTGGGCACCCGCGGGTTGTGGGGAAAGTCGACGATGTACGAGGAGTCGGCGGGTGTACCGCTGATCCTGGCGGGGCCGGAGGTGCCGGCGGGCAAGGTGGTGCGGACGCCGACGACGCTGGTCGATGCCTTCCCCACGATCATCGAGGGAACGGGGCTCACCCCGCATCCCGACGATCGCCGCCTGCCCGGGCATTCGTTGTGGTCGCTGGCGAACGGGGCCACGCCGGAGCGGACGGTGCTCTGCGAGTACCACGCGGTCGGCGCCTCGGCCGCCACCTACATGATCCGCGTCGGCCGGTACAAGTACGTCCACTATGTCGGCTTGGCCCCGATGCTGTTCGACCTCGAGGCCGATCCGGTGGAAAGGCGCGACCTCGGCCGCGACCCGGCTCATCGCCGGACAGTCGCCGAGTGCGAGGCGGCGCTCCGGCGCGTCTTAGACCCGGAGGCCGCCGACCGATTGGCGCGCGCCGATCAGAAGGCCCGTGTCGATGCCTTCGGCGGCCGCGAGGCCGTGCTCCGCCGGGGATCTTTCGGCTATTCGCCCGTTCCCGGCGACAAGCCGGTCTATGCCTGACCCGGCCGTTCGACGGACCTAGCCCGAATTATTCATCGGGGCGCTGATATTGGGCTGGCGGATGTAGCGTAATCCGTTGATTTCGTGTAAGATTTTGGTGTCTAGACAAAGTCTTCCACGCCTCGCCGGAGTGCCACACCCGCCATGCAGGACGATAGCCTTCT
>SHVZ01000083.1 GCA_009694025.1 Alphaproteobacteria bacterium | reverse complement strand
CAGAAGGCTATCGTCCTGCATGGCGGGTGTGGCACTCCGGCGAGGCGTGGAAGACTTTGTCTAGACACCAAAATCTTACACGAAATCAACGGATTACGCTACATCCGCCAGCCCAATATCAGCGCCCCGATGAATAATTCGGGCTAAACCAGACGAAGGCAACGGTTTTCGTGCCCCCTTTTGACTGCAACTCTCTGAGAAGTCGAAAGAATTTACGAATAACGAAGTCGTGCGTCGCCAACCATTCCTTAACCATCGATCACAGTGGGAACACTAAGCAAGTCGCTGTGCCGTGGGCGAGGAGCCTGCCCTTGGCGTCGGTCAGGCGGCCCTCGGAGGTCCCGATGCGCCTGCCCGCATTGATGACCTTACCTTCTGCACGAACCGGCCCGGTCTGGTCTGTGACGGCGCGCACAAAGTTCACCTTGATCTCGACCGTGGTGTAGCCGGAGCCGGCGGGGATCGTCGTCTGCACCGCACAGCTCATCGCCGAGTCGAGCAGAGTTGCGATGTAGCCGCCGTGGACGGAGCCGAGCGGATTGTAGAGGCGGAAGTCCGGGGTGCCGACGAAGAGCGCCCTGCCCTCCTCGACCTCGGCCAGCGTGAAACCGAGGTGGTGCGCGATCGGCGGCGGCGGCAGGCGTCCGTCCCGGATGCCCCTCAGGAACTCGAGGCCGGAGAGCCGCTTCATCTCCTCCATCGGGGTGAGGCCCGGGGCGAGAGAGGCGCTCATCGCCTCTAGGCCGCCGCGCCGGCCTTGCCGACGAGGCGCATGGCGAGCGAGGCCTCGAGGAACCGGTCGATGCCGCCATCGAGGACGGCGCCGGCATTGCCGATCTCTACGTTGGTCCGGAGATCCTTCACCATCTGGTAGGGCTGGAGCACGTAGGAGCGGATCTGGTGGCCCCAGCCGATGTCGCTCTTCGACTCGGCCTCCTTCGCCGCCACCGCCTCGCGGCGCTGCAGCTCGGCCTCATAGAGGCGCGCCTTCAGCATGTCCATCGCCATGGCGCGGTTCCTGTGCTGGGAGCGATCCGTCTGGCAGGCGACCACGATTCCGGTCGGCATGTGTGTGATGCGGATGGCGCTCTCGGTCTTGTTGACGTGCTGGCCGCCCGCGCCGGAGGCGCGGTAGGTGTCGACCCGAAGATCCTTGTCGAGGACCTCGATGTCGATCGACTCGTCGATCACCGGGTAGACCCAGACCGAGGCGAAGCTGGTGTGCCGGCGCGCCTGGGAATCGAAGGGCGAGATGCGGACGAGGCGGTGGACGCCGGACTCGGTCTTGAGCCAGCCATAGGCGTTCTCGCCGATGATCTTGATCGTCGCCGACTTGAGGCCCGCCTCTTCCCCCGGACTCTCTTCGACGTACTCGGTCTTGTAGCCCTTGGTGTTGGCCCAGCGCGTATACATGCGCACCAGCATCAGCGCCCAGTCCTGGGCCTCGGTGCCGCCGGTGCCGGCATGGACTTCGAGGTAGCAGTCGTTGGCGTCGGCTTCGCCCGAGAGCAGGCTCTCGAGCTGGCGCTTGGCCGCGACCGCCGCGACCTTCGCGAGCTCGGCCTCGGCCTCGGCCAGCGTCTCCTGGTCGTTCTCCGCCTCGGCCAGCTCGATCAGCCCGGCAGCGTCCGCGAGCCCCTGCTCGATCTGGCGGATGTCGGCTAACGCCTTCTCCAGCCGCGTCCTCTCGCGCATCACCGCCTGGGCTTTGGCCGGATCGTTCCAGAGCGCCTGGTCCTCGGCCGCCTGGTTCAGCTCCTTGAGGCGCTTGGTTGCCCGGTCCCAGTCAAAGGGACCTCCTCAGCAGTTCCAGCGACTGCTTGATCTGGGCGATGGTCTGCTCGGTCTCGGCACGCACGACGGGGACTCCTTCTCGCAGCGGCGCGGAACGTGCCGCGAACCGGCGGCGAACACAAGCGCCGTCGCGTCACGTCAGCGGCAGCGCCACGTGGCGGGCATAGGCCGGCCGCGCCTTCAGCCGCTCGTAGTAGGCGGCAAGGTTCGGCAGGCTGCCGCGCTCGATCGGGAACTGGTGCCAGCGGTGGACGAAGACCCCGAGGCCGATGTCGCCGACCGAGAAGTCCTTGCCGTTGATATAAGGCTGGTTCTGGAGTTGGCGCTCGACGATTCCCCAGATCTCGATCGCCTTGACCCGGTGCGCTTCGAGGGCGGCGGGATCGCGCTTGTCCGGCGGGGTCCGCACATAGCCCCAGAACAACGGCCCGTTGGGCCCGCCGAGCGTGAAGCCCCAATCCATCCACTTCTCGGCGAGCGCCCGCCTGCCCGGGTCCTCGATCCACAGCGTGCCCTTGCCGTAATTGGCGGCGAAGTAGCGGACGATGACGTTCGACTCCCAGAGGACGAGGTCGCCGTCCTCGACCGTCGGCACCAGGGCGTTCGGATTCATCGCCAGGTATTTTGGCTCCTTGACGACGCCGAAGGCGCCGCCGGCGTCGATCCGTTCGTATTTCGCCCCGACTTCGTCGGCGGCCCACAACACCTTCTGGACGTTGGACGAATTGACGCGACCCCAGATCCGGATCACCGGCCCCTCCCTCGTTCAGGCATGGCGCCAAGCCCTACACGCTTCTCTCGCGCCGGGGCAAGCCCCGCGGCCTTGACGGCGACCCCGGGGATGCTAGGTTTCGGGCCACACCGTCTCGTCACGAAAACAGGCCATCCTGAGCGCCGGATGCGGAGCAGAGGCGCCTCGCGGAGTAGTCGGAAATATTTTGGCCAAGAAGCTGTTCGTCCGCACCTACGGCTGTCAGATGAACGTCTACGACTCCGCCCGCATGGCGGATGTCCTGGCGCCGCTCGGCTATGCGCCGGTGGAGGCGCCGGAGGCGGCCGACATGGTGATCCTCAACACCTGCCACATCCGCGAGAAGGCTTCCGAGAAGACCTTCTCCGAGCTTGGGCGGCTCAGCCTCGTGAAGGAAGAGCGGCGGGCCGGCGGCCGGGATCTGACCATCGCGGTCGCCGGCTGCGTCGCCCAGGCCGAGGGCGGCGAGATCCTGAGGCGCGCGCCCTATGTCGACATCGTCGTCGGCCCGCAGAGCTATCACCAGCTTCCCGAGCTCGTGGCACGCGTCGCCCGCGCCGGCGGCCAGGTGCTGGCGACCGACTTCCCGGCGGAACCGAAGTTCGACCATCTGCCGGAGGACGGCGCCGCCCCGGGACCGCAGGCCTTCCTGTCGGTTCAGGAGGGGTGCGACAAGTTCTGCACGTTCTGCGTCGTCCCGTACACGCGGGGGGCCGAGTATTCGCGCCCGGTCGCCGCCATCGTCGCCGAGGCGAGGCGGCTCGTACGCCAGGGCGCGATCGAGATCACGCTCCTCGGCCAGAACGTCAACGCCTTCCATGGCGAGGGGCCGGATGGCCGCGCCTGGGGCCTCGGCCGGCTGATCCGCCGCCTGGCGGAGATCGATGGCCTCAGGCGGCTCCGCTACACCACCTCGCACCCGAGCGACCTCGACGACGAGCTGATCTCGGCCCACCGGGACGTCGACACGCTGATGCCGTTCCTGCACCTGCCGGTGCAATCCGGCTCCGACCGCATCCTCGCGGCGATGAACCGCCGCCACACGGCTGCGGACTATCTTCGGCAGGTCGACCGCCTGAGAGCGGTGCGGCCGGACCTGGCGCTTTCCTCCGACTTCATCGTCGGCTTTCCCGGCGAGACCGAGGCCGATCTCGAGGCGACGCTAGACTTGGTCGAGCGGGTCGGCTTCGCCCAGGCCTACTCCTTTAAGTACAGCGCGCGCCCGGGCACGCCCGCCGCCCTGATGACGGAGCAGGTTTCCGAGGGAGACAAGACCGAGCGCCTTCGGCGGCTGCATCAGGCGATCAAACGCCATCAGCTCGCCTTCAATCGCCGGTCGGTCGGCCAGCGTTTCGAGGTCCTGGTCGAGCGCCCCGGGCGAAAGCCGGGCCAGCTCATCGGCCGCACGCCCTATCTTCAGGCGATCCACTTTGACGGGCCCCGCCGGCTGATCGGTCGGATCGTGTCGGTCGTGGCCGGCGCCGCGCACGGCATCAGCCTCGCCGGACAGGCCGCGATCGCCGAAGAGGTGGCGGCGTGAGGCGGGAGGAGCAGCCGGTGCTGCACGTCAATTTCGAGGACAATTCGCTTCTGCCTCTTCTCTTCGGCCAGCACGACCGCAACCTAGCGCGGATCGAGCAGAGCTTCGACGTCAAGGTGGCGAGCCGCGGCAACGTGCTGGCGATTACCGGCCCGCGGGCGGACGCCGCCAAGCAGACCTTCGAGCGCCTTTACGACCGGCTGGTCGCGGACAAGCGCAAAGGCGGCGGCACTTCCGGGCTCGCGCAGGCCGACGTCGAGGCCGCCATCCGCTTCGCCGGATCGCGGGGCGACAGCCAACCCCCGGGCATCGTCACCTGGCGCCGCCCGGTCGAGGCGCGCTCGCCGCGCCAAGCGGCCTATATCGATGCGCTCGAGGCCTACGAGCTGGTCTTCGGCCTCGGCCCCGCCGGCACCGGCAAGACCTATCTCGCCGTCGCCATTGCCGTCGCCGCGCTCAAGGCCGGCAAGGTCGACCGCATCATCCTCTCGCGCCCGGCGGTCGAGGCGGGCGAGCGCCTCGGCTTCCTGCCGGGCGACATGAAGGAGAAGATCGACCCCTATCTCCGCCCGCTCTACGACGCGCTCTACGATATGATGCCGGGAGACCAGGTCGACCGGCGTCTCCAGGCCGGTGAGATCGAGATCGCACCGCTCGCATTCATGCGCGGGCGGACGCTCGCCAATTCCTTCATCATCCTGGACGAGGCGCAGAATACCACGCCGACCCAAATGAAGATGTTCCTGACCCGGCTTGGCGAGAACAGCCGCATGGCGGTCACTGGCGATCCGAGCCAGGTCGACCTGCCGCTCGGCGCCAAGTCGGGGCTCGCCGACGCGACGGAGACGCTCCGCGGCGTCAACGGCGTCACTATGGTCGAGTTCACCGACGCCGACGTCGTCCGCCATCCGCTGGTGACCCGCATCGTTCGCGCCTACAACGCCCGCGACCCGCGGCTGATTGCAGCCGCGAAGCCGGACGGGTCATCGCTTTGAGCCCCGGCCGACCTCCCGCCACGGCGACGGTCGCCGTCGCCGAGCTGTCGCGCCGCTGGAAGCGATGTCTGCCGGGCGCCGGCCGCCTCGCCCGGCGGGCGGCCAAGGCCGCTCTCGCCGCCGTCGCAGAGGATCGGGCCGAGGTGTCGCTCGCGCTCGCGGACGACGACGCCGTCCGCGCGCTCAACCGCGACTACCGGGGCAAGGACGAACCGACCAACGTGCTATCCTTCGAGTCGGGCGAGCGGCCGTTCCTCGGCGATGTCATCCTCGCCCTCGAAACCGTGCTGGCGGAAGCCGCGGACCAGGGCAAGCCCGCCGCCGACCACCTGACCCATCTCGTCGTCCATGGCGTGCTCCACCTGCTCGGCCACGACCACGAGGCCCCGGCCGAGGCCAGGCGCATGGAGCGCGTCGAGGTCGAGGTCCTGGCCGGGCTCGGCGTGCCCGATCCCTACGAGCTCAGACGATGACCGAGGCGGCGGACACCTCCTCCCGCTCGGCGCCGGAGGGTTGGCTCGCGCGCCTCAGGGCGTGGCTCGGCCGCACGCGCAAGGAGCGCGAGGTCGAGGCCTCGTTCCGCGAGGCGATCGAGGAGCTGATCGAGGAACGCGAGACCGCGGAACCGATCGCCGCCGACGAGCGCGCGTTGATCGCAAACATATTCAAGCTCCGGACCTTGACCGCGCGCGACGTCATGGTGCCGCGCTCGGACATCGATGCGATCGAGATCGATACCTCGGTCGCCGATCTGGTGAAACACATGACCGCGTCCGGCCACACCCGCGTCCCGGTCTATCGCGGCACCCTCGACGACGTGCTCGGGATGGTCCACATCAAAGACGTGCTGACGGCGATCGCCGAGGGCCGGCAGGTGACCCTGCGCCGCCTGCTCCGCAAGGTCATGTTCGTCTCGCCGGCGATGCGCACCATGGACATGATGATCGAGATGCGGGAGGCGAGGACCCATATGGCGCTGGTGGTCGACGAGTTCGGCGGTGTCGACGGGCTCGTCACCATCGAGGATCTGATCGAGCAGATCGTCGGCGAGATCGACGACGAGCATGACGAGACCGAGGCGACCAAGCTCGAGCGGAAGCCCGACGGATCGCTGGTCGCCGACGCTCGCGCCTCGCTCGAGGAGTTCGAGAAGGAGATCGGCCAAGTCCTCTCGGAGGAAGAGCGCCAGAACACGGACACGCTGGCGGGGCTGGTGACCTCGCTTGCCGGCCACCTACCGGTGCGCGGCGAAGTCATCCGCCACCCCTCCGGCCTCGAGTTCGAGGTTGTCGAGGCCGACGCCCGTCGGGTGAAGCGCCTTCGCGTTCTCAACGCCCCGGTTGCCGGCGTCGCCGCTTGAGCTAGGAGCCAGATGCGACGCGACAGCGAGGGCCGAGGGCGGAGGTGGGGCCGCCGCCTCCTCGCGCTCCTGCTCGGCGCCGTCGCAACGCTAGCGTTGCCGCCGATCGGCTTCATCCCGGCCTTCATCATCGCCTTCTCCGGCCTCCTCCTCCTCTCCCGCGATGTCCGGCGCGTCAGACAGGCCTTCGCGATCGGGTGGTGGTTCGGGTTCGGCCACTTCGCTACCGGGCTCTACTGGATCGCCAACGCCTTCACCATCGACGGCGACCGCTTCGTCTGGTTCATCCCCTTCGCCGCGCTCGGCCTGCCGGCAGTCATCGCGATCTACTCCGCGCTCGCGCTGGCCGCCGTCGCGTTCACTCGCCTCGAAGGCGTCGGTCGCGTGATCGCCTTCGCCGTCGCCTGGACCGGTATGGAGTGGCTCCGTGGCCATCTCTTCACCGGCTTTCCCTGGAACCTTGCCGCCTATACCTGGGTCGAGGTGCCGGAGATCCTGCAATCGGCTTCGGTGATCGGCGCCTTCGGGCTGACGCTGCTGACCGTTCTCGCCGCTGCTCTGCCGGCCGCCTGGGGCCATAGGTATGCGCGCCGGTCGATCGCGGTCGGCGTCGCCGCGCTTGCCCTCGGCTGGGGCTTCGGCCACTGGCGGCTCGCCGGCGCGACCGAGGCGGTGGTCGACGGTGTCCGCCTTCGCCTGGTGCAGGCGAGCGTACCCCAGCAGCTCAAGTGGCAGCTCGACCAGCGCATCGCCACGCTGGTCAAGCATCTGACGCTGACCCGGACCCCGGCCGTGGTGGCACCGACGCTGATCATCTGGCCGGAGACGGCTGTTCCGTTCCTGGTGGAGGCGGAGCCGGAAGTGCTCACGGCAATGGCGACGGCGGCGCCGGCCGGGGGCGCGATCATTACCGGCACCATTCGTCTCCGCGGCGCCGGCGACCCGTCACCGATCACCAACGGCCTCGTCGCCATCGACGGCAACGGGCGCGTCGTCGGCGCCTACGACAAGGCGCATCTGGTGCCCTTCGGCGAGTACACGCCGCTGTCGCCGCTGCTCGACTGGGTCCCCGCGCTGCCGGGCGCGAGCATGGTCCCCGGTCCCGGACCCGCGAGCGTGCGGTTGCCGGGGGCCCCCGCCGCCGGCGCGCTGATCTGCTATGAGGTGATTTTCCCCGGGAAGGTCATCGACCGCGACGATCCACCGCAGTGGCTGCTCAATCTCACCAACGACGCCTGGTACGGCCGCTCCGCCGGCCCCTATCAGCACTTCGCGATCGCCCGCATGCGTGCCGTCGAGGAGGGCATGCCGCTGGTCCGCGCGGCGCAGAACGGCATCTCCGGCGTGGTCGACCCCTACGGCCGCGTGGTGAAGAGCCTTGGCCTCGACGAAGTCGGCGTGATCGACGCCGACTTGCCGGCGGCACTGCCGCCGACACCCTATGCCCGCGGGCGAGAGGCGATCTTCGCGGTCCTCGCGCTGATCTTTGTCATCCTGGCGTTTCGTCTAGACAGTCCACGCAGATCACCCGGAAACTGACCCCCACGCCGATTTGCCGGCGACTCCGCTTTCCGGTCGTCGGCGCCAATGGGTCGGGGAAGTAGAGACGGCGCGCAACGGCCGCCCGCACGGACGGCGCCGCCGAGGGCCGGAGCGAGCAAATGGCCGATCCAATGGCCCGGCGCGAGGCGCGCGGCCAGGTCGACGCGTATCGGGCGATCAACCAGCCCCACCTTCGCCGGCGGGTGCTCGAGCCGACCATGGCGCGTGCACCCAGCGAACCGGAAAACACCGCATTTCCCTTGACCGGTCCGGGCAAACTAAAGCAAACACTCGCCGCCGACCGGGTGGCGCGCAGCGCCGCCTATTCCATAGCTTTTCCAAGGCAGTGAGAGGGGCGTCCGTGGCTCAGGCCGACTACGTCTTCACCAGCGAATCCGTGTCCGAAGGCCATCCGGACAAGGTCTGCGACCAGATTTCCGACGCGGTCGTCGACGCCTTCCTGGCCGCCGATCCCTATGCGCGCGTCGCCTGCGAAACCCTGGTGACCACCAACCGCATCGTGCTGGCGGGCGAGGTGCGCGGGCCACGGACGCTCGTCGACAGGTCGGGCAAGGTCAAGGCGGAGAAGCTGGAAGCCATCGCTCGCAAGGCGGTGAAGGACATCGGCTACGAGCAGAAGGGCTTCCACTGGAAGAAGGCGAAGGTCGCGGTCTACCTGCACGGCCAGTCCGCCGACATCGCCATGGGCGTCGACGCCAAGGGCAACAAGGACGAAGGCGCCGGCGACCAGGGCATCATGTTCGGCTACGCGTGCGACGAGACGCCGGAGCTGATGCCGGCGCCGATTCAGTACGCCCACAGCATCCTCAGGACGATCGCCGAGGCCCGCCACAAGGGCAAGCTGAAGCTGCTCGGGCCCGACGCGAAGAGCCAGGTGTCGCTACGCTACGTCGACGGCAGGCCGGTCGGCTGCACCGCCGTCGTCGTCTCGACCCAGCATTCGGAGAAGATCGAGCCGGAGGAGGTGCGCGAGATCGTGCGGCCCTACGTGCTCGACGTACTCCCCTCCGGCTGGATGTGCCCGGAGGATCATTTCTACGTCAACCCGACCGGGCGCTTCGTCATCGGCGGCCCCGACGGCGACGCCGGCCTGACCGGCCGCAAGATCATCGTCGACACCTATGGCGGGGCCGCCCCCCACGGCGGCGGCGCCTTCTCCGGCAAGGATCCGACCAAGGTCGACCGCTCGGCCGCCTATGCCGCACGCTACCTGGCGAAGAACGTCGTCGCCTCAGGCATCGCGCCGAAGTGCACGATCCAGCTCTCCTACGCGATCGGCGTCTCGCATCCGATCTCGGTCTACGTCAACACCCACGGCACCGGCCAGGTCGACGAGCTCAAGCTGTCGAGGATCCTGCAGGAGCTAGTGAGCCTGAGTCCGCGCGGCATCCGTGAGCATCTCGGCCTCAACCGGCCGATCTACCGGCGGACCGCCGCTTACGGCCATTTCGGCCGGAAGCCGGAGAAGGACGGCGGCTTCTCCTGGGAACGGATCGACCTGGTGAAGAGCCTGAAGAAGGCCTTTGGCGCCTGAGTTCCGCCGTTTCCACGGCCGGCGCCTCGCCCGGCCCCTGACCCAGCGCCGCAAGGAGCTGTTCGAGCATCTTCTGCCTCGTCTCCGGATCCCGCTCCCGGAGATGGGCACGCTGGACCCGCGGGTCCCGTTCGAGACACCGCCGGCGGACGTCTGGCTCGAGATCGGCTTCGGCGGCGGCGAGCATCTCGCCTGGCAGGCGGAGCGCCGTCCCGACATCGGCTTTATCGGCTGCGAGCCCTTCCTCAACGGTCTTGCAACCCTGCTGACGACGATCGAAGAGCGGCGCCTCGCAAACATCCGGCTCCATCCGGACGACGCCCGCCTGCTTCTTGGCCGGCTGGCGCCGCGATCGATCGGCCGTTGCTTCATCCTCTTTCCCGACCCTTGGCCGAAGGCGCGGCACAAGAAGCGCCGCATCGTTTCGGCCGAGACCCTCGACTGGCTCGCGCAAGCGATGGCCGACGGCGCCGAGCTCCGGCTTGCCTCGGACGACGCCGACTATGTGCGGCATATGCTGGACGTCACCGGCGCACACCCGGCTTTCCTGCCCGTGCGCGTCGGCGAGGAGGAGAGCGCACGTCGCCCTGCCGACTGGCCGCCGACGCGCTACGAGGAGAAGGCGCTGGCGAAGGGTGCCGCCAGCCGCTTCCTCATCTTCGCCCGCCGACCGAGGGGTTAGCAAAACTGACGGCCTGACTCCGGGGGCTCGTTTCGGCCGCAGGAGTCGTCGCGTCGGCGCGTGTCATTGCCAGAGCACGTCACTCACGACGTAGGCAACCCCGTCCCAACCCCGCGAAGGACGACACCCATGAACGCTGATCGCCATCACCTCTTAGCTGTCGCCGTCGTACTTGGACTCCTCGGCGGCGCAGCGCCCGCGGCCCTCGCCCAGCCGATGTCGCCGCCCGGCCCGGAGCGCAACTTCAATCGCCACATGGACGGCCGCGTCGCCTTCCTGAAGGCGGAGCTCAAGATCACGCCGGCGCAGCACCCGGCCTTCGACGCCTATGCCGGCGCCCTACGGCAGAACGCCGACGAGATGCAGGCGGCGATGACGAAGCATCGGGGAACACATACCGGCGACACCGCGCGGAAGCCGGCGACGGCGATCGAGCAGCTCGAGCGCCGGGCCAAGATGTCGAAGCTGTTCGCCGCTCAGAGCCAGCGTTCGCTCGATGCGTTCAAACTACTCTACGCTCAGTTCAGCGATGAGCAGAAGAAGGCGGCCGACGAGTTATTGGTGCGCGATCACAGCCGCGGCGGCCCCCCGCACCGGCGCACCTGACGCCTTGCCATCGAATTTCGGGAGGCCCGGCTTCGGCCGGGCCTCTCTGCGTTCGGCCCTTCATCGCGGCCCCTGGCTCCGGTGGCCACGCTAGCACTGGATCAATCCCTCGCCATGAAATAGCATTCCGCCGAGACTATCTCTCGGAGGCCGCTTTCCCTTCCTCTGCGCGTCCGTCGCCGGCATAGGCTGCAGCCCTCCTTGTGCGGCAGCGGGACGGACGGCAAGCCCCAGATCGATCCGTGTTCCGTCCCTTCGCGGGCTGCCGTGAGGCCTTCCTAACGGTGACCGCCCTCCATGACCGCTTTCGGCACCCGAACACCCCATCCCAACCGCACTCTCAAGGATAGGCAGGAAACAGATGTCGACGAAGACCCTAACGACCGAGTCTGGACACCTCGACGCGCTCAAGTGGCGCTGCATTGGCCCCCCCAGAGGCGGTCGCGTGGTGGCGGTCGCCGGCGACCCGAACGATCCCATGACGTTCTATTTCGGCGCCTGCGCCGGCGGGGTGTGGAAGACGGTCGATGCGGGCGTCTACTGGCGGTGCATCTCCGACGGGTTCCTGACCAGCGCCACGATCGGGGCGATCGCCGTGGCGCGATCGGACGCGAACGTCATCTATGCGGGCACCGGCGAGACCACCATCCGCATCGACGTCTCCTACGGGGACGGCGTCTACAAGTCGGATGACGCCGGGCGGTCATGGGTCAATCTCGGCCTCAAGGAGACCCGGCATGTCGGCCGGATCTGCATCCACCCCAACGATCCCAACCTCGTCTATGTGGCGGCCCTCGGCGACGCCTTCGGATCCAACGAGCAGCGCGGCGTCTTCCGCTCGAAGGACGGCGGCAAGACCTGGGAGAAGGTGCTGTATCGCGGCCCCGATGCCGGTGCCGTCGACCTGTCGATGGATCCCAACAACCCACGGATCCTGTTCGCCGCCTTCTGGCAGGCCCGGCGCAGCTTCTGGAACCTGAGCAGCGGCGGCCCCGGAAGCGGCCTGTTCCGGTCGTTCGACGGCGGCGATACCTGGGAGCAGCTCACCGAGCGCAACGGCTTGCCCGACGGGACTCTCGGCAAGCTCGGCGTCTCGGCCTCGGCTGCCCAGCCGGGGCGCGTCTACGCGCTGATCGAGGCCGAAGGCGACAAGAACGGCCTCTATCGGACCGATGACCACGGCCAGCGCTGGACCCACATCTCGCCCAACCGCGACCTCATCCACCGGCCCTGGTACTACACCCACGTGTTCGCGGATACCGGACAGGCCGACACTGTCTACGTGACCAACTACCAGATGTGGAAGTCGACCGACGGCGGAGCGAGCTTCCTCGAAGTCACCACGCCCCATGGCGACAACCACGATCTCTGGATCGACCCCGTCAATCCGAAGCGGATGATCGAGGGCAACGACGGAGGCGCCTGCGTGTCGTTCAACGGCGGCGCAAGCTGGTCATCGATCTACAACCAGAAGACCTCCCAGTTCTACCGGATGGACATCGACAATCAGCATCCCTACCGCGTCTATGCGACGCAGCAGGACAATACGTCGATCTCGGTCCCCAGCGCGTCCGAGTGGGGGGTGATCACGCTCGGCGACTGCACCTACCCCGGGACCGGCGAGAGCGGCTTCATCGCGGTTCATCCCGACGATCCGAACATCGTCTATTGCGGAGCGGTCGGCTCCAGCCCCGGCGGCGCCGGCGCGCTCCAGCGCTACGACCACCGGACCCGGCAGATACGCCTCGTCAACGTCTGGCCGGAAGAGTCGACGGGCATCGCCCCGAAGAACCTCAAGTACCGCTTTGCCTGGACCTTTCCGCTCGTCTTCTCGCCGCACGACAGCAAGACGATCTATGCCGGCGGCAACCGTGTCTTCAGGACCCGCGACGAAGGCGCGAGCTGGACGCCGATCTCTCCCGATCTCAGCCTGAACGACGTCAGCCGCCAGGACTATTCCGGCGGCGCGTTGACCCACGACACCGCCGGCGCCGAAGTGCATGCGACCTGCGCCAGCGTCGTCGAGTCCCATCATCGGAAGGACGAGATTTGGGCGTCCACCGATGACGGTCTCGTGCACGTGACGCGGGACGGCGGCGGGGCGTGGACCAACGTGACGCCGAAAGGCATGCCGGAGCTCGCCTATGTCGGCTGCGTCGAGATCTCGCCCCACGACAAGGACACCGTCTACGTCGCGGCCACCCGCTTCAAGCTCGCGGACTACGAGCCTTACCTCTTCCGGACCAAGGACGGCGGCAAGAGCTGGCAGTCGATCGACGGCAGCTTCCCCAAGGGCGAGATCACCCGCGTGGTGCGGGCCGATCCGGTTCGGTCTGGGCTTCTCTATGTCGGCACCGAAACCGGGATCTTCTTCAGTCTCGACGACGGCGCCAGCTGGTCCAGGATGCAGGGCGGCATGCCGGTCGTCCCGGTCTACGATCTGAAGCTCAAGGGCAGCGACCTCGTCGCCGCGACCCACGGCCGGTCGTTCTGGATCCTGGACGACGTGACGCCGCTGCGCGAGCTGGCCGGCGACCAGAAGGCGATCAAGCTGGTGACGCCGCGCACGACCGTCCGCACCAAGCTCGCCTGGAGCGCCGGCATGAGCTTCACCAAGACCGGCATCAGCTACAGCCCTGCCTTCGGCATCGGCGCCGGCACGGAGTCGATCGAGGCGGTGGACGGCAGCAAGACTCGCCACTTCATCGATGTCGGCGAGAACCCGCCCAACGGCGCCATCATCTACTATTGGCTGCCCAAGGACGCCGATGGGCCGGTCAGCCTCACCCTCAAGGACGCCTCGGGCGAGACCATCATCCGCTACTCGAGCGACAACAAGGATGCGCCGCATCACAAGCGGCCGGGCACCAAGGCCGGCCTCAACCGCTTCGTCTGGGACCTGAAATATCCGGGGCCGACCAAGCTGGACCCGGCTCTCGTCGTCCGGAAGTACAAGCCGTTCGCGAGCGAGGGCGACGATCCCAGCGGCCCGGCCGTCGTCCCCGGTTCCTATGGCGTGGTCCTGGAGTCCGGCGGCGCGACCCAATCGGCGACCTTCGCCGTCGCCAAGGACCCGCGGATGGACACGCCCAGGGAGGCGTTCGACGAGCAGTTCGCGCTTCTTCGGAGGCTCTACGGGAAGCTTTCCCATTCCAACGAAGCGGTGAACCGGATCCGATGGCTGAAGCGGCAGCTCGGCGACTTGCCGAAGCGGCTCGGCGACAAGGACAAGGCCCTTCGCGATCAGGCCTCCGCGATCGTCTCGCGGCTCGAGGCCATCGAAGGTGTCCTGGTCGACATCAAGCGGGAAACGCCGCGGGACGTCCTGCGGAACCCGGCGGGCCTCAACGATACCCTGGTGGACGCGATCGGCGTGGTCGCCATCGCCGACGCGGCGCCGCCGGTGCAGGCCAGGCAGGTCTCGGACGAGGTGATGGCCGGGGTCGACGCCGAGATCGGCAAGCTCGACGCCGCGATCAAGAGTGACGTCGCGGCGCTGAACGCGGCGCTGCGGGCCGCCGGCATCGACGTGCTCGGCATCGCCGGGTGACGGCGACTTGCCGAGCGTGCCGGGGCGGACTTCTCCGTCCGCCGCCGGCCGGCAGGCGCTTCCGATAGGCCAGTTGGCGCCCATGGCGCCGATTTCGTTCGCTGGTGCCCGCTCCCGGACTTGAACCGGGACGGCCATTAGGGCCTACGGATTTTAAGTCTTAATTCGGCCGTTGCGATGGGTTTTGGTGAGTTCGGATAGACGCTCGAAAACCCAATAAAAACAGGCATAACTCGGACGCCAACCGATTGTCGCTCCGGATCAGTTGCGATAGGATTTGCTTCCATGGTGCTTCCACGGCGAGCCATGGAGGCGGCTACACAATCCGGAGATTTCCATGGCCAAGCTTACCATCCGCACCATCGATGCGATCAAGCCTAGTGATCGCGAGCGGTTCGTCTGGGATGGCGAGATGCGCGGCTTCGGGCTCCGCGTCCTCCCTACCGGGATCAAGACTTTCCTGGTCCAGTACCGCACTGGCGCCAGCCGCCAGCGTCGGATGGTGCTCGGTCATTATGGCGTACTTTCGCCGGAGGAGGCGCGGAAGGAAGCCAGGCAGGCGCTGGCGCTGGTCTCCAAGGGCAAGGACCCGGCGGCGGAGCGAGACAAGGTCCGGGAGGCCGGAACGGTTACCAAGCTCTGCGATCGGCACTACACCGAGCATGCTGCGCCATTCAAGAAACCCTCGTCGGCCGCCTCCGACCGCCAAATTATCGAGGCCAACATCAAGCCCAATTTCGGTACCACGTCGGTCAGCGCAGTGACCAGGGCCGACGTCCTCAAGCTGCGGCACACGTTGCGCGAGACTCCGATCTCTGCCAACCGGACGCTGGCCCTCCTTTCCAAGATGTTCAACCTCGCCGAGGCCTGGGGACTCCGGACTGACGGCTCCAACCCCTGCCGCCACGTCGAACGGTTCCCAGAAAACGAAAGACACAGGTTCTACAGCCCGGACGAGCTTTCCCAACTCGGAGGGGCGCTGGCTGAGGCGGAGCGCACGGCGATCACCCATCCGGGCGTAATCGCAGCATTGCGCCTTCTCTCGCTCACCGGCTGCCGCCTGAGCGAGGTGCTGCGGCTCCGCTGGGATGAGGTCGATTTCGAGGCCAAGTGCCTCAGGCTACCCGATGCCAAGGCTGGTGCGCGCTCCGTGCCGCTGGGCTCGGCAGCCCTCATCCTCCTAATCGACTTGCAGGGCGCCAACGATCCCTACGTCATCCAGGGTATGAAGCGCGGTCAGCCGCTCGCGATCTCGTACATGGAGCGGGCCTGGCGGCGCCTTCGCGACAAGGCCGGCCTTAAGGACGCGCGCATTCACGATCTCCGGCATACGATCGCAACCATGGCCGCTGCCTCCGGCCTCAACGCCTTCGCCGTCCGCGACCTGCTAGGCCACAAGACGCTGGCTATGGCGAACCGCTACGTAAAGCGCGTGGCCGATCCGCTCCACGAGGCTGCGGACGGGGTTTCCGGGCGAGTGGCGGCGATGATGCAAACTCGGGCCCCCGCTGACGTGCTTCAGCTGCGCAAGCGGTAATCGCGATCGGAACTGCGCGATTACGTGCGTACCCGTCGGAGCCCCCGATCTTTGAATCGGTTGGAGTAGGATTACGGGCAGACGTCGCCACCGGGGGGCTCGCAATGTCGATGCCGTATTCAATCATCTATTGCGATGAGTGCGTCTACCGGGGCGCCTCGTTCGTAACATGGGGCCTGTTCAAATACCGGTTCGACGACGGGCATGAGAGCTACATGGATCGGGTACTCGGCTGGTGCGTCGACTGTGACGGCGTCCGAGCCATCGAGGATCTGCCTGACCCTGCGATCCTCGAAGGAGATCTAGGCGCAGTTCGCAACCGCCTTACTGAACTCGATGGGAATGGAGTACTAAGTTGGTTGGCAAGCGCATTATCCCGCAAGCGCAAGGAAGAGATTCGCGAACTGCGCGAGCGAGAAGCCGACCTGACTCACCTCAACGCGACGATTGCCAAGCGAAAGGCTCACGCACGCTGCCTTGATTGCGGCTCCGAAAGGACGGCCCCGATTCCTGTGATTCCTCGCGAAGGAAAGCGGTACGTGTCAACGCCGGAGAGAAAATGTATTGGTGCGCCGGAGCAAAAATGCATCGGGGATGAGCGCGGGAAGGTCCTGTGAGGGTCCTCCTGGGTTGGCTTATCCATGTAGTGCATAGGAGGGACCCGCGGTCAGCGCCGCGCGTGCCGATGCGCAGGCGGTGACGGCCGTGGGAGGTACCTTGTGCACCCACGTGGATAAGCCGGGTGGGGGTCCGGGGGAGGGTTTGATCGGCG
>SHVZ01000009.1 GCA_009694025.1 Alphaproteobacteria bacterium | reverse complement strand
CGCACGTGCCGACCAACGGGAGAACTGCGTCCGAAAACCTGTCGAACGGAGCAAAAGAGCCGATTTCGGCGGCAAGGCCCTGGATTGAGCGTAGGCAGAAGCGGGCCGCGGACGAAATATGGCACCGACGCGCTTCCGCCTTGCCTCAGGCGGCCCTATCCTTCCGCCACGGTGGCCGGATCGGCCGGCCATCTGGGGAATGTCGGCTAAGGGGCCCGCCCGCGCATGGCGACACTCGCGAAGGCCGATTTTCTGACTTCGGCCGATCTCCGGGCCTGGCAGGACGCGCAGTGGTCCCGGCAACGCGACTGGATTGCCGAATCCTCCCTGTATCGCCGGCTCTGGGCCGGCCGTCGTGCACCCAATCGCCTGGACGACCTTCCGAGCCTTCCGCTCAGCGAAAAGGCGATGCTCCGGGCGAGCCAGCGCGACGCACCACCCTTCGGCGACTACCTCCGGGCCGATCCACGCCAGGCGATGCGCGTCCATCGCACCTCCGGCACCACCGGCGAGGCGATGAACCTGGCGCTCTCCACCGAGGATGCCGCCGACACGGCGACCGTCGGCGCCCGGGCGCAGGGGGCGGCCGGGCTCGGGCCCGGCCATCGGGTGGTCCATTGCCTCAACTACCAGCTCTGGATGGGCGGCTTCACCGACCACACGACGCTGGAGGCGACCGGCGCCACGGTGATCCCCTTCGGCGTCGGCAACAGCGAGAAGCTGGTCCGCACGATCCGGGAGCTCGGCGTCACCGCGATTTCCTGCACGCCCTCCTATCCAGCGGTGCTGGAGCGGACCATCGCCGAGCATTTTCCCGACTTGAAGCCCCGTGACCTCGGCCTCGATCTCGGTCTCTTCGGCGGCGAGGCCGGGCTCGACGATCCGGCCTTCCGCCGGCGGCTCGAGTCGGTCTGGGGTTTCCGGGCGCGGAACGCGAACTACGGCGTCTCCGACGTGTTCTGCAACTTCGCCGGCCAGTGCGAGCAGCAGATCGACCTGCATTTCATTGGGCTGGACGTATTGTGGCCGGAGCTGATCCGGCCGGAGACGGGCGAGGCGTTGCCATGGGCCGAGGGTGCGACCGGCGAGCTCGTCCTGACTCATCTCGCCCGGGTCTGCCAACCGCTGGCGCGCTTTCGTACCGGCGACATCGTCGTGCTGACCGGCCTCGACCGCTGCGCCTGCGGGCGGCAGGCACCGCGCTTTCGCGTCGTCGGCCGCTCGGACGACATGGTGGTGGTGCGCGGCCTCAACGTGTTCCCGACGACGGTGGCAGCCGTGCTCGGGAGCTTCGCCCCGCTGTCGGCGGAGTATCGAATTCGCCTAGCCGGGCGCGGCCCCTATGATGCGCTGCCGATCGAGGCCGAGCTGGCGCCGGGCGAGGCGGGAACGCCCGCGCTTGCGGATGCCGTCGTCAGGGCGGTCAAGCGCGAGATCGGCGTCGCCGCGGCCGTCACGTTGCTGGCGCCGGGCTCGCTGCCGCGGACCGAAGGCAAGACCCGGCGCGTCATCCGTGAGGGAGAAGGATCATGACGACAACGGTGCTCACGACCGAAGCGCCCGGCCATCGGCTGCTGACCCTCAATCGGCCGGAGCGGTTGAATGCGATCAACGGTGCGCTGCTGGATGGTCTCGCGGCAGGGCTCGCTGCCGCCAACGCCGACCGCAGCATCGCCTCGGTCATCCTGACCGGCGCCGGCCGCGCCTTCTGCGCCGGCGACGACTTGAAGGAGTTCGAGGCCCAGGCCAGGACCGAAGCCGAGGCGAGGAGCCACGTCGAGCGGATCCAGGCGATCACCCGGCTGATCGTCGGGAGCCCGCACATCGTCATCGTCGCGGCATCCGGCTGGGCGGTCGGTGGCGGGCTCGAATGGACGATCAACGCCGATCTCGTGGTGATGGCCGACGACACGCGCTGCTTCTTCCCGGAGCTGTCGCTCGGCCTGTTCGTCACCGGCGGCGTCACCTACCTCCTGCCTGAGCGCTGCGGTCGGCAACAGGCGCTCGAGCTGATGCTGCTGAGCGAACGCTTCGATGCCGCCCGCGCCAAGGAGCTGGGCATCGCCGGGCGCGTGGTGCCGCGCGGTCGGCTGCTCGATGAGGCGACGGAGATGGCCGCAAAGATCGCGGCGCTGCCCGTCGCCCGCGTCCGCGAGCTCAAGCGCGCGATCCAGTGCGCCACCAACCTGGACACGGCGATGACGCTAGAGACCGAGGCGACCATCGCCGCCTTCCTCGATCCCGACACCGCCCGGCGCATCGCCGGGTTCGGCCGCCGCTGAACGAGCAACCCGGAGCTTCCCCGATGATCCATGAGCTGCGCATCTACCACTGCATCCCCGGGCGCCTGCCGGCGCTCTTGAAGTGCTTCGAGACCGTCACGCTCAAGCTCTGGGAGAAGCACGGCATCCGCCAGGCCGGCTTCTGGACGGTGCTGATCGGCGAGACCAACCAGGTGCTCTACTACCTGCTCGCCTGGGAATCGCTGGCCGAGCGCGAGGCGAAGTGGAACGCCTTCGCCGCCGATCCCGAATGGATCGCCAAGCGCGCGGAATCCGAGAAGGACGGCCTGATCATCGCCAAGGTCACCAACGAGATCCTGCAGCCGACGGCTTTCTCGTCGGTCAAGTAGCGGTGCGGTCGATCAGCTTCATCAGGTCGCCGATCAGCCCGAGGCGGGTTGCCACCGGCGCATCGACCGGGCGGACGGCGATCTTGGCGCCGACGAAGTCGAGCTTTGGGCCGGCGGCGGCGAGCGACGCCTTGATCTCCGCCTCGGTCAGCAGCGAGCCCTCGGCGGCGTTGGCGATGCCCGGCGCCGGGGCCTGCGGCATGTGCGAGTCCTCCCAGGCGCCATAGGGCGTCTTGGCGCCGGAGGCGCCGGAGAACATCAGGCCGGAAAGGGCGCCGGCGTTGCGCGCCTTTTTAATGTGCTCGATGGCGGTCTCCGTCCGGTAGGTCTCCAGCACCGAGCGGCCCCAGTTGATCGAGACGCCGATCGGTTGCTTGGCCGAGCGGTTAGCCTTGGCGATGGCCTGGAGTTCGTTGTCGAGCGTGAGGAAGCCTTTGGTCGGCGGGTGGCCTGGGCGGAAGGCATCGCAGTGCTCGATCACGATCCGTGCGCTCTGCCAATCCCAGCCGGCGATCTCCGCCAGGGAGTCCGCGAAGGCGGCGGCGGAGCCCTTGCCGCCGGCGGCGCCTTGGGTCGGGGCCGACTGGACCTCGACGGCGATGACGGCGTTCCGGCCGGCTGCGGCGTTGAGCCGCCCCACGGCCTCCAGGGCCTGGCGGGCGAAGTCGATCGCCGCCTTGCGCCCCGCCGCGTCGTCGGAAGCGAGGCCGAAGGCCTTGTCTTGCTGCAGGGTGCCCATGGTGCCCGGGATCAACGTCACGACGAAGTCCCAGCGTTTGTCGATGTTGGCGAACAGCCAGGTCTCGTCATGGCGGTGCAGCTTGCCGGTGAACGGCACTTCGAGTCCGCGGACGCCCGGCAGCGCCTTGAGGCCGTCATAGAGCGCCTTCTCGCCGGCCTCGTTCCAGGCGGTGGCGGCAGGCGAGATGGCATAGGCGCCGACGATGGTGCGCATGGGGATCTTCCGGATCGGGGATGGGGCAGGGAAAGGCGGGCGGAGCTTAGCAGCCATTCCGGCTCGCCCGATAGCGCCCGGGCATGATGCCGTAGGCGGCCCATTGCTCGCTAGCCGAGATTCTTGAGCCGGGCGATCCGGTCCTCCAGCGCCGGGTGGGTAGCGAACAGCGCCGGCGTCCGGCTGGTGAACTGCCGGAGCGGGTTGACGATGAACAGATGCTGGGTAGCGCCGCTTACCCCCGGAAAGGGCTGGGCCGCCCGGGTCAGCTTCTCCAGGGCCGAGATCAGACCCTCCGGATTGCGGGTGAACTGCACGGAGGTGGCGTCCGCCAGGTACTCGCGCTGACGCGAGACGGCGAACTGTACGAGCTTGGCCGCGATCGGCGCCAGGATGGCGAAGACGATCAGGAGGACGACGAGTATCGCCTGGCCGCCGCCCTTCTTGTCGGAACCGGAGGAGCGGCTGCGGCCCATGCCGCCCCATTGCAGGGAGCGGAGGGCGACGTTGCCGATCAGAGCGATCAGGCCGACGGTGACGCTGACCGCGGTCATGTAGCGGGTATCGAGATTGGCGACATGGCCCATCTCATGGCCGATGACGCCCTGGAGCTCCGAGCGGGTGAGGGTCTGCAAGAGGCCGCGGGTGACGCCGATGGCCGCCCGGCTGGTGCGCATGCCGGTGGCGAAGGCGTTGGGGACCTCGGTCTCGATCACCAGAACCTTAGGCTTCGGCAGGCCGGCGGCGAGCGCCATCTCCTCGACGATGTTGTGGAGCTGCGGCTCCTCCTCGCGGCTGATCTCATGGGCACCGGCCATACCCGTCACCATGCGGTCGCCGAAGGCCAGCGCGATGCCGCTCCACGCCATGCTGGCGCCGGCCAGAAGGAGGGCGCCGGCGACCGCCGCCGGGCCGGTCAGCGCCCGAATTGCATCCTCGGCGGTCCCGCCCTCGAATTCCAGGACGGACCCGACGGAGGCCCCGAAGCCTGCCGCGATGAGCGTCAGGATGATCAGGAGCCAACGGGTCTTCCGCCGGTTGCTGCGCTGGGCCGAAAGGAAATCGGTGCGGGTCGGACCGGTCGGTGTGGGCACCGAAGATGGCACGCTCACCGGGTTGGCCTAGCGGAGGCTGACCTTGGGCACCGCCCGCTCGGCGTCCGGGATATCCAGGTGCGCCATGGTGGCGAAGCCGAAGGTGCCGGCGATGAAGTTGGCCGGGAAGGACTCCACCATGTTGTTAAGTCCCATGATGCTGTCGTTGTAGAACTGGCGGGCGAAGGAGATCTTGTTCTCGGTCGTCGTCAGCTCCTCCTGGAGCTGCATGACGTTGTCGTTGGCTTTGAGCTGCGGGTAGCTCTCCATCAGCGCGAAGAGTCTTGTCACTGCCGCCGTCAGCGCGGACTCGGCCGGCCCGACCTCGGCCGGGCCACTGGCATTGACGGCGGCGTTCCTGGCCGCGACCACCTGCTTGAGGGTCTCCTGCTCGTAGCCCATCGCGTCCTTGACGACCTCGACCAGGTTCGGGATCAGGTCGTGGCGGCGCTTCAGCTGCACGTCGATCTGAGCCCAGGCATTCTTCGCCTGGTTTCGGAGCGAAACCAGGCGGTTGTAGGTCATCATCAGCCAAAGGCCGATCGCGACGCCGATGCCGATGACGATCCAGGTCGTGTCCATCGAAGGCCCTCCGGGATGAGCTCACAACGCTAAGGATGATGCCACAGCGCGATCCCTGATTCACGGCTCGGCTGCTAGAGGGCTTGAAGCCGCTTCGGAACCGAAAAGCCTAGATCTTCACGCTCATGCCGCCGTCAACGATCAGCACGTGGCCGGTGCAGTAGGCCGACGCGTTGCTGGCGAGGTAGACGACCGCGCCGTCGAGCTCGTCGGCCTGGCCCCAGCGCTTCAGCGCCGTCCGGTCGGCGAACCAGTCGCGCTTTGCCGGGTCGGCGCGGAGCGGCGTCTCCATGTTGTCGGGCGTCATCATGTATCCCGGTGCGATGGCGTTGACGGTGACGCCCTTGGCGCCCCATTCGACCGCGAGCGCGCGGGTCAGGCCCTCGAGCCCGGCCTTGGCGGCGCAGTAGTTGGCATTCGCCTCGCGGGCGATGTGGGCGTTGATCGAGGTGATGTTGATGATCCGGCCCCAGCCGCGCCGAATCATGCCGACGGACGCGCGCTTCGCTAAGCGGAAGCAGGCGTTGAGATCGACCTCGATGATCTCGCTCCATTCGGCGTTGGTGGCTTCCGTGGCCGTCTTGGCGTTGCCGTAGCCGGCGTTGTTGACGAGGACGTCGAGGTGGCCCTGTTCCTTCTCGATCCGGTCGATCGCCGCGTCCGCCTTGGCGATATCCGTCGTATCGAAGGCGATGGCGCTCGCCTTGCCGCCGGATGCGACGATGGCCTGGCGGGTCTTCTCGATGCCGGTCTCGTTCCGGCCGTTGACGACGACATGGGCGCCGCAGCCGGCGAGCGCCAGCGCCATGGCCCGGCCGAGGCCGCGGGAGGCGCCAGTAACCAGCGCCACCTTGCCGTCGAGGGAAAAGATCTTGGTCACGGGTATCTCCGGTGGGGTTTGGGTGGATCAGCGGCCGGCGAGCAGAGATTTCGCCAGCATGGCGTGGATGCCCTTGTTGCCGTCGACGAGCTGGGTGACGCGGAGGTCGACGGCGAGGCTCGAGAGCATGTAGGCCTCTTCGGCCGAGACATTGAGGCGCTCGCAGATCATCTTGATCATTTCCCGGAGCGCCTG
Organism: Alphaproteobacteria bacterium; assembly: GCA_009694025.1. Classification (GTDB taxonomy): domain Bacteria; phylum Pseudomonadota; class Alphaproteobacteria; order SHVZ01; family SHVZ01; genus SHVZ01. The sequence continues at coordinate 57,297 of SHVZ01000009.1, read as the reverse complement.
CTTCGCCGCCTCGTCGAGGTCGACGTTGAGGCCCATGGCGATGAAGTGCGTCGGGGTTTCGGCCCGCGGGAATTTGAGGCGGAGGTCCTTGCGCACGATCAGCTCGAAGGTGCCGGAGACCGCGGTTTCGAGCGCGGTGATCGAGACCTCGCCATCGCCTTGGACGGCGTGCCCGTCGCCGGTCGAAAACAGCGCGCCCGGATTGAACACCGGGAGATAGAGGGTCGAGCCCGCACCCAGCTCCTTGTTGTCGAGGTTGCCGCCATACTCGCGCGGCTCGATGGTGGCGACGCGGCCGTAGATCGGCGGCGGCGCCACGCCCATGACCCCGCAGAAGGGTTTCAGCGGCACCTTCATACCCCAGGGCATCTCCGCCGTCATCGCCTTCCGGTCGATCGGCAGATGCCAGCGGCGCCTGACCGGGAAATCCTCGGGCAGCGTGCCCTTGAGGGGCGCGATCACCGTCCAGCCCCAGTCCTGGCGGAGCGCCACGTCCTTGACGCGGATCTCGAGCGTGTCGCCCGGCTCCGCACCCTCGACATGGATCGGTCCGGTCAGGATGTGGCCGCCTGGGCCCATCTTCACCTTGGCGTGGATCTCCGGATGTTCCGGCAGGATCTCGAAGGGGGGCGGCGGCAGCGTCTCGGGTCCGCCGGACACGCAATGCACGGTGACGGTGTCGCCGGAAGCGATCTTGAGGACCGGCGGGAGGTCGGACGAGAACACTCCCCAGTGGCACGTGGCGGGAGAAGCCGGGAGATCGTGGTGGCGGGGCATGGTGTCTCTTCGAGAAGGAGCGGGCGGGACGGGAAGGATAGCCGATCGGGGAGTGCGAGGTCTCTTGACCGTTCCGGGGACTGGCCCCAAGCATCGGGGAGAAGACCGGAGGTCTCAAGCGAACATGGGCTCCGCCGAAACCGCGCCCTGGATTGCGCCGAGCTTCGTCGTCGCCTCGGCGAGGCGGGGCGGCGGGCGATGCGGCATGTGACAAAACTCGACGCCGCCAAGCGCGCGAGCCTGGGGAGCTTCGACTACGTCGTCGTTGGTGCCGGATCCGCCGGCTGCGTGCTGGCCAACCGGCTCTCCGCCGACCCCTCGGTGTCCGTCGCGCTCCTGGAAGCCGGCGGTCGCGACCGTTATCTCTGGATCCACGTGCCGGTCGGCTACCTCTACACCCAAAACAACCCGGAGACCGACTGGTGCCTCAAGACCGAGGCGGAGCCCGGTCTCAACGGCCGCGCTCTCAACTACCCGCGCGGCCGTGTGCTCGGCGGCTGCTCGGCGATCAACGGCATGATCTACATGCGTGGCCAGGCGCGGGACTACGACCACTGGCGCCAACTCGGCAACGCCGGTTGGGCCTGGGAGGATGTGCTCCCCTACTTCAAGCGCTCCCAGCATCAGATGCGTGGCGCCGACGACTACCACGGCGTCGGCGGCGAATGGATCGTCGACGAGATGCGGCTCTCCTGGGAGATCCTCGACGCCTTCCGCGAGGCCGCGGCCGAGGTCGGCATCCCGAAAACCACCGACTTCAACCGGGGCGATAATGAGGGCTGCGGCTATTTCCAGGTCAACCAGCGCCGTGGCGTACGCCTGAACACGGCCGGCGCGTTCCTCAAGCCGGTGCGCAAACGCGCCAATCTCAAGGTCTTCACCCACGCCGAGGCCGAAGGCCTTCTCTTGGAGGACGGCCGCGCCGTCGGGGTCGCGCTTCGCCATCGCGGCATTCCCATGCGCATCGCGGCTACGGGCGAGGTCATCCTCGCCGCCGGCGCCATCGGCTCGCCCCAGCTCCTGCAGGTCTCGGGCATCGGACCGGGCAGGCTCCTTGCCGAGAACGGCATCGCGGTCGCGCGCGACCTCCCGGGAGTCGGGGAGAACCTCCAGGATCATCTCCAGCTCCGCCTCGCCTTCAAGGTCGGCAACACGCGGACGCTGAACGAACGTGCCGGCAGCCTGCTCGGCCGGATCGGCATGGCGCTCGAATACGCGCTATTTCGTCGCGGTCCCCTGACCATGTCGCCGAGCCAGCTCGGCGGCTTCGCCAAGAGCGATCCGGCGCTGGCGACCGCGAACCTCGAATACCACGTGCAGCCGCTCAGCCTGGAGCACTTCGGCGAGCCGCTGCACCCGTTCCCGGCCTTTACCGCCTCCGTCTGCAATCTGCGCCCGGAGAGCCGCGGCCATGTGCGCATCCGCGATGCCGACGCGAGGACGGCGCCGGCGATCCAGCCGAACTACCTGGCGACCGAAGGCGACCGGCGCGTCGCCGTCGAGGCGATCCGGCTGACCCGGCGCATCGCCGCCGCGAAGGCGCTTGCCCGCTTTTCGCCCGAGGAGTTCAAGCCGGGGCCGCAGCTCCGGTCGGACGCTGAGCTCGCGCTGGCCGCCGGCGATATCGGCACCACCATCTTCCATCCGGTCGGCACCTGCCGCATGGGCCGCGATGCCGAGGCAGTCGTCGATGACCGCCTCCGGGTTCGCGGCGTCGCTGGCCTCCGGGTCGTTGATGCGTCGGTCATGCCGACGATCACCTCGGGCAACACCAACGCGCCGACGATGATGATCGCCGAGAAGGCCTCGGACATGATCCGCGCCGACCGGCGGGCTTAGGCGGCCGACATCGAGGCTCGACGCTTATCGACAGGCGTGCGTCCAGGTTCGAAAGGGTGAGGGACGGCGGAATCCGAAGCGGAGCTGGCCGCTCCGGACTCCAGGTGCCGGCGAGGACCCCTGAGAGCGCCCGCCGACGCCGCGGGATAGAGAACCAAGCGCGTTACCCGTTGGGGCCGCCGCTTCTCTTCGCCGCGATTGTCGGTAACAGCCTGCCCAGCCTTCTCTCGCCGGCATCTGTGGTCATCGGACAGGCGTCATGCCCCGCGCTGGGCGGCGCGGGACGATTCCTTCGTGTCCTCCTGGACTTTCAGGCCCACGGCGTTTTCCTTTTGGAGGCGGCCGACGAATTTGTTGGCCTCCTGCTCGGTCATCAGCGCCGAGCGTCGCTCCTGGCCTTGCGCCGTCCACATGACCGTAAACCTTTTCTTCATGCCGCTCATGGCCACATCCTGTTCTGATAGTCCGTCTGGAGTGTCGGGTCCCTATCGGCTGCGGGGCGCGAGGCCCTCAGTCCTTCAGCGTTCGGCCCGACCTGGCGGATCATCTGACCGACCGCCAAATCAGGCATACGACCCTCCCGTTATTCCTAACCACCATACAGGAGCGTGGATCACAAAGCTCGTGGCTTTCGGTGTCCAAGCCTCGGCAACGACGCAAAATGCCTCACCAGTTGCCGCAACCTGCTGCGACTCTCTGCCGCTTGTCGGGCGATATCCCCCGCCGTTGCCGTCGGCCCGTCATGGGGAGTAACTGCCCGTCTCGGATGGCCCCCGCGTCAACCCACTTGGGTCCCCTAGGGTCATGGCGCGGCGCGGCATGCGGCATTGGGTCGGCTGCATCGCGAGGCCATTGGCATCGGCGTCTGCTTCGGGTGATGTGGGATCGGCTCGGACGCCGTGTCATGAAACTCCCGCCCGATCCCCTGGAGCCGTGTTTATGGATGCCTTCCTCGTCTCGCTCGGCGTCGTGGCGCTCGCCGAGATCGGCGACAAGACCCAACTTCTTGCCTTCGTGCTGGCTGCCCGCTTCCGCCGACCCTGGCCGGTCATCGCCGGCATCGCCTCGGCGACGCTGCTCAACCATGCGATCGCCGGCTGGCTCGGCGCCCTGCTGGCCGGCCTGGCCGACGCCGATTGGCTTCGGTGGCTGATCGGAGCCTCTTTTCTCCTCTTCGCCTTTTGGGCGTTGATACCCGACCGGCTCGAGGAGGGCGGGATGCGCCCGGCCGCCGCCACCGGCGCCTTCGTCATCACGGCGATCGCCTTCTTCCTGGTCGAGATCGGCGACAAGACCCAGGTTGCGACGGTCGCCCTCGCCGCAGCTTACCAATCGCTGGTGGCGGTGACCCTCGGCACGAGCTTCGGGCTCGTCCTCGTCAATGCCCCGGCTGTGCTGCTGGGGGAGCGTGCCGCAAGATGGCTGCCGATGGCGTGGATCCGACGCGCGGCAGCCGCTAGCTTCGCCTTGCTCGGGCTGGCCACCCTTCTCGGGTGGATAGGCACCTGATCGGTGTTGGTCCGCCAGATGTCCATCGTCGTATAACAAGGCCGATGACGAATCAGGCAAGACTTCAGATCGCTCTCGATGATCATCGGGCCGGGCGCCTGCCCCAAGCGATCGCCGGGTATCGCGATGTGCTGCGGAGCGAGCGCGAGGACGCCACGGCGCAGGCGATGCTTGGTGTCGCGCTCGCCCAGTCAGGCGCACCGGGCGAGGGGCTGAAGCATCTGGAGCGTTCGGCGGCGCTGGCTCCGGACGACGCCGGCTTGCTGGAGAATCTCGGCGCATGTTTCTACCAGTTGGGGTCGCGCGTCGCCGCGGGCGTCACCTATTTGCGATCGGCGGCGCTCGCCACCGGGTCCGGCAACGCCCTTGCCGCCGCCGGCGCCTCGTTCATCGCGATGAAGGCCTTGCCTGGAGCGCTACGCTGCCTCCGTCGGGCGCTTGCGGTCTCGCCGGCGGAAGCGAAATGGTGGGTTGTGGCGGGAGAAGGCGTGCTCGATTCCCGCCGCCCCGATGCCGCCATCGCCTGCTTTCGCCGCGCGCTCGATCTCGGGTTCGACAATGGTCACTTAGTCAATCGCCTGGCCGATGCGCTGACGCGCATCGACAGGGTCGAGCAGGCCGCAATGCTGTTCGAAGGGACGATGGCGCGGACCCGGGCGTCGCGATGGTATCGGCCGGAGCTTGCCGCGGGCGCCGGACCGGCCAGCGGCTCCGACAGCTTCCTCGTCACCTCCGTGCCGAAGCTCCGCCATGACATTCTCCAGTTCGAGTACCTGATGCGGCGAGGGATTCTTTCCTCGTCGTTTGCCGAGATGGTTGATCGTTACCGTGCGCTGCTTTCCGGCTCGGCGGGGCGTGCGGTTGACGGACCCTGTTTTTTTATGACCGAGGCGGAGCGGAAGCCGATCGAGGAGACCTACAACCGTATCGTCCATCTCTACCGCGCCAAACCGGTCGGGCCGGATGTGCTCGGCCGCTCCGTCGACTGGGCATCGGCCGAACGGCGGTACGTCGAATCCGGCGCCGGGATCCTCGTCGTCGATGACGTGCTCTCCGACGAGGCGTTGATCGAGCTGAGGCGCCTCTGCTTGGAATCGACCATCTGGTTCGACGATCGTCATCTAGGCGGTTACCTTGGCGCCTTGCTGCGCGATGGGTTCTGCGATCCGCTGCTTCTTAGGATCTCGCGCGAGCTCGCGCGGCGGATGCCGGCGGTCTTCCACGAGCACGCGCTGGCCCAGATGTGGGCGTACAAGTACGACAGCGGCCTCGAAGGCACGGCTCTCCACGCCGACTCGGCCGCGATCAACGTCAATTTCTGGATCACTCCGGACGAGGCCAATCTTTCGAAGGACCGGGGCGGCTTGATCGTGTTCGATCAGCGGGCGCCCGCCGAGTGGGAGTTCGAGAAATACAACAACGACCAGCCGGCGATCCGCCAGTTTCTCGCCGAAAGCGGCGCCAGGAGCGTCGTCGTTCCTTATCGCTGCAACCGCGTGGTCATCTTCCACTCCGACCTGTTCCACCGTACCGACGATCTCGCCTTCAAGGACGACTACGAGAGCCGGCGCATCAACATCACCATGCTGTTCGGTGGCCGTGGCGAGTGACGATCATGCCCTCCCGGAAAGAAGGGCAAGACAGGCTTCGCGGTCGAGGGTGAAGCCGGACGCGATCCAGGCGTCCTCGACGCGGCGAAGCGCCTCTCCCAGGCTTGGACCCTTGGCGATGCCGAAGCGTTGCGCGTCCTCGCCGCCCACCGGAAGCTTCGGCCGCCGCCATGTCTTCGAGGCCTCGATCCAGGCCGTGAAGCGGTCGTCGCCGGTCTCCGCCAGCGCCAACCAGGCGCCGTCGCGGACGCGCACGGCCTCGTAGGCATAGAGGGCGCGCCGCCGCGCGCCTTCATCGGCGCTGGGCGCGAGCGCGAGCGGCGGGCACATCTCGAGTAGCCGCCGGGTCTCGGCATTGGACAGGCGGAGCCTGGTCGCGGTCTCGTCGGCGCCGCGGTCGAGGAGCGCGCCCAGGCGGCGGAGCGCATCCGCCTCTGGCTCGCGTGCGGCAAGGCGGGCGAGGCGATCGATTTGGGTCGCGTCCGGAAGCACCACTTCGAGCACGCCGGCCTCCGCCATCAGCCGGACGGCATAGTCCGGCCGCGGTCCGATCAGCAGCCGGAACAGCTCCTGGCGGACGCGCTCGCCGGAAAGACCGCGCGCGAGAGAGGCAAGTGCCCGGCATGCCGCCAGCGACTCGGCATCGGGCGCGCCCTTGCCGAAACGGGCATGGAAGCGGAAGAAGCGAAGAATCCTGAGGGCGTCCTCGTGGATGCGCCGATCGGCCTCGCCGATGAAGCGGACGCGCCCCGCGGCGAGGTCGGCGGCGCCGTCGAAGAAGTCGTGCAGGCGGCCCTCGGGATCGGCGTAGAGCGCGTTGATAGTAAAATCGCGGCGGGCTGCATCCGCCTGCCAGTCGTCGGTGAAGGCGACCCGCGCCCGCCGCCCGAAAGTCTCGACGTCGCGCCGGAGCGTCGTCACCTCGAAGGGCCGCCGATCGGCGATGACGGTCACCGTGCCGTGATCGATGCCGGTCGGACGGGTGGAGAGACCGGCCACGGCGGCCAGCCGCGTCACGGTCTCCGGCGGATCCGGAGTCGCAAGATCGACATCGGCCGCATCGACCCCGACAAGCGCGTCGCGGACCGCGCCGCCGCAGAAGCGCACGACCGCGCCCTCCTTGGTCAATGCCGCGACCACCCGGCGCGTCTCGGGCGCCGTCATCCATCTGGGAAGCGGGGACAGGCGGTCGGTCAGGGGTCGCCCGCCTACTTCGAGGTTCCGGGCACGACGCGCCCGTTCTCAAGGTGGGGCGGCACGTATGTCTCGCCTGGCTCGTCTCCGGAATAGATCGACGTGGCGAAGAGCACGACGGCCGCAATGGCGATTCCTGCCGAGGCCAGCACGAACCACGGCACGTCGCCCAGGCGCGGCATCGTCTCCGGTGTGCCGGCAGCAATCGCGCGACGGCGTTCATTGGCGAACCACAGAAAATAGACCGATGCCGGCAGCGCCATCGGCAGGATGACGGTGAGCAGGATGCGGATCACGGGTTGAGGCGCTCCGCCAAGTTCACCAGCATGCCGGCAGTGGCGCCCCAGATATAGTAGCCGCCATAGGGCAGTACGTAGAAGTGCCGGACCACGCCCTGCCACTCGCGGCTGTGGCGCTCGTGGTTCCTCGGATCGGCGACGAAGGAAAGCGGCACCTCGAAGACCTCTGCCACCTCAAACCGGTCGGGCGAGAGGTCGAACGGCGGCGTCAGCCAGCCGACCACCGGAGTGATCTCGAATCCGGTGCGCGTGCGATAGAGGCCGAGCCGGCCGACCAGCTCGATATGGCGCCGGGGGAGACCGATCTCCTCCTCGGTCTCGCGCAGCGCGGCGTCCTCGGGCGAAGGGTCCGCCTCTTCGATGCGGCCGCCGGGGAAGCTGATCTGTCCTGCGTGATGGTGCAGGTGCTCGGTCCGGCGCGTCAGCAGAACGGTGGTTCCCGCCGGCCGCGCTACCAGCGGCACCAGGACCGCGGCCGCGCGCATGCGGTCGGTCGGTGCGATGCCCGGATTGAGGTCGTGGTCGCCGCGGTCGCGTCCGGCCTCGGCGAGGCGGAGACGGATGTCGTTGGGGTTCAGGGGCACGCTTCGACCGGCCCCAGCGGGAAGAATTGTCCGTGGCTCCATACGCCGAACTTGCGCTCACTTCCAACGGCCTCCTCGCGCCCGAGCTCGACCAGATGATAGTAGACCGGCCGGAGGATTCGTGCTTCGAGCCGGCGGCGCACGTGCACGTACGGCGACGGCGCCCCGCTCGCAGGATCGTGATCGATCCGGATCGGGTGCTCGGGCCCGACCTCGACCTCGTCATCGAGGTTCGTGCGGAAACGAAGGATCTGACGAGGGCCTTCGCCATCGGCCGTCACCTCGACGGCGGTGAAGGGGGCATCCTCGACCATGATGCGGCCCCGCTCGGCTGGCGTGACCAGCCAGTACGTGCCGTCGTCGTCGCGCCTGAGGACGGAGGCGAAGAGCTTGACCAGCGGTTTGCGACCGATCGGCGAGCCGTGGTAATACCAAGTGCCATCACGGCCGATAGCAATACCGAAATCGCCGCAGATCGCGGCACCCGGATCGAAGCTCGGGGCAAGATTGGTTTCGCTCGTCGAGGCCGTCATGGCAAGATCGTCTCTCCTAAAACAAGGATACCGGATTCCGTGAGCGCTGCCGAGCCGATCCAAGCTGAAGGTGCCGCGCTGGTCGCGGAAATCGAAACCCTCGGGCAGCGCCTCTCCCTGGTGCGCGAGCGCGTCCATCGCGTCATCTTCGGCCAGGAATCGGTCGTCGATGAGTCCCTGGTGACCCTGCTCAGCGGCGGCCACGGTCTGCTGATCGGCGTCCCCGGCCTCGCCAAGACGCGACTGGTGGAAACCCTCGGCATCGTTCTCGGTCTCGAGGAGAAGCGCGTGCAGTGCACGCCCGACCTGATGCCGGCCGACATCATCGGCTCGGAGGTGCTGGAGGAGGGCGAGGGCGGCCGCCGCAGCTTCCGCTTCATCCCGGGGCCCGTGTTCTCGCAGCTCCTGATGGCCGACGAGATCAACCGCGCGAGTCCGCGCACGCAGTCGGCGTTGCTGCAGGCGATGCAGGAGAAGCGCGTCTCCGTCGCCGGTCACTACCACGCGCTACCGCAGCCCTTCCACGTGTTGGCGACGCAGAACCCGCTGGAGCAGGAGGGGACCTATCCCCTGCCCGAAGCCCAGCTCGACCGCTTCCTCCTGCAGATCGACGTCGGCTATCCCGACCTCGACGCCGAGAAGCGCATGCTGATCGCCACTACCGGCGCCGATGATGAGCGTCCGGCGGCGGCATTGCGCGCTGACGAGCTGATGCACGCCCAGCGCCTGGTGCGCCGTATGCCGGTCGGCGACAGCGTGATCGAGGCGATTCTCAAGCTGGTGCGTGCCGGGCGGCCCGAGTCGAGCGATATCGACGAGGTCAAGAAGCACGTTGCCTGGGGACCGGGACCGCGTGCGAGCCAAGCGCTCATGCTCGCCTGCCGGGCCCGCGCCGTCCTCGACGGGCGGCTGGCGCCGTCGCTCGACGACATCGTAGCGCTGGCGCCTCCGGTGCTTAGGCATCGTATGGCGCTCAACTTCGCCGCCCGTGCCGAGGGCGTGACCATCGACCACGTCATCGCCCGCCTGACCCAACCTTTCGCCTGATTTGAACGAGTTTGCACGATTCGTGCGGACTCGCTGGTTGTCGTACGGGGGCGGACGGGTCAAACTGTGGTCGGTTAGCATATGCAGCAACGCGCCGAACAGCTCGCCTCGACGCTGCCGCCGCTCCTGGTGGCGGCCCAGCGCGTGGCCGCGACCGTGGCCCAGGGTGTCCACGGGCGCCGCCGTGTCGGCCAGGGCGAAACCTTCTGGCAATACCGCCGTTACGTGCCGGGCGATTCCGTGCGCATGGTCGACTGGCGCCGCTCGGCCAAGAGCGACCACGTGTTCGTGCGCGAGACCGAATGGGAGGCGGCCCAGACCGTGTGGCTCTGGCGTGACACGTCCGCGTCGATGCGCTGGCGCTCGCGCCGCGATCTGCCGGAAAAGGCGGATCGGGCCGAGATCCTGCTCCGTGCCCTGGGTCTGCTGCTGGTTGGCGCCGGCGAACGCATCTCGCTCCTCGGCGAGGGGCTGCCACCGACCACCGGGCGCACCGCGCTGCTCCGCCTCTCCCACGGCCTCGAGCGGCCGACCGCGGCGCCCGCCGGCATCCCGGCCTTCGAGCCGCTGCCCCGCCATGCCGAGCTCGTCCTGATCGGCGACCTTCTGGCCCCGCTCGACGAGGTGCGGTTGTTGGTCGGGAAGTTCGTCGCGCGCGGCGTCCGCGGCCATCTGCTGCAGGTGCTCGATCCGGCCGAGGAGACGCTGCCCTTCGCCGGCCGCGTCCGCTTCGAGGGGATGGAGGGAGAGGCGTCGGCGCTGCTGCCGCGGGTCGAGTCGCTCCGACGCGACTATGCCGAACGCATGACCGAGCATCGCGCCGGCCTCGCCCACATCGCCCGCACCGCCGGCTGGTTCTTTTCGCCCCACCACACCGATCGCTCGGCCGAGAGCGGTCTGCTCGCGCTCTATGGCGCGCTCGCGCGCGAGCGGATGTCGTGAGGCGCCGACGGCCATGCTGACCCTCGGCTCGCTCGCCTTCGCCTCGCCCTGGCTGCTCGCGGCGCTCGCCGTTCTGCCGGTGATCTGGCTCCTGCTCAGGGTGAGGCCGCCGGCCCCCAGGCGCCTTAATTTCCCGGCGATCCGGATCCTGCACCTGCTGGCTCCGAAGGAGGAGACTCCGGCGCGCACGCCCTGGTGGCTGGTGCTGCTGCGCCTGGTCATCGCCGCCCTGGTGATCCTGGGACTGGCCGAGCCGCTGCTCAATCCGTCGGCGCGGCTCGCCGGCGACGGGCCGCTGGTCATCGCCGTCGACGATACCTGGGCGGCCGCGCCCCGATGGGACGACCGGCGGAAAGTGCTGCTGCGGCTGATCGAGGAGGCCGAGCAACAAGGCCGGACCGTCGTCTTGCTGACGACGTCGGAAGGCGCCGACGAGCCGCGGCGGTCGAGCGGCGTCGTCCGCCCGACCGATGCCCGCGCCCTCGTCCAGGCGATGGAGCCGCGCCCCTGGGGACCGGACCCGGCCGCGACGTTGGCGGCGCTCGAGAAGCTGCAACTGTCCACCGCCGGGGCCACCACCTATCTCGCGGACGGACTCGACCACGGCGCCGGCCAGGCGGCGCTGATCGAGCGCCTGCAGCGGCTCGGCCGTCTCACGGTGCACGCGGCGCCGTCCCCCCAGCTCCCCCGCGCGCTGCTGCCGCCCGAGGGGCTCAGCAGCGATCTCGTCGTTGCCGCGCGGCGGCCGGGGGCCGGAGGCGAAGCGGAGGTCGCGGTTCGTGCCATCGCCGGCGACGGCAGGCTGCTGGCCCGCGAGGTCGCCCGCTTCGCCGCCGACGGCCTCAAGACCGAGGTCAGGTTCGTGTTGCCGACCGAGCTCCGCAACCAGGTGCATCGTCTGGAGGTCGAGAACGAGACCTCGGCCGCGGCGATCGTTCTGCTGGACGAACGCTGGCGCCGGCGCCCTGTCGGCCTGGTCGGTCCGACCCAGTTCGACGCCTCGCAGCCTTTGCTCGATGAGCTCCACTATCTCGACAAGGCGTTGATGCCCTTCGCCGAGGTCAGGCGCGGGCCGGTCGCCGATCTCCTGAAGCGCGAGCTCGCGGTGATCCTGATGCCGGATGCCGGCGCGCTCCCGCCGGCCGAGAAGGCTCAGCTGGCTCCCTGGATCGAGGCGGGCGGCGTGCTCATGCGCTTCGCCGGGCCGAAGCTCGCCAATGCCGACGACGATCTGGTGCCGGTCAAGCTCCGGCGCGGCGACCGCGCGCTCGGCGGCGCACTCTCCTGGAGCCGCCCGCAGCCGCTCGCCGTCTTCGAGACCGCCAGCCCCTTCGCCGGTCTTGGCGTGCCCGCCGACGTCACCGTGCAGCGTCAGGTGCTGGCCCAGCCGGGGCTCGAGCTCGCCGAACGCACCTGGGCCAGGCTGACCGACGGCACCCCGATCGTCACCGCCGAGCGTCGCGGCCAAGGCTGGACCGTCCTGGTGCACACGACCGCGATCCCGACCTGGTCGAACCTGCCGATGTCCGGCCTGTTCGTCGACATGCTCCGGCGCGTCGTCGCCTTGAGCCAGGGCGTCTCCGGCAGCACCTCGACCCAGCCGCTGCCGCCGATCGAGACGCTAGACGGTTTCGGGCGCATGACCGCGCGCCCGCCTTCGGCCGCGGCCCTCGTCGGCGATGCCCGCGTCGACTCCCGCCATCCGCCCGGCTTCTATGGTACGGAGTCGGCCAAGCGCGCCCTCAATCTCGGCCCCGACGTCGCCGATGCCGCGCCGATGGCCGAGCTGCCGGGTGGCGTCGACCGCGCCTCCTATGCGATCGGCGAGGAAACCGTGCTGAAGCCGCATCTCCTCGCCGCGGCACTGGTGCTGCTGCTCCTCGACATCATCATCGGCCTCGTTCTTCGCGGCCTCATGCCGGGCCGCATGCCCCTCCGCGCCGCGGTCACGCTGCTCGTGCTGCTGCCGGCGGCGGCCATGGCGCAGACGCGGGCGGCACCGTCCCGCCCGAGCGCGGTCGATGCCTTCGCGCTCGAGGCGACGCTGAACGTGCGGCTCGCCTATGTGCTGACCGGCGATGCCCGGACCGACGAGACCAGCCGCCTCGGATTGGAAAGCCTCTCCCAGGTTCTTTCGCGGCGGACGGCGATCGAGCCGGATGCGCCGCTCGGCGTCGACGTCGAGGCCGACGAGCTCGCCTTCTTCGCCCTCGTCTACTGGCCGATGGCGGCCAGCCAGCGGCTGCCGAGCCCTGCGGCGTATCAGCGTCTCAACACCTACCTCAAGAACGGCGGCACGGTCGTCTTCGACACCCGCGACGCCGGCGAGATCGTCGTCGACCCGATGGCAGGCGGGCCGGGCGCGCAGAAGCTCCGGGAGATCGCCCGCGGCCTCTCGATCCCGGCATTGGTGCCGGCTCCGCCCGACCACGTGCTGACCAAGGCCTTCTATCTCCTGACCGATTTCCCGGGACGCTTCGCCGGCGGTCAGGTCTGGGTCGAGGCGACGCGCGCGCGCGGCGAGGACGAGGTCTCCTCGATCATCCTCGGATCGAACGACTGGGCCGGCGCCTGGGCGTCCGACAGCGGCGGCCGCGCTCTCCATGCCGTCGTTCCCGGCGGCGAGATCCAGCGCGAGGTCGCGTTCCGCTTCGGCGTCAACCTGGTGATGTACGCGTTGACCGGCAACTACAAGGCCGACCAGGTGCATGTTCCGGCGATCCTCGAGCGGGTCGGCCAGTGACGCCGTCCGCCCTCCACATCGCCTGGGCGCCGCTGCTGCCGATCTGGGCGCTGGCGGCGCTTGGCGTCGCGGCGCTGGTCGTCGTCGGTCTCGGCCTCGCCGCCCGTGCGCGGGGCGCCTGGTGGCGAACCGGTGCGGCGCTGGCGCTGCTTGCTGCCCTCGCCAACCCGACCCTGGTGGCCGAACGGCGTGAGGCGCGGCCGGACGTCGCCGTGCTGGTCGTCGACGAGAGCCCGAGCCAGAAGATCGGCACGCGGCTCGCCGATACCCGGCGCGCCGCCGAGCAGCTGGCAGCCAAGCTCGCCGCGCTTCCCGGCGTCGAGCTCCGCACCGTCACCGTCGGCGGCAACGTCGTGACCTCTGACGACGGCACCCGTCTCGCGACCCAGCTCGACAAGGCGCTGGCCGATGTGCCGCGCCACCGGCTGGCCGGCATTGCCGTGGTTACCGACGGCCAGGTCCACGATCTTCCGCCGGAAGGCGTGCGCGACCTCTTCGGCGCGCCGCTGCATGTTCTGCTGACCGGCCAGCGCGGCGAGGCCGACCGTCGTCTGGTGATCGAGAAGGTGCCGACCTACGGCCTGGTCGGGAAACCGATCACCCTGTCGATCCGGGTCGAGGACGCGGCGGTGGCGCCGGGAACCCCGGTGCAGCTCACGCTCCGGCGCGACGGCGCCGCCGAGCAGCGCCAGTCCGTGCCCGTCGGCCGCACCGTCGAGATCCCGTTGACCCTGGATCACGGCGGCCAGACCGTCATCGAGCTGGCGGTCGAGCCGGGACCGAAGGAGCTGACCCTCGACAACAACCGGGCGGTCGCTGCGATCAACGGCGTGCGCGATCGGCTCCGCGTGCTGCTGGTTTCGGGCGAGCCCCATGCCGGCGAGCGTACTTGGCGGAGCCTGCTCAAGGCCGATCCTGCCGTCGACCTCGTCCATTTCACCATCCTCAGGCCGCCGGAAAAGCAGGACGGCACGCCGATCCGCGAGCTGTCGCTGATCGCCTTTCCGATCCGCGAGCTGTTCGAGATCAAGCTCGACGAGTTCAACCTCATCATCTTCGATCGCTACCGCCGCCAGGGCATCCTGCCGCGGGCCAACATCGCCAACATCGCCGATTACATCGAGAAGGGCGGTGCGCTTCTGGACGCGACGGGCCCGCCCTTCGCAGGCTCGCTCAGCCTCTACCGGACTCCGCTCGGCCGGGTGATGCCGGCGGAGCCGACCGGCCAGGTGGTGGAGCAGGGCTTCAAGCCGATGCTGAGCCCGGCGGGCCACCGCCATCCGGTCACTTCCGACCTTCCCGGCGGCGCCGGCGCCGAGCCGGGCTGGGGCCGCTGGTTCCGCTACATCGACGCCGAGGCCCAGCGCGGCGAGGTGGTGATGCAGGGGCCGAACGCGCGTCCGCTCCTGATCCTCGACCGGGTCGGCAAGGGCCGCGTCGCCCAGCTCATGAGCGACCACATCTGGCTGTGGACGCGCGGCTTCGAGGGCGGCGGCCCGCAGGCCGAGCTGCTGCGCCGCCTCGCCCATTGGCTGATGAAGGAGCCGGAGCTGGAAGAGAACGTGCTCTCGGCCCAGCTCCGCGGCGACCGCCTGGAGGTCAAGCGCCGGAGCGTGAAGCCGGACGACCGCCCGGTCACGGTCACCCTGCCCAACGGCGAGACCGCGAGCGTGGCGATGGCCGAGGACGGCTCGGGCGGCGCCTCCGGCGATCTCGCCGTCGACCAGGTCGGGCTCTATCGCCTCGGCGACGGCCAGCGCACGGCGATCGCCGCGGTCGGGCCGCTGAACCCGCTGGAATGGGCCGATGTGCGCGCGACCGGCGCGAAGCTGGCGCCCTTCGCCCAGGCGTCGGGCGGCTCCGTCAACTGGCTGCAAGACGGCACGCCCGAGCCGCGCAAGATCCGCCCCGGCCGCCCGGCCTCCGGGCGCGACTGGATCGGCTTCCGCACCAACGGCGACTACGCCACCGTCGGCCTCGACGAGGTGGCGCTGATGCCCGCCCTCCTGGTGCTGGCGATGGCGCTCGGCATGGCGATGGTCGCGTGGAGACGCGAGGGCAAGTAGCCCTATCGGTGAGCGACGGCGAAGGCCGGGTACCAGCTCGAGAACACGATCCCGGCGATGACGAGAACAAGGGGAAGGGCGGTGCGCACCCGCGGCGGCGGCATCCAGCGCTCGCGCGGAAACGTCGCGGCTGCCAGCACGAGGTAGATCCCGCCCCAGACCCAGGTGATCGTGGTGACGATGTGGATCGTCAGCGGATGCGCCCATTGGGCCGGCGGCACCCGTTCATGCGCCCACTGTTCGGCGAAGGGATGGCCGGCGGCGACCGAGCCGAAGGCGTAGATCGCGATGCCGCCGGTCAAGAGCAGGCCGGACCAGCGCTCGGCCGAGACCGCATGCGCGACATGCCAGACGAGGCTCGCGGCGATCAGGGATGCCAGGACCAGGCTGAACGGCTTCGCGGTGCCGCCCATCGCCCAGGGATAAAGCGTCGCGGCGGTCGAGAGGAGGCTGACGGCAAGCGCCACGCGCCGCGGCAGCAGGCGCGAGGCGACCATCAGCACGATGATCGGCAGGAAGGAGAGGAATTCGGCCATCACTCCCGCCTAATACCACGGCGGCACCGCACCGAAGCTCTCGATCAGGAAGGCGACGAACGCCGCGACGAAGCGCGAGAGGCGCGCGATGCCGAGACTGGCGTCGGCAAGGCGGAACACGGTGTCGCCGTCGCCGGCGACGATCGGCCCCGCGACCGGGATCGTGACCCGGCCGGCCGGGGTGTCGAAGGGTCAGTTGTCGAGGTGGATGAGGCGGGAATCGAGGAAGGCGAGGCAGTCGTGGCGGGCGGGATCCTCGGGCGACCGCGGAGCCCCTTTGCTCACGGCATAGGCGGGGCGGCGCAGACCACGCGGGTGGTCCAGGCGATCTTGCGGGCGACCAGCGAGGAATCGCCGAGCGCGTCCAAGCGAATGGCGATGTCGATGCTCTCGGCGACCAGGTCGACGCCCCGTCTCGTCGCCCGCATCGATTGGGACCAAGTCCCCACCTATGTCGCGCGGACCCACGCCCTCCGCAGCGCCGAGACGCTCCGGCTCATGCGGCAGCTCGTCTCCGCCGTCGCCGATCCCGCCCGGCGCGTGATCGGGCTGGGTGGATTCCGCCGGACCGCTTCCTAGCGGGCCGGCGCCTTCATCGCCCTGATCGCCGGCGGCCCGTCGCCGTCGAGCGTGGCGTAGTGGGTGAAGCCGGACGCCTGCAGGCCCTCGAGCTGGCGGCCGAGCTTCTTTTCCAGCGGAAAGAGCGACGGCGCCAGGCCTTCTGAGCGGAGCATTCGCGCGGCCGTGAGCGCGCGGGCGAGCGCAGTCCCCTCCGGCACCAGGAGCGCGGTCAGCTTCGCTTCGGCCGGCGGAACGAACGTCTTGTCCATCAGGACGGCGACCACTCGCTCGAATCCGATCGAGAAGCCGCAGGCCGGCGCCTCCTCGCCCGAGAGCTTGCCGACCATGCGGTCGTAGCGGCCGCCGCCGGCGATCGAGAAGTCGTATCCCGGCTGGGCGATCTCGAACACCGGCCCGGTGTAGTAGCCCATGCCGCGCACCAGGGTCGGATCGAAGGCGACCCTGTAGCGGTTGCCGGCATCGGCGCCGACCGCATCGAGGACCTCGCCGATCAGCGCCGGCACCTTGGCGTCGAGGCTGGCGCCGAGCCGCTTCGCGAACGCCTCCACCGAGATTCCGTCGACGCCGGCCAGCATCGTCGAGAGCCGGTCGATCTGCGCCTCGGCGAAGCCCTGCTGCGCCAGCTCCTTGCGCACGCCGTCGACGCCGATCTTGTCCAGCTTGTCGAGGGTGATGAAGACCGAGCCGTGGCGCGCTTCCTCGACGCCTGAGGCTGCGGCGATCGCGGTCAGGATGCGCCGGTCGTTGAGACGGATGGTGAAGCCCTCGAAGCCGACGGCGATCAGGGCCTCTGCCGACGCGACCAGCAGCTCGGCTTCGGCCAGGCCCTCCTCGAGCCCGATGATGTCGATGTCGCACTGGGTGAACTGGCGATAACGGCCCTTCTGCGGGCGCTCGGCCCGCCACACCGGCCCGATCTGGATCGCCTTCAGCACGCGCGGGAGCTGGGCGCGGTTGGTGGTGAAGAAGCGGACCAGCGGCACGGTCAGGTCGAAGCGAAGGCCGAGGTCGACAAGGTCGTCCTCGCTCATGCCGGGCTTGGCGAGGTCGAGCTTCTCGCCCCGCTTCAGCACCTTGAAGACGAGCTTGGCATTCTCGCCGCCGTCGTCGCCGGTCAGGAGCTGGATGTTCTCGAGCGCCGGGGTCTCGATGCGCGTGTAGCCGAAGCGCCGGTACGTCGCGAGGATCTTCGCCTGGACCCAGTCGCGGATGGCGGCCTCGGTCGGCAGGATGTCCCGCATGCCGCGGGCAGGCTGTGGTTTGGACACGGAGGGTCTCTCGGAAAAGAAGGAAAACGGGGAACGAACGGCCGGCGGCCGGCGGCCTTTAAGTCAGGCGGCCGACCGCTGTCCGTGTCGCTCGATCAGGTCGAACCAGCGATCGCCGAGGGTGCGGCCGAGGCGTTCGGCGGCGGCGAGATGGCGGTCCATCTCGGCTTCCAGCCGCTCGGCGGTGCCGGCATCCGACGGTGCTGCCTTGGCCCAGGTGCGGACCATGGCGCGGTCCACCTCCGGGTGGAACTGCACGGCATAGGTCGACGGACCGATGCGACAGGCCTGGTTCAGGCAGTCGTCGTTTTCGGCCAGCCCCGTCGCCTCGTCGGGCAGGTCGAAGGTGTCCTCGTGCCACTGCATCGGACGGATCTCAGGCCCAAGACCGGCGAACAGCGGGTCGGCGCGCCCGGCCTCGGTCAGGCGCACCGGGCGGAAGCCGATCTCCGTCACCTTGTTGCGGTAGACCGGCTTGCCGAAGCTGCGGGCGATGATCTGCGATCCGAGACAGATGCCGAGGATCGGCCGGCCGGCGTCGTGGAAACGCCGGACCATACGATGAAGGCGGGCATAATAGGGATGTCCGGCATCGTCGGCGGCGCTCATCGGGCCACCCAGCAGCACGAGGCCGTCGAATCCCTCGGGGCCGTCGGGGAAGGCCTCGCCCGCCGGCGGCAGCGTCGGAACCAGCGTGGCGCCCCGGGCCGCCATCTGCTCGCCGACCACGCCGGCCGGATCCTCCCTGTCGTGCTGGACCACCAGGATTCGCATGGGGCGCGACCCTAACGGCCGGGCCCGGCGGCGTCCAGCCGCACGTGGTCCAGCGTCACATGGTCGGCATTCCAAGGGCCCGGCCAGGCTTCGGCTCCGGCCCGTCGGAGCCTCCGGCAGGCGCCGACCGGGACGTCGCGGGCGATCAGCAGTGGGCCGTCGTCCTGGGCCTCGGCCAGCATCGGAATCTCGGCGTGGATGCCGCTCGGACTGAGGTCCGGCTCGCACGGAAGATAGGCGGCCGCCCCGGAGGTGTTGGGCTCGGTCCGGCCGTTGATCGTCTGGGTGCCGATGAGGCCGACGGCGGCGACCGGGCACATCAGCTCGACCGCGCGGGCCTTGGCGCAGCCGAAGACGCGGCGGTAGCCGGATTCCAGATCGGTCATCGACGGCACCAGCACGAGGTCGAGGTCGAGCCCCTGGAGCCGGCCGGCCAGCGCCGGCTGCTCGATGTCGAGGCAGATGGCGACGGCAAGGCGAAGGCCGCGCCAGCCGAAGTTGGTGATGGTGCCTCCGGGCCGCACCAGCCAGCCGTCCAGGCGCTTTTCGAACGGCGTCAGGCAGAGCTTGTCCTGATGCGCGCTTGCTCCTCCCGGCAGCAGCAGATGGGCGCGGTTGACGTAGCCGCCGGCGGCCGCGGCCGGCATGGTGCCGGCGAGGAGGGTGAGGCGCCTCGCCGTCGCCGCGCGCGCCAGCGCCGGCAACGCCGCCTCCGCCTGCTCGGCCATCCAGGCGACCTCGCGATCCCTGGCGAGGTCGGCCGGCGCGAAGGAGAGCCAGTGGGAAGCGATCCACTCCGGCAGCATCAGGAGATCGGCGCCGCCGGCGGCCGCCTCGGTGAGCTTCGCCTCGGCCAGCGCCACCCATTCGGCGAGCGAGGCGAGCGGCCGGCCGAGATTGGCGGCCCAGAGCGCGAGGGTGACCGTTTCCATGGGGAGGTCCTAAGGTCTGACCGGAGGGCGTAGCAAGGGTAAGGTGCCGGCGGGCGAAAATTAGGACGCCGCTCTGCAACTCATTCGCATTGACGATCGATTCGGCTCGGCGCACCCTCAGGACGAAACTGCAAGTCGCTATCGTTTGCGCAAGACCGGAGGCGGCGATGGTTCTCTGGCGAAGCCTGGACCCACGGACATTGCTGGCGGTTCTGGCCCCGGGCGGGCGCGAGAAGCCGGCGGCGCCGGAACCCGTGCCGGCGAAGGCCCCGGCTGTTCCCGCGAAAAGGGCCGTGGCATAGTCGTCCGGCCATGGCCGCCAACCCGACCCCGCCCCGCGATCCCCGCATCGGCTCGGCGCCTCAGCGGAAGCTGCTGCCGCCCCCGGTCGGCCGCTCCGAAGCCGGCCGTGCGACGCGGCCCGAGGGAACGGGCCAGCAACGTCCCGGCCTCGTCCAACGCCTCAGGACCGCGGTCAGCGATGACGAGATCGACGGTCAGATCATGCGGATGTTCAAGATGATCGCGCAGGGGTTGATCAACCTGGCGGCACCGCGCGGAAGCTACCTCAACATCCTGACCTGACTTCGTTCGGCCGGCACCTGAAGGCGCCCGGTCAGCTCACCGCGGCGGCCGCATGGCGGCCGCCATGCTCCTCGATCACCTTGTCGGCGAGCCGGCCGGTGAGCTCGGCCAGGTGGTCGAACTTCCACGAATAGGTGGCGACGCCGAGCGTGAGCGAGCGGAGCTCGATGATCAGGTCGTGGATCTCCGATTGCGGCATGTGGGCGGTGACCTCGTCCCAGCCCTTCCATCCCGCCTTGGCGTCGTATC
The DNA here is from genome assembly GCA_009694025.1 of Alphaproteobacteria bacterium. Lineage (GTDB taxonomy): Bacteria > Pseudomonadota > Alphaproteobacteria > SHVZ01 > SHVZ01 > SHVZ01. Next base: position 37,228 of record SHVZ01000009.1, on the reverse strand, counting down.
CCAGGATGTGGCCGCGGCGGCCGGTGATCACCCGCTGCACCTTGGCGGTGTGCTCGTTCGGAACGGAGATGGTGACGAGGCCGATCGGCTCCAGCAGCACCGGGTCGCATTTCGGCAGGCCCTCGCTGATGGCGATGCGGCCGGCGATCTTGAAGGCCATGTCGGAGGAGTCGACCTGGTGGTACTGGCCGTCGGTGAGCGTGACCGCGACGTCGACGACGCGGAATCCCAGCGTGCCCTTGTTCAGGTACTCGCGCACGCCCTCCTCGACCGAGGGGATCCATTGGCGCGGGATGGCGCCGCCGACGACTTTGTCGATGAATGTGAAGCCCTGGCCCCGGGGCTGCGGATGGATCTCGATGTGAACGTCGCCGAACTGGCCGTGGCCGCCGGTCTGGCGCTTGTGCCGCCCGTGCTGCTTGACGGAGCGGCGGATGGTCTCGCGATAGGGGACCTTCGGCTTGGACGTACTGATCTTCAGGTTGTTGCGTTGGCGCAGCCGGTCAAGCGCAATCTGCAGGTGGATGTCGCCCTGGCCGGACAGCACGAGCTGGCCGAGATCGCCGTCGTGGTCGAGGGTGAGCGAGGGATCTTCCTCGAGCATGCGCTGGATGGCGCCCGAGAGCTTGACCTCGTCGTTGCGGTTGTCGGCGTGGATGGCGAGCGCGAACACCGGCGCGAGCGGCTGCGGGAAAGTACGGAAGCCCGCCGGGCGCTGGCCCGAGGGCGTCAGCACGTCGCCGGTCTTGACCGTGTCCATGCGCCCGAAGGCGACGACGTCGCCGGCTTTGGCCTCTGCGAGCTTGGTGTGCTGGGCGCCGAGCGGCTTCAAAATGCCGGAGACGCGATGGCCGGCGAGCGACTGGCCGTCCTTGACCGCTCCGCGCCAGACCCGGACATAGCTGAGCTTGCCGGTGCCGGCGACGTAGACGGTCTTGAATACCTCGGCAACCGCCTCGCCGTCCGACGGCAGGCCGCGGCGCGCGGCGGCGACCTGGTGGGTCGGCGTCTCGTGCCGGAGCGCCTTCAGGAGGCGGCGGACGCCGTGGTCCTTCTCGGCTGCGCCGAGGAACACCGGCACCAGCCGGTCCTCACGCAGATCCTTGGAGAGCTCCCGGTAGATCTCGGCGGGCGACGGCACCACGTCCTCGAGCAGCTTCTCCAGCAGCTTGTCGTCGAAGTCGGCCAGCGTCTCCAGGAGCTCGGTGCGGGCCACCTGCTCGTCGGTCGCCACGGCTTCCGGAATCTTGATCAGGTCCGAGGCCTGGCCCGGCTTGTAGCGGTAGGCACGCTCGCTCACCAGATCGACGTAGCCGGTGACCGTGTCGCCCTCCCGGATCGGCACCTGGCGAAGCACCAGCGGACGCTCCGAGATCTCCTGGAGCGCCTCCAGGAGGTCCTTCGGAGACTGGGTAGCGCCATCCATCTTGTTGATGAACACCATGTGGGGGATCGCGTGCTCGTCGACGAAGCGGAGGATTGGCGCCACCGTCTGCGCGCGCTCGGCGACCGGCTCGATGACCACGATGGCGACGTCGGCGGCCATCAGGGCGTTCCGCGCCTCTTGGGTGAGCTCGATCGATCCGGGCGTGTCGATGAAGATCCAGGGATCGCCGAGATATCCGCCGCCGGCGGCCGACATCTCGATGCTCATGTGGCGCGCGCGCGCGTCGGGTGAGGCATCGCCGACACTATTTCCATCCTTGACCGAGCCCTTCTTCGGGATCGTGCCGGAGGCATGGAGCAGCGCTTCGAGGAGCGTGGTCTTGCCCGAGAGATAGGGGCCGACGAGCACGGCGCATCTAGGACTTTGGGTACTCGCCATCATCTGCCTCCTTCGCCTTGCCTCGGCCGATCGGACGCCGGCCGTTGGGGTATTGTGGACAGTCTGAAATCAGACTGGCAAGGGGGCGGCTACGGCGGTGATTTATCTATAGCACTGGGCAAGTCGTAGGTTTCTGAATTGCCCGTCCCGGCGTTGTGTTGGATGGTGGCCGATCCTCAGGCCGCGCGCTCGGCGGCGGCCCGCTTCGGCGGGGAGACCCTGAGAAGCGTGATCTGGTTGCGCTGGCGGCGCAGCACGGAGAAGCGGAAGCCGTGGAAGGTGAATTCCTGGCCGACCTCCGGGATGCGCCTGGCCTCGTTGAGAACGAGCCCGGCGACGGTAGCCGCCTCGCCGTCCGGAAGGCCCCATTCGAACTCGCGGTTGAGGTCGCGGATCGGGGCCGACCCGTCGATCAGATAGGAGCCGTCCGGCTGGGCGCGGACGCCGATCACCGCTGCCTGATGCTCGTCGAAGATGTCGCCGACGATCTCCTCCAGGATGTCCTCGAGGGTGACGATCCCCATCAGCGTGCCGTACTCGTCGACCACCAGCGCGAAGTGCTCGCGCCGCTCGCGAAAGGCGCGAAGCTGGCCGAGCAGCGACGACGTGTCCGGGATGAACCAGGGCTTGCCCGCGATCGCCAGGATATCGACCTTGGCGACGTCGCCGCCGACCGCCTGAAGCGCCCGCAGGAGGGCCTTGGCGTGGAGCACGCCGACGACATTGTCAGGCTCGTCTCGATAGAGTGGCAGGCGCGTATAGGGGCTTGCCAGTACCTGCGCCTCGATCTCGCTCGCCGGCCGGTCGACGTCCAGCATGATCACGTTCTTTCGGTGGATCATGATCTGGCCGACCTCGACGTCGTCGAGGTCGAGGATCGAGCGGAGCATCTCCCGCTCCTCCTTGATCTCCGGCTCCGGTCCCTTGTGCAGCTCGATGGCGCCGCGCAGCTCCTGCTCGCTCTCGGCCGAGCCCAGCTCCGCCTTCACCCGCACGCCGAAGACCAGGAGCGTCGCTCGCACGACAAACGAGAAGGTGCGGGTGACCGGGGTCAGGAGCCGGATCACCAGCCGAAGCGCTGGCGCCAGCACGACCGAGACCCGATCCGGATTGTTGAGGGCGTAGGTCTTGGGCAGGATCTCGGCGAAGACCAGCACGAGCACGGTCATCCCTGCGGTCGCATAGACGACGCCGACCTCGCCGAAGACGGCGATCAAGGCGCTGGTCGCCAGCGCCGAGGCCAGGATGTTGACGAGGTTGTTGCCGACCAGGACGGTGCCGATCAGGCGCTCGGAGTGGGCACGGATCTCGTTGACGATCCGCGCCCGCCGCGAGCCCTGCCGGGCGAGCGCGTGCAACCGCGGGCGCGAGGCCGCAGTCATCGCCGTCTCCGCCATCGAGAAGAAGGCGGAGACGAGGAGGAGGAGGACGATCGCCACGACCACCGCCCACAGCTCGGAGCTTTCCGGGAAGTGCTCCATGGTGTCGGTTCAGGCGGCGAGTGCGGCGGCGAGCACGGCCCGGACGTCGGCCGGTGCGACGTCGCGGCTGACGAAGGCCTTGCCGATGCCGCGGGCCAAGACGAAGGTGAGCCGCCCGTCGACCACCTTCTTGTCCCGCCCCATGTGATCGAGCAGCCGCTCCGGCGGCCAGGTGCGCCCGGAGAGCCCGACCGGCAGGCCCATATGCGCGAGGTGGCGGCGGGCCCGGTGGGCCTCCGCCGGCGGGCAAAGGCCGAGCTTGACCGAGAGGTCGAAGGCCATCGTCATGCCGATGGCGACCGCCTCGCCATGCAGCATCTCGGGCCCGAATCCGAGCTCGGCCTCGAAGGCGTGGCCGAACGTGTGCCCGAGGTTGAGAAGCGCGCGCTCGCCGGTCTCGCGCTCGTCGGATGCCACGATCCGCGCCTTCACGCGGCAGGAGTGCGCGATCGCGTGGCGCCGCTCCGGCCCGTCGCGATCGAGCACCGCTTTGCCATTGACCTCGAGCCAGTCGAAAAATGCCAGATCGCCAAGAAGGCCGTACTTCACCACCTCGGCATATCCCGCCAGCAGCTCGCGGCGCGGCAGCGTGTCGAGGACCGAGGTGTCGGCTAGCACCAGTCGCGGCTGGTGGAAGGCGCCAATCAGGTTCTTGCCGTGACGCGTGTTGATGCCGGTCTTGCCGCCGACCGAGCTGTCGACCTGGGAAAGGAGCGTCGTTGGAATTTGTATGAAGTCGATGCCGCGCAGCACCAGCGCCGCTGCGACCCCGGTGAGATCGCCGATGACGCCGCCGCCGAGCGCCACAAGCGTGGTGCGCCGCTCGATCCGGCGGTCGAGCAGCGCATCGGTCATCTGTTGCAGATGCGCGAAGTCCTTGGTGTCTTCGCCAGGCGGCAGCACCACGTGATCGTGCGCGATTTCGGCGCGGTCGAGCGAGGCCGTCAGGCGGCGCAGAAGGAGCCGGGCGACGGTGGTGTCGGCGATGACGACGACCCTGCGCTGCGCCAGCACCGAAAGCATCTGGGGACCGGCGTCGTCGAGCAGTCCGGAACCAACCAGGATGCGGTAGCTGCGGGCCCCGAGCGCGACGCCGACCTCTTCGGTCGTACTGTGAGGGTCGCCGTTCATGCCATGGTCGCCGCCGCCGGTTCGGTGGCGCGATCGAGACGTTGGACGGCCTCGATCACCGCATCGACGGTGACGTCCGGAGGAGCGTCTCGGGTGTCGACCGTCGCGTCCGCCTCGGCATAGACCGGGTGGCGCTCGGCTATGAGCCCGGCCAGGATCTCCCGCGGGTCGCCGCGTTTGAGGAGCGGCCGGTTGGCGCGGCGGGCGACCCGATGGAGGAGGAGGTCGAGATCGGCCCTGAGCCAGACCGAGAGTCCGCGCGATTTCACCGTGGCGCGGGTCTCGGCGTCCATGAAGGCGCCGCCGCCGGTGGCGATGATCTGCACCGGCTCCTCGAGCAGACGGCCGATCACCCGGCGCTCGCAGTCACGGAATGCCCGTTCCCCGTACATTTCGAAGATCGTCTCGATCGTGCAGCCGGCGGCGGTTTCGATCTCGTGGTCGGAATCGACGAAGGCGAGGCCGAGCCGCTGCGCCAGCCGGCGGCCGATCGACGTCTTCCCGGCCCCCATAAGGCCGATCAGAACCACCGAGTGCGAGGGCCGGAAGCCGACGCCCGCGGAAGTCAGTGGACCGCGCACCATCGGCGCTGCCGCAGAGTCGCCACGATTGAAATCTACCATGCCCGTCTCGGCCTGTCGCCCGGCCGAGGTATAGGCTATCAAAGGGCAGGATGCCAGCCGCGCCAGCGGGTGGCGAGGATCGGAGGATCGGACCACTCGGATGGCGGAAGGCAAAGCGGTGAAGTCGCGTATCGGCCTTATGGTCGGCCTCGGTGTCGTGGTCGCCGTGGCCGGCGTGTTTGTGTTCCTGGCGACCTGGACGATCCCGGCGCCTTCAACGACCGTCGAACGGGTGATCCCGAATGACAAGTTCAGCCGCTAGGGTCGCGCTTGCGGCGGGTCTCGGCGTGGCCTTGTGGTCGCTCGCGGCACTGGCCCAGGCCCCGGGGCCGATTCGTCTGACTCCGGTGCGCCCGGCGCCCCCGCCGGCGACTGAGGTCAAGCCCGCCGAGGAGCCGAAGGAAGCGACGCCGGCGGAAAGCGAAGGGGGCGCGCAACCGTCTCCGGGAGTCCTGACCGCCGCACCGAACCCGGCTCAACCGGGCATCCAGGTCGATACGCTGCAGACCTTCGATGCCGACTCGGTCGGTATCCTCGCTGCGGCCGATGGCGCGCTGCCGACGACGCTCTGGCAGGGAACCCCGCGCGTGCTGGCCGAGCGTCTGCTCGGGCTCCTTCCGGCCTTGCCGGAGGCACGGGTCGGCCGCGAGCTCGTGCGGCGCCTGCTCTTGTCGCCGGCGCTGCCGCCGGACGGACCGCCGGCCGAGCCCAAGCTACTGGTGCTGCGGGCCGAGAAGCTGGCGGCGATGGGCGAGATCGCCGCGGTCTACCAGCTGCTTAAGTCGCTGCCGCCGAGGATCAATGACGAGCGCCTGGCGCGACTTCGCTTGGATGCGGCCTACCTTCTCTTCGATGCCAACGGCGCCTGCATCGAGATCCGCCGCGCGCTGGGAGCGAGCCAGAGCGAGGGCGCGCAACGCGGCCAGGCCTTTTGTCAGGCGCTGGCCGGCGACGGCGGCAAGGCCGAACTGTCGCTGCGCCTGCTGTCCGAGCAGGGCTTCAAGGCCGATCCGACCTACGACGCCCTGATGGAGGCGTTGATCCACGGTACCCGGCCCAAGCTCGCCGGGGCCAAGGATCTCCGCCCGCTCGATCTGGCTCTGCTGCGGGCGGCGAAGCAGCCGGCGCCGCCGGACGCGGCGACCGTGCGTCTGCCGGCGGTCTGGTGGCCGCTGGCCGACTCGCCATCGACCGAGGCGGGCATGCGTCTCGCACTCGCCGAGCGGCTGGAGACCGCCGGGCTCTGGTCGGTCGCCCAGCGCACCAAGGTCATCCTCGAAACCGATCTTCCGGCCGAGCTTCTCGACAATCCGCTGACCCGGGCCGAAGCCGACTCGAGCGCGCGCGGGCGCGCCATCCTTCGCCGCGCGCTCGACCGGCAGCAGACGCCGCTCGCCCGCGCCCAGGTGATCGACAAGGCTCTCGCCCTCGGTGCCAAGAACAACGTCTATGCCGGTGAGGCGAGACTCTACGCACAGGCGATCCGGGCGATCGTGCCGTCGGTCGATCTGAACTGGTTCGCCCCCGCCGCCGCCCGGGCGTTGGTCGTGGTCGGCCAGCTCGACGCCGCCCGCGGCTGGATGCAGGTGATCGAGGCGCCGCGCGATGACGTCGGCCGCGCCGCGGCCGACCGGCTGTGGGCGCTCGCCCGTCTCGCCGGCGGCGATGCGCTGGAGCCCTGGCGCAACGACCGGCTCGAAGCGTGGGCCGACCGGGCCAAAGCTCAGGCGGAGGAGGGATCGCGCCTCGCCCGCCTGTTGGCGCTGATGGGGGCGACCGGCGAGCCCATCGATGGGCGGCTCTGGCGCGACCTGGTCGCCGACGGCGACCGACGGCCGGTGGCGATGCCGTCTCCGGCTTTGCTGCCCGCCCTGGTCGAGGCCGCTGCCAAGGGACGCCTCGGCGAAGGCATCGCGCTGGTGGCGCTCGCACTCGGCGAGACCCGATTGGCCGACCTGCCGCCGCCGGTGCTGGAGCCGGTCGTCGCCGGACTGATGCAGCTTGGGTTGATCGCGGAGGCGCGTGCGCTCGCGGTCGAGGCGGCAGTCGCAGCCGGCTTGTGAGTCGCGATCGCCACATCGGATCGTTCCTCGAAATGATGGCCGCCGAGCGCGGCGCCGCCGTCAACACGCTTGCGGCCTACCGTCGCGACCTCGAAGACTTCGCCGTTCATGCCGGACGGCGCGGCAAGAGCGCCGCCACGGCTTCGACCGACGATCTTCGCGCCTACCTCGCCGGCCTCGATGCCGCCGGCATGTCGGCCCGCACCCAGGCGCGCCGGCTCTCGGCCTTGCGCCAGTTCCACCGCTTTCTGCTCGAGGAAGGGATCCGTACCGACGATCCGACAGGCGTCCTCGACTCGCCGAAACTCGGCCGCTCGCTGCCCAAGGTCCTGAGCGAGGATGAGATCCGGCGCCTGATCGAGGCGGCTGAGCGTCGCGGCGGCGCCGAGGGCGCTCGTCTGGTCGCCCTGCTCGAGCTGATCTACGGGACCGGACTTCGAGTGTCAGAGCTGGTCGGCCTGCCGCTCTCGGCCCTCGGGCGGGATGCGCCGGTGCTGTTGGTCCGCGGCAAGGGCGACAAGGAGCGCCTGGTCCCGCTGACCGACGCGGCGGTCAAGGCGGTTGCCGCCTATCGCGCCGAACGCGATCGGGCGCCGGCCGCCAAAACCTCGCCCTGGCTGTTTCCTTCGCGCGCGAGCGCCGGCCATCTGACCCGGCACCGCTTCGCCCAGTCCCTGAAGGAGCTGGCGGCGGCGGCCGGCATCGATCCCAAGCGGCTCTCGCCCCATGTGCTGCGCCACGCTTTCGCCACCCACCTGATCGACCACGGCGCCGACCTCCGCAGCGTGCAGGAGATGCTGGGCCATGCCGACATCGCCACCACCCAGATCTACACCCATGTCGCCCAGGACCGGCTCGGACGCCTCGTCTCCGAACGGCATCCGCTCTCCCGGCGTCGGCGTTAATTGACTTTGGCGGCCTTTGCCCGTATCCGGGCCGGGCCCCAGGGATCCATGGATGAAGCAGTTCCTCGACTTCGAGAAGCCGATCGCCGAGCTTGAAGGCAAGATCGAGGAGCTTCGCCACCTGAGCGACGGCGGCGGCGTCAACATCGCCGACGAGGTCGCGAAGCTTCAGGTCAAGGTCGAGCGTCAGCTGCGCCAAACCTACCAGAAGCTGACTCCGTGGCAGAAGGTGCTGGTAGCGCGCCATCCCGACCGCCCGCATACGTCGGATGCGATCCAGCGCCTGGTCGCGGACTTCACGCCGCTCGCCGGCGACCGCGCCTTCGCTGAGGACCGCGCCATCCTCGGCGGCCTCGGTCGCTTTCGCGGATTCTCGGCGGTCGTGATCGGCACCGAGAAGGGGGCGACGACCGAGGCACGGGTCCGCCACAACTTCGGCATGGCCAGGCCCGAGGGCTACCGCAAGGCATGTCGGCTGATGGAACTTGCCGACCGCTTCGACCTGCCAGTCGTGACCTTCGTCGACACTGCCGGGGCCTACCCCGGCGTCGATGCCGAGGCCCGCGGTCAGGCCGAGGCCATCGCCCGCTCGATCGAGACCTGCCTTCGCCTCCGGGTGCCGCTTATCGCCTGCGTCATCGGCGAGGGCGGCTCGGGCGGGGCGATCGCGCTCGCCGCCGGCAACCATGTGATCATGCTCGAGCATGCGGTCTATTCGGTGATCTCGCCGGAAGGCTGCGCCTCGATCCTCTGGCGTTCGGGCGAGCAGGCTCAGGACGCGGCCGAGGCGATGAAGCTGACCGCCCAGGATCTGGTCAAGCTCGGCGTGGTCGACGAGGTGGTGACGGAGCCGCTCGGCGGCGCCCATCGCCAGCCGGTCGAGGCGCTGGACGCGCTTGGCGACCGGATCGAGGCGGCGCTCCGGAGGCTCACGCCCCTCGACGGCGGCAGCCTCAAGGCCAAGCGGCGCGAGAAGTTCCTGGAGATGGGCCGCCAGGGTCTCGCCTAGCGGCCCACCGACTCCGGCCCTAGAAGAATGTCCGCAGGCTCTCGACCACCTTGTAGCGGTCGTCGACCACGTGGATCACCTGCCATTTGTCGAAGGTCGTGCACGGATGGTTGATGCCGAAGCCGACGAGGTCGCCGACCTTGAGCGGCGAGTTCGCCGGGATGTCCATGTAGCCATGCTGGTCGTTCATGTTGACGCAGGCATGTCCCGCCGGCATCGCCGCCGGGCGCTTGTGTTTGCCCGGCCGGAACCACTTGATCGGTACCGGCCAGCCAGAATCGGCGCCGGCGTCGCGACGCCCCATGGTGACGAGCGCACGGGTCGGCTCCGGGCGCGACTGGACATAGGCCCAGACCTCGAGCGCCGGCTTCAAACCCTCACCAAGGCTGCGCGCCACCTTCGAGCGGGCGAGCACGTTCTTGAACATCTTGGCGTAGGAGGCCTCGTCGTGGGTCAGGTAGCAGCCGGAGCGGACGACGATGCGCACCTTGCGGTCGAGCTTGGCCTTGCGGAAGCGCTCGACCACCCGGTCGTAGAAGGCGGAGCCGCCGGCCGAGAGCAGCACCTCGCCCTTGGCGTAGAGCCCGGCCTTGGCGACTGCGACTGCGAGGTCGGCGAGGAAGCCGAGGAAGGCATCGACCTGGCGCTGGGTCTCCTTAGGCGTCTTGGCGCGGATCAGCCCCTCGAAGCCCTCGATGCCGCGCAGCGTCAGGTGCGGGGCGGCGGCGGCGATCGCGCGGGCGACCTTCATCGCCGTCTTGAAGTCGCGGACGCCTGTACGTCCGCCGAGGATGCCGCCTTCGAGCAGAACCTGGAGCGGACGGCCAGGCTTCTGCTTCCTCGCCGCATCGGCCAGCATCTTCACGCCTTCGACCGAGTCGACGAGGCAGTAGAAGTCGAAGCCTCGGTCGTTCTTGATCTCGTTCAGCACGTAGCGGATCGCCTGCTTGCCGATCAGCTGGTTCGCCATCACCACGCGCTTGACGCCGTGGTCGCGCGCGACCTGGAGCTGGTGGGTGTTGGCGACCGTGATCCCCCAGGCGCCGTCGTCGAGCTGGCGCTTGAACAGCTGCGGGCTCATCGTCGTCTTGCCGTGGGGCGACAGGTAGGCGCCGGTCGCCTCGATGAATTGGCGCATCCAGCCGCTGTTGTGGGTGAGCGCCGAGTCCAGCAGCACGGCGGCCGGGAGCGGCAGGTCCTCCTTGAGGATGTTCCATCGCTTGGCGCCGGTGCGCGCCAGCGCCATCGGCTTCAGGTTGCCGGGGACGCCCTTCATCTGGTGGTCGAGCGTCCAGCCCTTGATGTCCTTGAGATTCATCGCGTTCATGCCTCCCTCGGGCACTTTTCTCGTTGGAAATGCCCGCCAGCATACACAGGCAGGTGCTGGGTGGGCCGTGAAAAAAAGGACGCGCGGTGGAATAGGCGGCCGGGCTCCGCGTTTACGGGTATGGCGGGGCGGCGTGCCGGCCCGTCGCGTGCATCGAGGCGGGGGCGCGGGATGTCGGCTGGGTGGGGAACCGCGGACGGGCGGACCGCGGCGGTATGATCAGCCGATCCGATCTCCTGTCCCACATCCCCGGCCTTCGCCGCTACGCCCGGGCGCTGCTCCGCGATCCGGATCGTGCCGACGATCTGGTCCAGGACTGCCTCGAACGTGCGCTCGGCAGAGGACATCTGTGGCAGCCCCGACCCGGCGGGCAGGGGCTCAGGGGCTGGCTTTTCACCATCATGCACAACCTTCACATCGACCAGGCTCGCCGGCGGACCTCAATGCCCCCTGAGGTTCCGCTGGAGGCGAGCGGCCCGCTCGCCGAGCCGGCCCGGCAGTCTGACCGGATCGCGCTCGGCGAGCTGGCCGCAGCAATCGACCGTCTTCCCGACGACCAGCGCCAGGTGGTGCTGCTGGTCGGTCTCGAGGGGATGAGCTACCGCGACGTCGCCGAGGTGATGGGCATCCCCATCGGCACCGTCATGTCCAGGCTCGCCCGCGGCCGCGACCGGCTGCGCCAGGCGCTGGCCGGGGAGTCGACCCCTCCGCTGCGGAGGATCAAATGACGACACCGATGCGTCCTTCCGAAACCGAATTCAACGCCTACGTCGACGGCGAGCTCGGCCCCGAGGCCCAGGCCGCGGTCGAGCGCCACCTCGGCGCCGAAGCCGAGGATGCGAGGCGGATCGCCGACTACCGCGCGATCGGCGAAGCCTTGCGCGCGCTCTACGATCCCATACTCGTCGAACCGATCCCGGCGCGGCTCGTCGCTGCGACCGAGCGCCGGCGCTCGGCCGCCTTCGCCTGGGCCATGCGCATCGCCGCCGCGCTGGTCTTGCTGGTCGCCGGCGGTGTCGGCGGGTGGTTGCTGCGTCAGTCGGTCTCCGGCAGCGACGCCTTCCAGGTCGCCTTTACCCGCCATGCGATCGAGGCGCACCGTCTCTACTCGGTCGAGGTCCGTCATCCGGTCGAGGTCGCCGCCGACGAAGAGGCGCACATGGCGACGTGGCTGTCGCGCCGCCTCGGTAGGCCGATCAAGCCGCCGCCGCTCGCCGGCGCCGGTTTCAACCTGGTCGGCGGCCGCCTGTTGCCGGCCGCCGACAAGCCGGCGGCGCAGTTCATGTACGAGAATGCCGGCGGCCAGCGCCTCACACTCTACTTCGCGGTCGCCGCCGGCGGCGGCGACGCGTCCTACCATTACTACCAGGACGGCGGGACGCAGGCGCTGTTCTGGTACATTGATGGGTTCGCCTGCGCCTTGACCGGCGAGTTCCAGCAGCAGGACCTGATCGCATTCGCGCGCGAGATCTATCGCCAGCGCGCCGGCGAGACGGTTGGACCGACCTACAGCTGGTAGCCGGCGGTGCAGCTGGTGTTCCACCGCATCCAGCGACCTCTTCCCCTCGGGCTCTGCCCTTGCCATTGTGAGGGCTCATTGCCGCCCTCCCGGGAGAGAGATTGTGCTGACCTGCTTCGCCCCGCGTGCCGGGGCCGACACCGTTCCGATCGTGCCCGTCACCCGGGACGGCTTTTCCAAATGGCTGAAAACCCTCTCCGCTTCGAACCGGACCTGGTTGCAGCAGAGCGGCTTTGCCGGGGAAAGCTGGACTCACGCGCTGATCCCGGACGAGAAGGGCCGGATCGCCCGCGTCGCCGTCGGCGTCGAGTCGGCGGGCCATGTCTTCGCGCTCGGCGGCCTCGCCCAGACCCTTCCATCTCGCACCTATTCGCTCACCGCCGATCTCGATGACGCGGCGGCGACCCGCGTCGCGCTCGGCTGGGCCCTCGGCGCCTACGTCTTCACCCGCTACAAAAAGGCCAAGCGCGAGACGGCCAAGCTGGTCTGGCCGAAGGGCGCCGACCGCGATCAGGTGGAGGCTCAGGCGCGTGCCATCTACCTGGCCCGCGACCTCATCAACACGCCGGCCGACGATCTTGGGCCAAGCCAGCTCGCGGATGCCGCGAAGGCGATGGCGCGCCGCCACCGCGCCAAAGTCGAGGTCATCGTCGGGGACGCGCTCCTCAAGCGCAACTACCCCTCGATCCATACAGTCGGCCGCGCCGCCGACAACCAGCCGCGGCTGATCGACATCCGCTGGGGCTCGGCGCGCAATCCCAAGGTGACGTTGGTCGGCAAGGGCGTCTGCTTCGACTCCGGCGGCCTCGACATCAAGGGCGCCGCGTCGATGAAGATGATGAAGAAGGACATGGGCGGCTCGGCCGCGGTCCTGGCGCTCGGCGACATGATCATGTCGGCGGGCCTCAAGGTCAGGCTCAGGGTCATGGTGCCGGCGGTCGAGAACGCCATCTCCGGCAACGCCTTCCGTCCGCTCGACGTCATCCGCACCCGCAAGGGGTTAACCGTCGAGGTCGGCAACACCGACGCCGAAGGCCGCCTCATTCTCTGCGACGCGCTCGCCGAAGCGGATTCCGAGAAGCCAGATCTGATCGTCGACTTCGCTACATTGACCGGCGCGGCGCGCGTCGCGCTTGGCCCGCAGCTTCCGGCGCTCTTCACCAACGACGACCGGCTCGCGGCAGAATGGGAGAAGGCGGCGGCGTGCACCTCCGATCCGATCTACCGCATGCCGCTCTGGCAGCCCTATCGGAAGATGATCGAGTCCAAGGTCGCCGATCTTTCCTCGACCGGGGATTCGCCTTTCGCCGGCTCGGTGACTGCGGCCCTGTTCCTCGAGAGCTTCGTCTCCAAGGGAACCTCCTGGGCCCATGTCGATACCTTCGCCTGGAACGAGCGGACCCAGCCGGGCCGGCCCGAGGGCGGCGAAGCGCTCGGCGTGCGCGGGTTGTTTCAGCTTCTCGCCGATCGCTACGGACGCTAAAGAGGAACGCCGATGAGCACGCTCAAGGGCAAGATCGTCTGGATCAACGGCGCCGGCTCAGGCATCGGGCTCGCCGGTGCCGAGGCGCTGGCCGAGGCCGGGGCCAAGGTGATCCTCTCCGGCCGGCGCGCCGACGTCCTCGCGGCGGCGGCGAGGAAGATCAAGGGGTCGGAGGCGCTGCCGCTCGATATCGCCAAGGAGGCGGCGGTCGCCGAGGCCCATGCCGGGATCGAGAAGCGCCATGGCGCGGTCGACATCCTGGTCAACTCCGCCGGCGCCAACATCCCGAAGCGGGCGTTCTCGGAGCTGACGACCGAGACCTGGCGGATGATGGTGGACGCGAACCTCAACGGCGCCTTCTTCTCCGCCCGTATCGTCCTGCCCGGCATGCGGAAGAAGAAGGACGGGCTGATCATCAACATCGCCTCGATCGCCGGAAAGCGCGTCTCGCAGATGAGCGGCATGGCCTATACCGCGGCCAAGCATGCGATGGTCGCGATGTCGGAGGCGATCAACCAGGAGGAATGCCGCAACGGCATCCGCGCCTGCGCGATCTGCCCGGGCGAGGTGGCGACGCCGATCCTCGACCATCGTCCGATCCCGCCGAGCGCGGAGGAGCGCGCTAGGATGCTGCAGCCGGTCGATCTCGGCCGCATCATCCGCTTCGTCGCCGAGACGCCGGCGCATGTCTCGATCCACGAGCTTCTGGTGGTGCCGACCTGGAACCGATCGGTGCTCGGCGGCGCGGACCTGAAGAAGCCGCTGTAGCGGCGCCGGAGCGAGGTAGGACCGTCGTCGATGACGCTCTCCTCACCGCAGGCGCTGAACCTCTGGCGTGCCGCGCTGGTCGAATCGTTGCGCCGCGGCGGGCCCGACCTGACGTCCCGCCAAGTGGCGGTGCTGCTGACCGTTTATCTCACGGCGCCGCCGCACACGGTCAGGGGGCTCGCCGCGAGCCTCAGGGTCTCGAAGGCGGCGATCAGCCGCTCGCTCGATCGCCTGGGCCAGCTTGAGCTGGTCCGCCGCCGGGTCGACGAGGCCGACCGGCGGAGCGTTCTGGTCCAGCGCACCGCCAGGGGATCGGTCTTCCTCTCGGACTTCGCCGAGCTCGTGATCGCAGCCGAGCGCGACGCCGTGGAAGGGCAGAGCCCATCAGCCTGACGCGGCGCTGCGGCTCGTGTCGGAGGCGAAAAGCACCCGGCTGTCGGCGGTTGCCCGTTCGTGCAACCTCAGGCCAAATGATCGGCATGGGGCGCTCCGTTACCCATCGCTTCCGCCACCGCCGACGACCGTCGGCCGTCATTCGGTGGATGGACGACAGTGCCTAGGGTTGAAGCGCGCCGGCTGTCGACGCGGACGCGGCTCCGTATTGCCGCGGCCGTCTCTGGTTTCGGCGTCGCCGTCGGCGCGATCGGTGCCGTCGCGACCGAGCCGGCGCTCATCCTTCCGGCCGGATTGGCGGTTCTCGCGTCCGCCTATCTGGCGCTCTTGTCCATGCGGCTGGCCGACGATGTGGAAGCCACCCGCGGCGCCGTGCTGGCGGCTGGCGACGACGGGCAGCTGCCGCCATTGCGAAGCGACGTCGTGCCGCTCGCCGAGGTCAGGGAGCTGCGCGAGGCAATCGCCCGCCGGCTGGCGGAAGCGGCGGGTGCTTCCGGCGACCGCCACCTTGCGTCGGTCATCGCCGCCCTTCCCGACGGCGTCATCGTCGCGACACCGGAGGGGCTGATCAGCGCCGCCAATCACGGCGGACGCCGGGCCTTGGCGGCGGGATCCGCCGTGGTCGGCACCAGCCTCTTCGGTCGACTCTCTCGCGCGTCCGTCGCCGAAACCCTGACCGCGGTCGAGCGCGCCGGCCGACCGCTGCTTGCAAACCTGGCCACCGTCGAGTCCGGCGACTTTCCCGCCGTCGTCGCCACCCTCGGCCCGGGCCAGGGGATCGTGATCGTGGTCCGAGGCAGCGACGTCGCGTCGGTCGAGCATCGGGCGGAGATCGAGATGGATCTGGCCCTCCACGACCTTCCGCCGGCGGCGCCCGCGCCGACGGACGCGACACCCCTTGCCGACGCGCCGCTGCTGGTCCTCGATACCGAGACGACAGGCATGGTCCCGGAGCATGACCGGATCGTCTCGATCGGGGCCGTCCGGCTTCACGGGCGTCGACTCTTCCGCGCCCGCCTCTTCGACGCCCTGGTGAGGCCCGGCCGCCACATTCCGGCATCGGCCACGGCGGTGCACCGGATCAGCGATGCCATGGTGGCCGATGCGCCCGACATCCGGGACGTCTGGGGGCGCCTGTCGCAGATACTCGTCGTCGTCGTCGTGGTCGGCCATCACATCGACTTCGATCTGGCGATGCTGCGCTCGGCAGCGGCGCGCGACGGCCTTCCTTGGCGCGAGCCGATAGCGCTGGACACCGCCCGCCTGGCGGCGGCGCTCGATCCGTCGGAACGGAGCCTCGACCTCACCGACGTAGCCCGGCGCCACGGCGTTGTCCCGACCGGTCGGCACACCGCCCTTGGCGACAGCCTGGCAACGGCCGAGCTCTACCTTCGCCTGATGCCGCGCCTCCTCGGCCGTGGCATCCTGACCGTCGGCGATGCGATCCGCTTCGGCAACTCGGCAACCGCCGTCGTCGAGGCCCAAAGAGCAACCCCTTGGGGGCGCAGATGAGGCTCGGCGACGATCCCGCGCTCCAGCGCCTCGACGCTTTTCCTTACCGCCATCGCCTGGGCGACGTGATGAGCCAGCCCCTGGTGACGATCGCGCCAGAGCGAACCCTTGCCGACGCCGCACGGCTTCTCACCGAGCGCCGGATCAGCGCGCTCGTCGTGCTCGGCGGCGACGGGCGTCCGGATGGCATTATCACCGAGCGCGATCTGACGCGGGTTGTCGCCGCTGAGGGATCCGGCGGCCTCGACGCGCCCGTCCGGCGCATCATGTCGTCGCCGACGGTGACGGCGCGGGCCGACGACTTCGTCTATGTCGCGATCGGCCGCCTTGACCGCCTTGGCTATCGGCATCTGGTGGTGGTCGCTCCCGATGGGCGGGCGATCGGCATGGTGACGGCGCGCTCGCTCCTGCGCCAGCGGGCGGCGACGCTCGCGCTCGGCGATGAGATCGAGGTGGCGGTCGACCCGGCCGGCCTCGGCCGGGTCCAGCGCGCCCTGCCGGCGCTGGCCCTGCGCCTACAGGACGAGGGGCTCACCGCGCCCGAGATCGCTCGGGTCGTCAGCGCCGTGCTGCGCGACCTCACGCGCCGGGCGACCGAGCTGGCCGTTGCTGCGATGGCACCGACGCACGGACCGCCGCCGGCAGCCTACGCGGTCCTGGTCCTGGGTTCGGGTGGGCGAGGCGAGAGCCTGCTCGCGGCCGACCAGGACAACGCTCTTGTGCACGCGGGCGGCGATGCGGCGGATCCGTGGTTCGCAGAGCTCGGCCGACGATTGGCCGATACCTTGGATTCCGCTGGAATCCCGTACTGCAAGGGCGGGGTAATGGCCCGCGAGCGGGCGTGGCGCCATTCGCTCGCGGGGTGGGAGTCCGTCATTGGTCGTTGGGCCGCCGCGGCATCGCCGAACGATGTGCTCGCTGCCGACATCTTCTTCGACTTTCAGGCGGTGTCCGGAGACATCGGGCTCGCCGAGCAGCTCAGGGACTTGGCCCTGGCGCGTGTCAGGGCGTCGCCGATGCTCGTTCGTCTCCTCGCGGCTGATCTGGCCTCGGTCCAGGCGCCGGTCGGAGTCTTTGGCGGGCTCCGGGCACGGGAGGGGCGCATCGATCTGAAGGTGTCCGGCCTGTTCCCGATCGTGGCGACAACCCGGGCGCTGGCGCTCGCACGCGGGCTTCGGGTCACGCCGACGCTCGAGCGTTTGCGGCTGCTGGTGGAGGCCGCGCATGTTCCGGAGGCCGACGCCGAGCGCTTGCGCGAGGCGCATGCCCTGTTCATGACCTTGGCGCTCGAGCAGCAGGTGGCCGACATCGGCGCCGGCATCGCGCCCGGCAATCGGGTGGAGCTGTCCCGCCTGGACGCGGGCCGCCGGCGGCGCCTCAAGGAAGCGTTCAGGAACGTGGAGACATTCGCCCAAGCGGTCGCCGGTCACATCGTCTGACGGCGGTTGCGTCCGGGGCCCGACCGGGCTACACCCGGGCCCTTCCCATCGATCTTGAGATTTCGCGGAGCGTGTCTATGGCCGCCTACCAATACATCTACGTGATGAAGCGCCTCTCCAAGATCTACCCGGGGGGCAAGGAGGTCCTGAAGGACGTCTGGCTGTCGTTCCTGCCCGGCGCCAAGATCGGCGTGCTCGGCCCCAACGGCGCCGGCAAGTCGACGGTGCTCCGGATCATGGCCGGCCTCGACAAGGAGTATGGCGGCGAAGCCTGGGTCGCCGAGGGCGCCAAGGTCGGGTTTCTCTCCCAGGAGCCGCAGCTCGACGAGTCCAAGACGGTGATGGAGAGCGTGGTCGAGGGCCTGGGCAGCGTGAAGGGGCTGCTCGACCGCTTCAACGAGGTTTCGGCCAAGTTCGGTGAGGAGATGAGCGACGACCAGATGAACGCGCTGCTGGCCGAGCAGGCGGAGGTCCAGGAGAAGATCGACGCGGTCAACGGCTGGGAGCTCGATCGCACCATCGAGATCGCCATGGACGCGCTCCGTTGCCCACCGGGAGAGACCGAGGTCAAGACCCTCTCCGGCGGCGAGCGCCGCCGCGTCGCGCTCTGCCGGCTCCTGCTCCAGCGTCCGGACCTGCTTCTGCTGGACGAGCCGACCAACCACCTGGACGCCGAGTCCGTCGCCTGGCTGCAGCGTTTCCTCGCCGACTTTCCCGGGACCGTCGTCACCGTCACCCACGACCGCTATTTCCTCGACGAGGTCGCCGGTTGGATCCTCGAGCTGGATCGCGGCCGGGGCATTCCCTACGAGGGCAACTACTCGGGCTGGCTCGAGCAGAAGAAGAAGCGCCTCGAGCAGGAAGGCAAGCAGGAGCAGGCGCGCGTCCGTACCCTCGAGCGCGAGCTCGAATGGGTGAAGCAGTCGCCGCGCGCGCGCCAAGCCAAGTCGAAGGCGCGCCTCACCGCCTACGACACGCTGGTCGCCGAGAACCAGCAGAAGGCGCCGGACACCGCCCAGATCGTCATTCCGCCGGGCCCGCGCCTCGGCAACGTGGTGATCGAGGCCGACCATCTGGTCAAAGGCTATGGCGATCGGATGCTGATCGAGGATCTGAATTTTCGCCTGCCGCCCGGCGGCATCGTCGGCGTCATCGGCCCGAACGGCGCCGGCAAGACCACGCTGTTCCGCATGTTGACCGACCAGGAGAAGCCGGACTCGGGCGCGCTCCGGCTCGGCGAGACGGTGATGCTGAGCTACGTCGACCAGTCGCGCGACACCCTCGACGGCAGCAAGACAGTGTGGGAGGAGATTTCCGGAGGCGCCGACGAGATCGACCTCGGCCGGCGCAAGATGCCGAGCCGGGCCTATTGCGGCCTGTTCAACTTCAAGGGCTCGGACCAGCAGAAGAAGGTCGGCATCCTCTCCGGCGGCGAGCGCAACCGCGTCCATCTCGCCAAGATCCTGAAGAAGCCCTGCAACCTCCTGCTGCTCGACGAGCCGACCAACGACCTCGACGTCGACACGCTCCGGGCGTTGGAGGAGGGTCTATTGGAGTTTTCCGGCTGCGCCGTGGTCATCAGTCACGACCGCTGGTTCCTCGACCGCATCGCCACCCATATCCTGGCTTTCGAGGGCGACAGCCATGTCGAGTGGTTCGAGGGCAACTACCAGGCCTACGAGGCCGACCGCAAGCGTCGGCTCGGCGCCGACGCCGACCAGCCACACCGCATCAAGTACAAGCCGCTGACCCGTAGCTGACCCGGGGGAGCGGAGGAGGGGAGAGCCATGGTCGATCTCGCCTTCGAGCCGGCCCATGTGCTGGCCCGCAAGCTGCGTCGGCGCGAGGTTTCGGCCGAGGAGCTGATGCGGCTCTATCTCGACCGCATCGCCCGCTTCAACCCGAAGATCAACGCCGTTGTCGTCCTCGACGGCGACAAGGCGCTGGCTCAGGCACGTGACGCCGACCGCGGTCTCGGTCACGGCGAGATACGGGGACCGCTGCACGGCCTGCCGATGACGGTGAAGGAGTCCTACGACGTCGCCGGCTGGAAGACGACCTGGGGCAATCCCGCCTGGAAGGACAATGTCGCCTCGGCGGACGCCGCGGTCGTCGAGCGCCTGAAGCGCGCCGGCGCCATCATCTTCGGCAAGACCAACGTTCCGCTCCTGCTCGGCGACTTTCAGAGCACCAATGAGGTCTACGGCCAGACCAACAACCCGTGGAACCTGGACCGGGTGCCTGGCGGGTCGTCCGGCGGTGCCTCGGCGGCGCTGGCGGCGGGCTTGACCGGACTCGAGGCCGGCAGCGACATCGGCGGCTCGCTCCGCAACCCGGCCCACTACACCGGCACCTATGCCCACAAGCCGAGCTACGGCATCGTGCCGACCCGGGGCCAGATGCCGCCCGGCATTGTCGGCGCCGGCGACCTTTCTGTGGTCGGACCGATGGGGCGGTCGGCGGAAGACCTCGACCTCGCGCTCGGGTTGATCGCCGGGGCCGACGGCGCCGAGGCGACCGCCTGGCGTCTGGATCTGCCGCCGCCGGGGGCGGAGAGCTTCAAGGGGCTCCGCGTTGCGGTCTGGGCCGACGATCCGCGCTCGCCCGTCGATGCCGCGGTCGGCGACCGCCTGCAGGCGGCCGCGGACGCGATCGCCAAGGCCGGCGCCGTCGTCGACGACAGGGCGCGGCCGGATTTCGATGTCGAGCTCGCCCACACCACGTATCTTCGCCTGTTGCGCGGGACCACCGCGGCACGCCAGCCCAAGGACATCTTCGATGGTTATCTGAAGAAGCTGACGACGCTCGCCGATGAGGATCGCAGCTACACCGCGACCGTCATCCGCGGCGCCACGCTCTACCACCGGGACTGGATCGGATGGAACGAGACCCGCGCCAAGCTGCGTCGGGCCTGGGCCGGGTTCTTCGAGTCTTGGGACGTGCTGATCTGCCCGGTCGCGCCGACCACCGCCTTCCCGCACACGAACGAGCCCGACCGCGACAGGCGCTTCCTTCCGATCAACGGCAAGCCGGTCGCCTATTCGAGCCAGCTGTTCTGGGCGGGTCTGCCGATCCTGCCCTATCTGCCGGCGACCGCCGCGCCGGTCGGGCTCGCGCGCGACGGCCTGCCGTCGGGTATCCAGATCATCGGCGCCTTCGGCCGGGACCGGACGACCATCGCCGCATCGCTCTGGCTCGAACGTCTGATCGGCGGCTTCGTCCCGCCGCCGGGATGGGCGTGAGCCGTCAGCTCGCTACCGCCAGCCATAGGCCCTGGCCGAGATAGACCGCCGAGATCGTGACGATGATCCGCTGGCTCCAGAGGCGGAAGCCGCGGTCGGTCATGCCTTCGAGGATGCGGCGCGAAAGCCAGGTGCCGATGATCGCCGTCGCCACCGCGATCGCCATCACCGCCGGCGCCACGTAGCTCTCGTCCGAGGCGACGATGGTGCCGAAATAGACCAGCTTGACGAAGTGCCCGAAGGTCTGGGCCGCGGCCTTGGTCGAGACCTGCGCCTTCCGGTCCATGCCGGACTTGACGAAGAAGGCGTCGAAGATCGGCCCGGAGACGCCGGCCACGAGCTGCAGCACCGTGCAGATGAAGCCGCAGGCGGCGGCATGGGTGGGTTTGAGCAGGTTCGGCATCAACCGATCGGGCATGGCGAGCGCCGTCAGCGGGGCGAGGCCGATGAAGATCAGCACCATCGCCTTGCTCGGGATGAACCGGATCGCCGCGAAGAGGGCGAGCGCCAAAACCGCGCCGGCGAAATAGGCGGCGAAGAGGCGCCAGATGATGTGAGTCCGCCATAGCCAGGCGCGGGCGCCGTTGGAGGCGACCTGGGTCACGCCATGGAGCACCATCGCCGCCGGCACCGGCAGCAGCACGAGCAGCAGACCCATCAGCACCATGCCGCCCGCCATGCCGAAAAGGCCTGACAGGAATGAGGTCGCGATGATCGAGAGGGCGAGGCCGATGGTGATGGGTACGCTCAACATCTCGACGGCTCCCGCAGTCTGACCGGGCCATCCTCGCCCGACGCGACTTGCGCTGCAAACGCGAATAACGCGGCGGGCTCACAGGAACACCGGGGTTCGAGTGTCGCCCGAGTGGCCTGATGCTCACTTCCTAGAGCCGCGCGACCGCTGAGCGCTGCAGGTCGCCACCGGCTGTGCGACACTCGCCTTCTGCAACGGACAGAGGATGTCATGGCGATCACCAGCGAGCAGGTCTCGTTCCCCGGGTCGAGTGGCGCTAACCTCGCTGCACGGTTCGAGCGGCCGGTTGGAGCGATCAGGGCGACAGCGCTCTTCGCCCATTGCTTCACCTGCTCGAAGGACAGCCACGCCGCCTCGCGTATCTCGCGGGCGCTCGCCGGGCTCGGGGTGGCGACGCTGCGCTTCGACTTCACCGGCCTCGGCGGCAGCGAGGGCGATTTCGCCAACACCGGCTTCTCCTCCAACGTCGGCGACCTGGTCGCTGCCGCCGAGTTCCTGAAGGGCCGCGGCCAGGCCGCCAGGCTCCTGGTCGGTCACAGCCTGGGAGGTGCCGCCGTGCTGGCAGCGGCGCCGCGCATTCCTGAAGCGACGGCGGTCGCCACTATCGGCGCTCCGGCCGAACCGGCGCATGTCCGCCACCTCATCGCCGGCGCCGTCCCGGAGGTCGAATCGAAAGGCTCGGCTGAGGTCGCGATCGGCGGCCGCCGCTTCCGTATCACCAAAGGCTTCCTCGACGACATCGGCGGCCACCGCCTCACCGATGCGATTTCAGGGCTCAAGCGCGCGCTCCTCGTATTCCACTCGCCGACCGACGACACGGTCGGGATCGACAATGCGACCAAGATCTTCGTCGCCGCCAAGCATCCGAAGAGCTTCGTCTCGCTCGCCGGCGCCGACCACCTGTTGACGCGCCCCGAGGACGCCGGCTACGTCGCTTCCGTGCTCGCCGCCTGGGCCGCGCGCTACGTGCCCGAGCTGTCGGCGCCTGCGGTCGCTGAGGAAGCGCCGCCGGAGGGTTGGATCGAGGTCAGGGAAACGCGCTCGGGACGATTCGCGCAGCGTATCCGCGTCGGCCGGCACCTGCTGTCGGCCGACGAGCCGGCGAGCGTCGGCGGCGGCGACACCGGGCCCGGTCCCTACGATCTTCTCTCGGCCGCGCTCGGCGCCTGCACGTCGATGACCATGCGGATGTATGCCGAGCGCAAGGGCTGGCCCTTGGAGCGTGCCACTGTCCGCCTCCGCCACGAGAAGGTACATGCGGCCGACTGCGCCGACTGCGAGACCAAGCCGCAGAAGATCGATCGGATCGAACGCAGCATCTGCCTCGAGGGCCCGCTCGACGACGAGCAGCGCCGGCGCCTTCTGGAGATCGCCGACAAGTGCCCGGTGCATCAGACGCTGCACCGGGAGAACGAGATCGTCAGCAGACTCGAAGAGTAGAAAGGCGCTAGACGCCGTCGACCAGGATCATCCGGCCCTTCGAGGCGCCGAGGCGGATCTTCAGGATCTCCTGATAGTCGGGAGCATCGTAGAAGCGCCTGGCGGCGGCGCGGTCGGGGAACTCGATGACCACCACCCTGTTGGGAGCGGCGCCTTCGATCGCCTCGCCGTTGCCGCCACGCACGACAAAACGGCCGCCGTACTTGGCGATGACGTCGGGTGTGCGTGCTGTATAGCGCTTGTATGCGTCGGGGTCGGTGATCTCGATCTCGCCGATGATGTAGGCCGGCATCGGCCTTACCTCGTCTGCAGGCTCTTGGTTTTGTCGCGGAGGGCCACGATCAGGCTCTGCACCTTGCCACCGCCACGCTGGATCACCGAGGAGAACTCCGAGCGCTGGGTCACGCTCATGCTGACCGCCTCGACCACGACGTCGACGATCTTGTGGTTGCCCTGATTCTCGGTGATCCGCCAGTCGAGCCGTATAGGCGGACTGCCGCCGCCGCGGTTGATCTGGCTGGCGACCAGGATGAAGCGGTCCTCCTCCGGGCGCGAATCCAGCACGGTCAACGTCTCCCCGGAGTATTCGCTGAAGCGTCCGGCATACGTGGCGACGAGCAGATCCTCGAACAGCTTCAGGTACTCGCGCTGCTCCGGCTCCGTCGCGTCGCGCCAGTAACGACCCAGCGTGAACCGGCCGATCGCCTCGACGTCGAAGCCGCGCTTGAACAGCTCGCGGAACTTCTGGGTGCGTTCCGGCCTAGGGAGGTCCTTGCGGGCCATCAGCTGGATTGCATCGTTGGCGAGCGACCGGACGAAGGCCTTCGCCGCCTCCGGGTCCGCCGCCACGGCCGAACGGGGAACCACACCGATTGCCGCAGCTGCGGCCGCCACCAGGAAAACCCGACGGTCGATCATCTTAGTCGGTCACCACCGCCTTCGGCGGCTCCTCGGCGGCCACGGCCTTGTCCTCGCCGAACGTCGCCCGCGGCGTCGGGCCCGTCGCCCGGTTCCGGATCTCGTCGGCCCGTCGCTGGCGGTAGATATCGCGGATCGCCGCATAGTAGTCGAGCGAGGTGCGCTCGAGATCGTCGGTGATCTTCAGCGTGTCGACCCGGGCGGTAATCACCCGGGCGGCGGTCCGTCCGAAGATGAATCCGTCCCATTGGCTCTCATGCGCGGCCCAGTAGACCGGGTCGATGAACCAGTCGACGACCATGCCGATCGCATCGCGTGGATTCGACGGGCCGATCAGGGGGAGGACGAGATACGGACCTTCGCCCGCGCCCCAGACCGCGAGCGTCTGGCCGAAGTCCTCGTCGTGGAAGGGGACCCTCGGAGCCGCGATATCCATGAGCCCGAGCGTCATCGAATTGTTCACGAAGCGCTCGGCGGTCTCGCCGGCCCGCTTCCATTCGCCTTGCAACAGGTCGTTGGCGAGGATGATCGGCGTCTTCAGGTAGTTGAGGAAATTGTTGACCGCGGTCTTGATCGCATCGGGAACCAGGTCGCGATACGTGACCGCGATCGGCCGGACGACGAGGACGTCCACCGCTTGGTTCACCGCAAAGATGTGCCGGTTGAGCGGCTCCAGCGGATCGCGCGGGTCCTCGTTGATCGAGGCGCAGCCGGCCAGGAGGCCGGCGGCGACCAGCGTGGCGGCGAGCGAGGACAGGCGGTGACTGGCGCGGGGCATATAGGGATCTCTACCGAGGCTTATAGCGCGCTCGAGGTTACCGAAAAGTTAATCCGGACGAGCTGTCCGGGTACCACAGCCCCCGCTAAAACTCCAGACGGATAGCCGCTTCAAGGGGCTAGGCGGGGCCGGCTGTGGCCGCAAGGCGACAGTTGCGCCTATTGATACTTTCGCATATAAAGATGTCCTTATATGATTGAAGGTGCTGGCACTGTGGATCGAATCCTCACCGTTCTAAGGGCTGCGGCCGAGCCGACGAGGCTGCGGCTGCTGGCTTTGCTCGCCGAGGCCGAGCTGACCGTGAGCGAGCTGACCCAGGTACTTGGCCAGAGCCAGCCGCGGATCTCTCGTCACCTGAAATTGATGAGTGAGGCCGGCCTGCTCGAGCGGCACCAGGAGGGGAGCTGGGCCTTCTTCCGGCTGGTCGGCGAGGGGGCGGCCGCTGGGCTCGCGCGAAGTCTCGTCGCTGCCCTTCCGGCGGACGATCAGACCCTGCAGCGCGATCGCGCGAGGCTCGCCGAGATCCGCCGGGCGCGGGCCGAGGCGGCGTCTGCCTATTTCCGAGCCAGCGCCCCCGAGTGGTATCGCATCCGCTCGCTCCATGTCGACGACGGCGAGGTCGAATCGGCTCTGCTCGGCGCGATCGAGCCGGACGGTCACGGCGGACTGCTCGACATCGGCACCGGCACCGGACGCATGCTCGAGCTGTTCGGTCCGAAGATCGAGCGGGGGCTCGGCGTCGACGCGTCGCGCGAGATGCTGGCGGTCGCCCGCGCCAATCTCGACAAGGCGGGGCTTCGCCACTGCTCGGTGCGGCTAGCCGACATGTACGCGCTCCCGATCGCCGACCGCAGCTTCGAGCAGGTCGTCATCCATCAGGTGTTGCACTACGCCGAGCGGCCGGACCGGGCGACGGCAGAGGCCGCCCGCGTCCTGGCGCCGGGCGGACGGCTCGCGATCGTCGACTTCGCGCCGCACGAGCTCGAAGAGCTGCGCCGCGACCACGCTCACCGCCGCCTGGGATTTGCCGACACGGAGATCCAGGCCTGGCTCAGGGCCGCGGGCCTCGCTCCCGAGACGCCGATCCACCTCGCCGGGAGGCCGCTGACCGTCGGCATCTGGCTCGGCCGTCGGCCGGCCGAGCCGCAAAGCATGCGCCGTCCGCGCGCCTCTCCAGCCAATGACCCCGCCCGCGCCGCGTTTGGAGGCCCGCGATGACCCCACTCGTCTCTTTCGAGTTCTTCCCGCCGAAGACCGAGGCGATGGAGCAGACGTTGTGGCAGGCGATCCAGCGCCTGGCGCCGCTCAATCCGCGTTTCGTCTCCGTCACCTATGGTGCCGGCGGGTCGACCCGGGCGCGCACCCACGCGACCGTGCGCCGGATCCTTGAGGAAACCAGCCTGACACCGGCTGCGCACCTGACCTGCATCGGCGCCAGCCGGGCCGAGATCGACGAGGTCGCCAGCGGCTACGCGCGCTTGGGCGTGCGCCATCTGGTGGCGCTCCGCGGCGACATCCCGCCGGAAGGCGTCGGCGTCCACCCCGATGGCTATCGCTTCGCCTCCGAGCTGGTCGAAGGCCTTGCCAAAATCTCCGATTTCGACCTGAGCGTCGCCGCCTATCCCGAGGTGCATCCCGAGGCGACGTCGGCCGCGACCGACCTCGACGCCTTGAAGCGCAAGATCGACGCCGGCGCGACGCGGGCCATTACCAACTTCTTCTTCGAGGCCGAGACCTATCTCCGGTTCGTCGACCGGGCCCGGCGGGCGGGAATCGTCGTGCCGATCGTGCCGGGCATCCTGCCGGTGACGAACTTCGCCCAGGTGGTGAAGTTCGCCGGTCAGAACAAGGTCGCCGTGCCGCCACGTCTCGCCGAGCGTTTTGCCGGTCTCGACGGCGATCCGGAGACACGCCGCCTCGTCGCCGTCACTACCGCCGCCGAGCTGTGCCAGGCGCTCGAGGCGAACGGCGTCAACGAGTTCCACTTCTACACACTGAACCGTGCCGAGCTGACCTATGCGCTCTGTCATCTGCTCGGCGTCCGACCGGCGCAGCCGGCGGGCCAGGCGGCCTAGGACCTGTCCATGAACCGATTCCTCAAGGCGCTCGACGAACGCGTATTGCTCTGCGATGGCGGCCTCGGCAGCCATCTGCAGGCCCTCGATCTCGACATCGAGCGCGATTTTCGCGGCGCGGAGAACTGCTCGGAGATTCTGAACGAGTCGCGCCCAGACGTGGTCAAGGGCTTCCACCGCGGATTCCTCGAGGCCGGTTCCGACTGCATCGAGACCAACACCTTCGGCGGATCGCCAATCACGCTCGGCGAGTTTGGCCTCGAGGATCAGGCCTTCGACCTCAACAAGCGAGCGGCTGAGCTAGCACGGGAGACGGTGGCCGAGTTCGCCGGCGAGCGCTTCGTCCTCGGATCGATCGGTCCGGGCACCAAGCTGCCGAGCCTCGGCCATATCGACTACCAGACCCTCGAAGATGCGTTGGTGCTCCAGGCCCGTGGGCTCACCGCCGGCGGCGTCGACGCCTTCATCGTCGAGACCTGCCAGGACCCGCTGCAGCTCAAGGCCGCGGTCAACGGCGCCAAGCGGGCGATCGCCGAAGCCGGGCTGAGTCTGCCGATCCTGGCGACGGTGACGGTCGAGACCACCGGCACGCTCCTGGTCGGGACGGATATCGCCGGCGCGGCCACCATCGTGCGCGCCCTCGACGTGCCGGTCATGGGTATCAACTGCGCGACCGGGCCGCAGGAGATGGCCGAGCACGTCCGCTGGCTCGCCGAGAACTGGCCGGGGCCGATCGCCGTCCAGCCGAACGCGGGCCTGCCTGAGCTGGTCGATGGCAAGACGCACTACCCGCTGATGCCGGGCGAGCTGGCGACATGGCTCGAACGCTTCGTCGCCGAGGACGGCGTCGCCTTCGTCGGCGGCTGCTGCGGCACCCTGCCGGCACACACCCGCGCCGTCGATGCCATGCTGAGACGCCTCGACCCCAAGCGGCCGAAGCCGCGCGCGCGCTCGGTGTTCTGGGTTCCGGCGGTGGCATCGCTCTACGGTCAGGTGCCGCTCCGCCAGGAGAACGCCTATTTTGCCATCGGCGAACGCTGCAATGCCAACGGCTCGAAGAAGTTCCGCGAGCTGCAGGAGGCGCGGGACTGGGAAGGCTGCGTTGCCATGGCGAAGGATCAGGTGAAGGAGGGCTCGCACGCTCTCGACATCTGCACCGCCTTCGTTGGACGCGACGAGATCGCCGACATGACCGAGGTGGTGACGCGCATTCGGGGCGCGGCCAACGCGCCGCTGGTGATCGATTCGACCGAGCTTCCGGTGCTGGAGTCGGCGCTCAAGTTCTACGGCGGCAAGGCGATCCTCAACTCGATCAATTTCGAGGATGGCGAGGAGGCGGCCGAGAAGCGGATGGTTCTCGCCAAGCGTTTCGGCGCGGCGGTCATCGCGCTGACCATCGACGAGGCCGGCATGGCCAAGGACGCCGACGGCAAGGTCCGGCTCGCCAAGCGGCTCCATGACTTCGCCTGCAAGCGTTTCGGCCTCGAAGCCTCCGATCTGATGATCGATCCGCTGACCTTCACCATCTGCACGGGCAACGACGACGACCGCAAGCTCGGGCTTTGGACCCTGGACGCGATCGAACGCATCCGGACGGAGCTTCCGGAGGTGCAGATCGTCCTCGGGCTCTCCAACATCTCCTTTGGCCTCAACCCGCTGGCGCGTCAGGTGCTGAATTCGGTGTTCCTGGACGAAGCGGTCAAGCGCGGCATGACCGCCGCCATCGTCCATTTCTCCAAGATCCTTCCGCTGCACAAGATCCCGGAGAAAGAGGCCGAGACCGCCCTCGACCTGATCTACGACCGCCGGCGCGCGGGTTATGATCCGCTGCAGGCGTTCATGGCCTTGTTCGAGGGCCGCGCCTCTGGGCCGAAGGTGAAGAAAGAGCGGCCGGCGACGGTCGAGGAACGGCTGAAGCAGCGTATCGTCGACGGTGACCGCATCGGCCTCGAGGAGGATCTCGAGCTGGCACTCGTCACCTACAGCCCGCTCGACGTGATCAACAACCTTCTCCTCGACGGCATGAAGGTGGTCGGCGAGCTGTTCGGCTCGGGCAAAATGCAGCTTCCCTTCGTGCTACAGTCGGCGGAGACGATGAAGAAGTCGGTCGCCTATCTTGAGCCGCGCATGGAGCGCGTCGAGGGCCAGCAGAAGGGCACCGTGGTGCTGGCGACCGTCAGGGGCGACGTCCATGACATCGGCAAGAACCTCGTCGACATCATCCTCACCAACAACGGCTACAAGGTGGTCAATCTCGGCATCAAGCAGCCGATCGCCGACATCCTGAAGGCGGCCGATGAGCACAAGGCCGATGCCATCGGCATGTCCGGCCTGCTGGTGAAGTCGACGGTGATCATGAAGGACAACCTGGTCGAGATGACCCGCCGCGAGCTCAAGACCCCGGTGCTGCTCGGCGGTGCCGCGCTGACCCGCACCTATGTCGAGGACGACTGCGCGAAGACCTACGCTTGCGGCCGCGTCGCCTATGCCCGCGACGCTTTCGACGGCCTCGCGCTCATGGACAAGGTGATGAGCGGCGGCTTCGATGCGATGCTCGCCGAGCGCGCGACCGCCCGCGAAGGCAAGGCGACCAATCGCAAGCGAAAGCTCGGCCAGGCGGCGGCCAACGACCAGACCGTCGATGCCGGCTGGATTCTCGACCGCCGGCGGGAGCTCACCCGCGGCCAGCCGATCGCCGCGGCGCCGTTCTTCGGACCGCGCCTCCTCGATCAGGTGTCGGCCAAGGCGCTGGTGCCGTACCTGAACGAGATGACCCTCTATCAGTTCCAATGGGGCTTCCGGAAATCCGGCAAGACCCGGGGCGAGTATCGCCGCTTTGCCGACGCCGAGCTGAAGCCGATCCTCAGGCGCATCCTGGAGGTGGCACGCGAACGCGAGATACTGAAGCCGCAGGCGATCTATGGCTACTGGAAGGCCGCCGCCGAAGGCAACGACCTGATCCTCTTCCACGAGGACGGGATCACCGAGGCGGCCCGCTTCTCGCTGCCGCGCCAGGGCGACGGCGAGCGCTATTGCATCGCCGACTTCGTCCGCGACGTGACCGACAACGAGCGCGACGTCATCGGCCTCCAGGTCGTGACCATGGGCGCCAACGCCTCCACCGTCGCGCGCGACTGGTTCGGCGCCGACCGCTACCAGGACTATCTCTATCTCCATGGCCTCTCGGTCGAGATGGCCGAGGCGATGGCCGAATACGTCCATAAGCGCATCCGCGCCGAGCTGGGCTTCGCCGCCGACGAGGCCCGCGACATGGAGGGGCTGCTGAAGCAGGTCTATCGGGGCAGCCGCTACTCCTTCGGCTATCCGGCCTGTCCCAACCTCGGCGACCAGCGCCAGCTTCTTGCTCTGCTCGGCGCCGATCGCCTCGGCGTGACGCTGACCGAAGAAGACCAGCTCGACCCCGAGCAGTCGACCTCGGCCCTGGTCATCCTGCATCCGAAGGCCAAGTACTTCTCGGTCTAGCCCTACGGGAACGTCCACGCCGCCGCTCGCCGGCACGATCCATCTCGTGCTCTCCCGACAACCGCGGGGCACTTATTCGACGTTAAGGCCACTGGCCTAGACCGGGGGAGGGGCGCATTCTATAAGTGGCTATGTGTTGTGGGCGCGCGGCTCGAGATCGGGCGCGGCCCGAGCGCCCGCCCGAGGATCGATGGATGTTCAATCTGTTTTCCTCGAAGAAAAAAATCGACCCCAACAAGCCGCCGCCGGGCAAAACCGCGGCGGCCATCAAGTCGAGCCGGGCGCGGATCGACTCCACGGTTTTCCATCTGTTCCAGTGGGACGGTTTTGGCTTCATCCTGAAGCCCTATAGCGGCGATCTCGTCGCTTCCCAGATCTTCTATCCGAAGATCACCATCGAGCTTGAAACGGACTCGATCACCATCGCGGCGACGGCCGAAGTGCTGACCGTCGGCGACCAGCTCGCGGCCAAGTGGGTGACGATGAGCGGAGCCGAGGCGCGGTGGCTCAAGCACTACATGTTGCGGCACGGGCCGGGGTACAACCCCAATATCGCGGCGCCCGCCCCGGTCGAGACGGATGATGGCGAGGATGCGAAGGGCAAGCCGGGCGAAGCGAGGACGGCCGAGAAGCTGAAAAGGTAGGCGCCCGGCAGTCGCCATACCGCGAGCTTACCTGTTGAATACCCTTGATTTGATGCCCGTCCCGTCGTAGCAGACGGGCCGGTGGGGAAGCGGTTCGGATCGGGAGGCCCGGACAAAACGGGGTCCGCTCGGAAATGGACGCCGCGTCGGGAACTGCGCCGCGTTTCCGCCATAGTCGGTCCTATTTTGGTCGCCAAGGTCGAGCATCTTCGTGGCTGTCGCAACGGGCCGTGGGCGCTGACGGAGCGCCCGGGCCCCAAGGGAGCCGCGAGGAATGAGGCAGTCAGAGGGGCGATATGGTGAACAGCAATCAGGAGACGGGCCGGGCATGAGCGCCTCCGTTCTCGTCACCGGTGGTGCCGGCTATATCGGCAGCCATGCCTGCAAGGCGCTCGCCCGCGCCGGCTTTCGCCCCATCGCCTACGACAATCTCGCCTACGGCCATTCGCAAGCGGTCAAATGGGGCCCCCTGGTCGACGGCGACATTGCCGACGGGCCACGGCTTCGCGCCGTCTTGAGCGCCGAGCGGGTGGTCGCCGTCATGCACTTCGCCGCCTTCGCTTATGTCGGCGAATCGATGAGCGATCCCGCCCGCTACTTCCGCAACAACACGGTCGCCACGCTGACGTTGCTGGACGCCATGCGCGACGTCGGCGTCGACCGCATGGTCTTTTCCTCGACCTGTGCCACCTACGGCGTTCCAGGCGAGGTGCCGATTTCGGAGTCTGCACCCCAGCGCCCGGTCAATCCGTACGGCGAGTCCAAGCTGATGGTCGAGCGCGTGCTCGACTGGTACGACCAGGCCTACGAGACCAGGTCGGTCAGCCTCCGCTACTTCAACGCCGCCGGCGCCGACCTCGACGGCGAGATCGGCGAGGACCACAATCCGGAGACCCACCTGATCCCGCTCGCCATCAAGGCGGCGCTGGGCCTGGGGCCGGCGCTCAAGATCTTCGGCACCGACTACCCGACCGCGGACGGCACGGCGATCCGCGACTTCATCCATGTCGAAGATCTGGCCGAGGCCCATGTGCGCGCGCTTCGCCACCTGCTCCATGGCGGCGCCACCTTGAAGCTCAACCTCGGCACCGGCATGGGTCACACCGTGCGTGAGGTCGTCCGTGCGGTCGAGCGCGCGACCGGCCGCCCGGTCCCGGTGATCGAGGCGCCGCGACGCGCCGGCGACCCGCCGGCGCTGGTGGCGGATGCAGGCCAGGCGCGCGTGAAGCTCGACTGGGTGCCGACCCGGTCCGACCTCGACACCATCGTCACCTCAGCGCTCCGCTGGCACGAGCGGCCAGAGGATCAGCCGCTCGCCGCCGCCGCGGTCTGACCGCCGAGGAATTCCCGCCGATGTCCGTCGTCATGGCCGATGCGGCGCCTGCCGGCGTCGACAAGCCGCAGCGGGCGAGTGCGTCGCGCATCGTCGTCCACGGCAAGTTCTTTTTCCGCGGCGAGGCGAAACATTTCCTCAAGGGCGTGACCTACGGGCCCTTCGGCCCGGGCAGCCACGGCGCGCAGCTTCCCGAGAAGGACGTGATCAGGCAAGACCTCGCCCTCATGGGCGAGCTCGGCGCCAACATGCTGCGCGTCTTCACCGTGCCGCCCCGCTGGTTCCTCGACATGGCCGGCGAGGCGGACGTCGGTGTGCTCATCGGCGTCCCGTGGACCCAGCACGTCGCCTTCCTGGACTCGCGCGCCGAGAAGAATCGTATCCGCCAGGCGGTTCGCGACGGCGTGAAAATCAACGCCGGCCACCCGGCGGTGATCGCGCACCTGGTCGGCAACGAGATCTCGCCGGATATCGTCCGCTGGCACGGCGCCGAGAAGACCCGAGACTTCCTCGAGGATCTCTGCGACATCGCCAAGGAAGTCGACCCGGAAGGCTTGGTCTCCTACGCCAATTATCCGTCGACCGAGTACCTCAACCTCGACTTCTTCGATTTCCTCTCCTTCAACGTCTATCTCCACCGCGAGAAGGATTTCCGCGCCTATCTGATGCGGCTGCACAACCTCGCGGTCGACCGGCCGGTGGTGCTGACCGAGTTCGGCATGGACTCAATGCGCGAGGGAATGGAGGCGCAGGCGGCGACGCTGGAATGGCAGGTGCGCGCCGCCTACGACGTGGGCGTGGCCGGCACCTCGATCTTCGCCTGGACCGACGAGTGGTTCACCGGCGGCTACCTGATCGAGGACTGGGCCTTCGGACTGGTCGACCGCGCGCGCAAGCCGAAGCCGTCGTTCCACGCCGTCCGCAAGGTCTATCACGAGACCCTGCCGCCGAAGTTGCCCGCCTATCCGAAGGTTTCGGTCGTGGTCTGCGCCTACAACGCCGAGCGCACGATGGACCCGTGCCTGGAATCGCTGAAGAAGCTCACCTATCCGAACTACGAGGTCGTGGTCGTCAACGACGGCTCCAAGGACCGCACGCTCGAGATCACCGAGCGCCACGGCTACACCAAGATCGTCAGCCAGGAGAACAAGGGTCTTTCGGTCGCCCGCAACGTCGGCCTCCAGCACTCGACCGGCGAGATCATCGCCTATACCGACTCCGACTGCGTCGCCGATCCCGACTGGCTGACCTACCTGGTCGCGAAGATGCTGTCGTCGGACCTCTCGGCCTGCGGCGGACCCAACTTCCCGCCGCCCGAGGATTCGCTGGTGCCCTCCGCGGTCGCGGTCTCGCCGGGCGGGCCGACCCATGTGCTCATCTCCGACGACGAGGCCGAGCACATCGCCGGCTGCAACATGGCTTTCCGCCGCGAGGCGCTGGAGAAGATCGGCGGCTTCGATCCCTTGTTCCGCGCCGCCGGCGACGATGTCGATCTCTGCTGGCGGCTCCAGTTCGCGGGATACAAGATCGGGTTCAGTCCGGCCGCCACCGTCTGGCACTTCCGGCGGAACACCGTGGAAGCCTATTTCGGCCAGCAGCGCGGGTACGGCAAGGCCGAGGCGCTGGTCTACGCCAAGCACCCGTTCCGCTTCAATCTGTTCGGCCAGGCGAAGTGGCTCGGCCGGATCTATGGCGACCTCTCGGCCTCGCTGCTGCTCTCGCGCCGGCCGATCATCTATTCCGGCGTCTTCGGCCGCGGCCTGTTCCAGACGCTCTACGAGCCACCGTCGTCGATCGCCGCCTTCCTGCCGTTGACCGTCGAGTGGAACCTGGTCGCTTGGCCGCTGGCCCTCGCCGGCGTGACCCTGGGCGGGCAGATGTGGCTCGCCCTGCTGCCGCTGCTCCTCTCCTTCGTCATCGCCGTCACGGGGGCGCTCCGGGCGCCGGTCGATGCGCGCTTCACCGGCATCCGTGCCCGCGCGCTGATCGCCTTCCTGATCTACGCCGGGCCGCTCGCGCGCGGCTGGGAGCGGATCAAGTGGCGGGTCAGGGGCCTGACCAGGGTCGACCCGATCCAGTACGAGCCGGTCGGCCAGCAGGCGGAGATGAAGCCGCTGCAGCGCGCCTTCTACCTTTCCTACTGGAACCAGAAAGGCATCGAAAAGGAGGCGTTGCTGCAGGGCATCCACGACTTCCTGGTGCCGCGGAAGTACTTCGTCATCGTCGACCAGGGCTGGAGCGACTGGGACCTCAAGATCAGCCGCGGGCTCTGGTCCCGGGCCGAGATCAAGGCGGTCGGCGAGAACCACGGCGGAGACAAGCGGCTGATCCGGCTCAGGGTCGCGCTCCGGCTCTCGCGCCTCTCCGCGCTGGTGCTCCGCATCTATGGCGGTGTCGCGCTCCTCGGCCTGTTCTCAGGCATGCCGTCGGTCGCCGTTGCCGCCCTTACCGTCGGCGCGCTCAATGGCGGGGTGATCGCCTATGAGACTTTTCGCCTCGGGCGCGTGCTGCACCGGGTGACGGAGATCGTCGCCGGCCGAGTCGGGCTGCTCGCCGAGCGCGGCTCCGTCTCGCCCTAGTATCGCCCGGAGCCCAGCCATGAGCGGGCTGTTCCGCAAGGTCCTGCCGTATCTCCGGCCCTATCTCGCGACTTTCGCCTTCTGCCTCTTTCTGGTGCTGTGCCTCACCGCCGTCGAGCTGGTGAAGCCCTGGCCGCTGCAAATCGTCGTCGACAACGTCTTGGGCTCGAAGCCGCTGACCATCCCCGCACTCTCCGGTCTGCCGCCGATGGCGCTGCTCGCCGTCGCCTGCGCCGGCATCGTTCTTCTCCAGGCGGCCGTCGGCCTCGGCAGCATGTGGTCGAACCACGTCTCGATCGACCTCGGCCACCGCATGGTGACCGACCTCCGCGACGACCTCTACGGCCACCTGCAGCGGCTCTCGCTGGTGTTCCACAGCCGCCAGCGCTTGGGCGACCTGATGTACCGGATCACCGCCGACACCTTCGCCGTGCAGACCCTGATGCTGAACGGCGTGCTGCCGGTGCTCCAGGCCATCGCCATGCTGGTCGGCATGTTCGTCATCATGTGGGGGATGGACCCGACGCTGACCCTGGTATCGCTGGTGGTCGTCCCGGCGCTCTATGTCACCATCGTCGCGCTCGACCGCCCGATCGTCG
This sequence comes from Alphaproteobacteria bacterium, assembly GCA_009694025.1. GTDB lineage: Bacteria > Pseudomonadota > Alphaproteobacteria > SHVZ01 > SHVZ01 > SHVZ01. The sequence continues at coordinate 1,905 of SHVZ01000009.1, read as the reverse complement.
ACGCCGCGACCGAGATGAAGATGACCGAGAGCCAGGTCTACTCGCTGGTGCAGTGGGCGATCGGCGCCATCCGCGTGGTCCAGGCCTTCGGCAAGGAGGAGGACGAGCGCCGGAGGCTGCTGGCGGCGACCCAGGCGAGCCTGCGGGCGAACCTCCGGCTCTACAACTGGCAGACCGCCTACTCGGCCATCGTCAACTCGGTGATCGCGCTCGGCACCGCGCTCGTTCTCTATGTCGGCGCCGAGGCGGTGTTGAGCAGCCGGCTCACGCTCGGGCAGCTCCTGGTCTTCGTCTCCTATCTCGCGACCCTCTATGGGCCGATCAACACGATGAGCCAGACCTGGGCCCAGATCCAGGGAGCCCGGGTCGGCGCCAGACGGGTCTTCGAGATCCTGGACATCGCGCCGGACCTCAAGGACGGACCCAGGCCCTGGCCGCAGAAGGTCGAGGGCCGCATCACGTGGAGGGGCGTCGCCTTCAGCTACTCGCCGGAGGTCTCGGTGCTGAAGCGCATCGACCTCGACGTCAGGCCGGGCGAGAAGATCGCCGTGGTCGGCCCGACCGGCGCCGGCAAGTCGACCATGCTGTCGCTGCTGCCGCGCTTCTTCGACCCGGTTTCCGGCACGGTCGAGATCGACGGCGTCGACATCCGCGAGTATCCGATCCGCCGGCTCCGCCACCATGTGGCGCTGGTCCTGCAGCCGCCGATGATCTTTCCGCTGTCGATCCGCGATAACATCGCCTATGGCCGCCCCGAGGCGAGCCAGGCCGAGATCGAGGAGGCCGCCGGGCTCGCCCGCATCGACGGCCTCATCGCCAGTCATCCCCGCGGTTACGACCAGATGATCGGCGAGGGCGGCGTGGCGCTTTCCGAGGGCGAGAAGCAACGGATGACCATCGCGCGGGCGATCTTGATGAATGCCCCGGTGCTGATCCTGGACGAGCCCACATCCTCGCTCGACGCCCAGACCGAGGCCGAGGTGATGGCGGGGCTGGAGCAGCTCACCCGCGGCCGCACCGTCTTCACCATCGCCCACCGACTCTCGACCATCATCAAGGCCGACCGCATCGTCGTGCTCAAGGACGGCGTCATCGTCGAGGAGGGACCCTTCGCCGATCTCCTCGCCCGCAACGGCGCCTTCGCCAAGCTCTACAAGACCCAGTTCCAGGAAGCGGCACCGGCGGCGTAGCGCCGACCGTTCGGCGCGTCACCTCACCCTTCGACAGGCTCGGCATTAGGTAGCAAGCGCACCTAACTATTTCTGATAGAATCGCGCCATGTCGGCGCAGATCACCCTATCGGACAAACGGCCGCCATCACCGGACGCAGACTTCGCATTTGAGATCGATTTCGTGCGCGGCGAGGGATCGGCCTCGCGGGTGTTTGCGGCAACACACAATTTCATCAAGGCGTGCGAGCGTTTGGACGCCGAGCTGGTGCGCTCTATTGATTCCAGCATCGAGACCGTGATGGTTCTCGAAGACATCGAAGCGGGATCGATTAGGACGTGGCTGCGAAACTCGTTGGCTGCAGTTGACGACGAGGGTCTCAAGACGCTCGATTGGCGTCCCCTTGTCGGCAAGTACCTCGTAAGAGCGAAGTATGCGGTTCTTCGGTGGGGCGATCACCCGGAAGAAGGAAGAACGCTGACTGCGCTCGGTAAGGAAATTCAGCAAATAGCGGCCGAGACCGACGTTCGCCACCTTCCAGCGTATCAACCCCCCTCGCCACAGGCGCTTATCGGGGCGGTGCGGGACTTCCAGGAAGTCAAAGAGCATCTGTTGCCCGGCGACCGTGCCAAGTACATCCCTCGTGACGAACCGCCGCTCGAAATGAACATCACTGTGCGCATAAACATCGCGGACTTAGAAGCGATGGCGGTACGCGAAACCATTGAGCTTCCA
>SHVZ01000082.1 GCA_009694025.1 Alphaproteobacteria bacterium | reverse complement strand
TTCACCCGCTGGGTGCGTCATGATCGGAGCCTCGATGTTTGAATAACGCGCTGATTACGATAACTGAATCGCGCTCAGGCTCCCACGAATTTGCGCTGCATCTGGGAAATGCGGGCTTAGACGAAGGTCAGCAGGCGCTTCGGATTCTCGGCGAGAATGCCATCGATCTCGGCCTCGCTGAAGTTGCGGGCGCGCATCAGCGGGACGACGTTCTGCAGAATGTGGCCGTAGCCGTGGCCGCCGAAGTTGGCCAGGCGGGTGCGGCAGTCGATATCATGGGAAATCACCACCTGGTCGAGATGGCCGCGGTCGAGCAGAGCCCGGATGAGGCGGAGCCGCATGCCGTCGTTCGGCAGGTCGACGCTCTCCTTCAGCGGATAGTAGGTGTTCTCGACCCCGAACATGTCGAACTCCAGGACCACGCCGGTATCGGCGAGCCTGAGCAGCGGCTCGACGTCCAGGATCGTCCGGTCGATATGGCTGATGATCGTGCGCGAGAGGTCGGCGCCCCACGCCTTGACCGTGGTGGCGATCTCCTGCGGCAGGTCCTCGCGGCGGCCGGGATGGATGTTGAGCGCCGCCCCGGTCTCGTTCTGGGCGACGACGGCGCCCCGCATCACCGTCTTCTCAAGGTCGGTCCACGGGTTCTGCGAGCCGATCTCGCCGATGATCCCGGCGCGGACCGTCGTGCCCCAGGCACCGTCGAACACCTGGCCGACGATCTCCTTGGCGAAGTCGTCGACGCTGCGGTCCCTGTTGGACGGATCCTGGTACTCCTCGACGTAATAACCGCAGCCCATGATGATGTTGACGCCGGTGCCGAGCTGGATATCGGCCAACCCCTTCGGGTCCGGCCGGATGCCGCCGCAGGTCAACTCGACCACGGAGTCGCCGCCGAGCACACGGAGCGCACTCATCTCGGCGACGGCGACGTCCTTCATGTCCAGGACATACTGCATCCGGTGCTTCTTCCGGCCGTAATTGATCGCCCAGACGTTCTCCAGGCTGATGGGCTCCTCCGGCTCATTGATCTTCCGGGCGTCGGGCGTCCGGAGGTCGGAGAGAAGATGCTCGTGCATCAGGGTCAAGCCGAGTTTCCCCGGGTCGATCAGCCCGCACACCGTCTGCACCCGGCCCCGCAATCTCGCCCGATTCATGCCGCTTCCCCTTTATTCGACACCTGCCGCGTCTCCTGGCGGACCACGAACCAGGCAGCGGCGAAGATGACGGCCCCGCCGACCCAGGTCCAGAGATCCGGTGCCTCACCCACCATCGCCACCGAGATCGCCGCCGCAATCGGCAGCCTGAGAAAGTCGAACGGCATCACCAGCGAGATCTCGCCGGAACTGTAGCCGAGGGTCGCGGTGATCTGGCCAAAGCCCGCCGCGACGCCGATGCCGAACAGCATCCCCCAGCCCCAGGCGGACGGCCAGGCGAGCTCGGGAATCGCCAGCAGGACGGCCAGCGGCTGAGAGGCGATCAGCGTGTAGAAGACGATGGTCTCCGAAGAGTGATCGCGGCTGGCGCTGCGGATGATCAGCGTGAAGGCGGCATAGATCGCAGCACTGCCCAGCAGCATCAGCATTTCCGGAGAAATCTGTTGGAAGCCGGGACGAAGGATGATGAGCGCGCCGAGGAAACCGACCGCGAGCGCGATGAAGCGGGCCGGTCGGGAGGTTTCGCCGAGAAAGAAGATTGCCAGCACCGGCGTGATGACCGGTGTCAGGAAGCTGATCGCGGTCGCGTCGGAGATCGGCACGACCTTGAGCGCCACGAACCAGCCGATGTTCGAAGCGACCTGAATGACGCCGAGCCACACCAGGAAGAACGGGCGCGGTGCCCGCACCACCTGTATGCCGTTGCGGAACAGGATCGGGGTCAGGCAGAGAAAGGCCAGCACATTGCGGGCGACGATCATCGTGGTCGCCGGCAGCTCGGCCGAGCCGATGCGGATCAGCATCGACATCAGCGAGAAGAAGATGCCGCAGAGCACCATCCAGACGGCCGTGCGGGCGACCGGCGGCAGCGCGGCCCAGAGCGCGGGAGTCGGCTGAACCACGTTGGAGAGATCCGGCAGCGGCCTCAGAGCAAGGTGGCGAAGAAGTCGGCGCGGGCCTTGGCGGCGGCCGAGATCAGCGCGAGATCGGAGCCGCCGAGGAGGAAGCGCGCGCCCATCTGCACATATCTCTTGGCGTGAACGGTGTCATAGATGCCGCCCATGCCGGGGACCTTGCGGTGGCGCTTGCAGGCGCCGATGAGCGCCTCGTAGGCGGCGACGACCTTGGCATGGCCATAGTCGCCGGGAATGCCCATGTCGAGGGTCAGGTCGTTGCTGCCGATCAGCAGGCAGTCGATCCCGGGGACCGCGGCGATGGCATCGACATTCGCCACCGCCTTCTCGGTCTCGATCATGACGACGAGGAAGACGAGCTCGTTCGACCGCTTCGTCACTTCGGCCGGCGACAGCGGGGCGAAACCGAGGCTCGGCGGCACGCCGCCAAAGGAGCGCTTGCCGGCCGGCGCGAAGCGGCAGGCTTCGGCCGCTGCCCGCGCTTCATCGGCGGTGTCGACATGCGGAAAGATCAAGCCATGCGCCCCGGCATCGAGCAGCCGGCACGCCGTGGCCACGTCCTGATGGGTGACGCGCGCGATCGGCGTCAGGCCGGCAGCCGCGCCCGCGATCGAGAGCTGGCCGACATGGTGGACCGCCATCGACCCGTGCTCCATGTCGAGGAACAGCCAATCGAAGCCGGCCTGGCGTGCGACAAATGTCATCTCTACCGACGGCGCGATCCGCAAGGTCAATCCGACCGCGAGCTTGCCCTCGGCCAGCTTCTTCTTGACGTGGTTCTCGGTGGTCATCGGCGGACTCCTTCTTGCCGGCGAGATCATGGCCGGCTGGCCTCGCGGGATCGAGCACAAGGCGCAAAGGCCGGAATACCGCCGCCGCGAAGAGCGGCGACGGCAACTATCGAGCGACTGCGTAGCCTTCCATGTAACGCGGGTTGGCCCCTGCCCGCAGCATCTCGCCGTCGCGGGTGATCGCCGAGAGATTGCCCTCGCTCCAGTCGTCGACCACCACGACGTCATGGCCGCGGCGCTTCAGGTCCTTGGCCACCGCCTCGCCGAACCGGCCCTCGATTGCGACTTTCCCGGGCTCCGAACCGCGCGGCCAGAACGAGCTTTGGAAGTGCGAGGTGTGGAAGGCCGGGGCGTCAATCGCCTCCTGCAGGTTCATGCCATGGTGGACGTGCCGGAGGAACATGACCAGCGACCATTGGTCCTGCTGATCGCCGCCCGGGGTGCCGAACGCCATGTAGGGCTTACCGTCGCGGAGCGCCATGGAGGGCGTCAGCGTCGTCCGCGGCCGCTTGCCCGGCACCAGCGCATTCGGATGCGCAGGATCGAGCGAGAAGATCTGGCCGCGGGTGCCGAGCGGGAAGCCGAGATCGGGGATCACCGGCGAGCTCGGCAGCCATCCGCCCGAGGGCGTAGCCGCGACCATGTTGCCATGGCGGTCGATCACGTCGAGGTGGCAGGTGTCGCCTGGCATCGCCGCCTTCCAGCGCGGTTCCAGCGCGATATTCGGCCCGCGCACCAGCTTGGCGACGTTCGGCTGGTAGCCGGGAATCGCACCCGGCGGCGTGTCGAGCGCGGCCGCGGACGAGATCCGCTTCCGGCGCTCGCGGTTGTAGGCGTCGCTGAGCAGCGTCGGCAATGGCACCTCGACGAAATCGGGATCGCCGTAGTAGGCGTTGCGGTCGGCGAAGGCGAGCTTGGTGGCCTCGACGACGAGGTGGACGAACTCCGCTCCCACCGGATCGAGCCCGGCGAGGTCCCGGCCGTTCAACAGGGCAAGCTGTTGGAGGAACACCGGTCCCTGGGTCCAGGGACCGCATTTGGCGACGGTGTAGCGGCCGTAGTCATAGGTGACCGGTGCTTCTTCGCGCGCCCGCCAGCCGGCGATGTCGGCGGCGGTGATCAGGCCAGCATGGGCGCGACCGGAGGTGTCCTTGACCGGCGTGCGGACGAAGCGGTCGATCGCCTCGGCGACGAAGCCTTGGGACCATGCCCGTCGCGCCGCCTCGATCTGGCGCACCCGGTCGCCGCCGGCGGCCTCGGCTTCCTCGAGAAGACGCCGGAAGGTCTGGGCGAGCGCGGGATTGCGGAAATAGGTGCCGGCTTTCGGCGGATGGCCCCCCGGCAGATAGAGCGCCGCCGAGGTCGGCCAGTCGGTCTTGAACACCTCGGCCACCTTGGCGATGGCGTTCGCCAGGCGCGGGATCATCGGATAGCCCTTGTCGGCGAGCGCGATCGCCGGCTCGAGGATCGCCCTCAGCGGCACGGTGCCGCGGTCGCGGATCAGCACCATCCATGCGTCGAACGGGCCTGGAATCGTCGCCGCGAGGAGCCCGGTGCCGGGAACGAGGTCGAGGCCGAACCCGCGGTAGCGCTCGACCGTCGCAGCGGCCGGCGCAACCCCCTGGCCGGAGATCGCCCGGACGCCGTCGGTTCCGGCCTGGTGGAACAGGATCGGCACCTCGCCGCCGGGGCCGTTGCGGTGCGGCTCGACCACCTGCTGGACGAAGCCCATGGTCGCTGCCGCATCGAAGGCATTGCCTCCCCGCTCAAGCACGCCCATGCCGGTCACGGCCGAGAGCCAGTGGGTCGAGGCGGTGGCCCCGAAGGTGCCGAGAAGCTCAGGGCGGGTGGTGAACATCGGCATCTCCAGGTGTCGGCGCGGGACGGTCCCGGGCCGGCGTTCCGTCAATAGGCTGCGGGCATAGGTGGCAGGACCCGAAGCATATTATCCTTAGGCATCAGAGGCAAAGAAAACGGATGCGGCTGATCGACTTCTTCGATCGCGGCGTGGCGCTTCAGCCGGAGAGGCCCTGCCTCGTCGGCACGGGCGTTTCGCTGTCGTTTCGCGAGGTGCAGCGGCGGACCCACCGCCTCGCCAACCGGCTGATCGCGTCCGGCCTGAAGCCGGAGGCCGCCGGCGCGGTCTTGAGTCCGAACGACGCCGACGCCTTCTCCTGCATCCTCGGCATCCTCCGCGCCGGCGGCGCCTGGATGCCCTTGAACGCCCGGAACGCGGTCGACGACAACATCGCGATCCTCGTCGACAACGAATGCCGCTGGCTCTTTTATCACAGCAGCTTCGCCGCCGCGGCCGAGGAGATCCGCGCCAAGGTTCCGACCCTCCTCGGCCTCGTCTGCATCGATCGCGCGGACGGGCGCGACCCGGGCCTGCACGCCTGGCTCGCCGACGGCAGCGACGAGCCTTGCTACGTGCCCGCCGGCCCGCACGGCGTCGCCTCGATCTGGCCCTCCGGCGGCACCACCGGCCGGTCGAAGGGAGTGATGCTGACGCATTTGAACTTCGCGACGATGATCGCGAACTTCATCACCAGCATGCCGTACCGCGAACCGCCGGTGCATCTCGTCGCCGCGCCGATGACGCATGCAGCCGGATGCATCGCGTTTCCGCTGATGGCGATGGGCGCCACGACCGTCGTCATCCCGAGCGCCGACCCGCTGCTGGTCATGGAGAGCATCGAGCGCCACCGGGTGACCACCCTCTTCCTGCCGCCGACGGTCATCTACATGATGCTCGGCCACTCCCGCGCCCGCGAGTTCGACTATTCGTCGCTAAAGCATTTCATCTACGCGGCGGCGCCGATGTCCGCGAAGAAGCTCCAGGAGGCGCTGGAGGTGTTCGGGCCGGTGATGGCGCAGACCTTCGGCCAGGCGGAGGCGCCGATGCTCTGCACCTTCCTCGCGCCGGAGGAGCATCTGGTGGTCGGCGATCCCGTCCGCGAGAAGCGGCTGATGAGCTGCGGCCGGCCGACCGTCTTCGCCCAGGTCGAGATCATGGACGACGAGGGGCGGATCCTGCCGCCGAACGAGCGCGGCGAGATCGTCGTCCGCGGCAACCTGGTCATGAAAGGCTACTTCAAGAATCCGAAGGCGACCGAAGAGGCGTCCCGGTTCGGCTGGCACCACACCGGCGACATCGGCTTCAAGGACGAGGACGGCTACTTCTACATCGTCGACCGCAAGCGCGACATGATCATCTCCGGCGGCTTCAACATCTACCCCTCGGAGATCGAGCAGGTGATCTGGTCGCACCCCGCCGTGCAGGACTGCGCGGTGATCGGCGTCCCCGACGAGAAATGGGGCGAAGCGGTGAAGGCGATCGTCCAGATCAAGGAAGGCGGCGAGGCGACGGTCGAAGAGCTGGCGGCCTTCTGCCGGCAGCGGGTCGGCGGGATGAAGACGCCGAAGTCGTTCGAGATCTGGGACCAGCTCCCGCGGAGCCCGGTCGGCAAGGTGCTGAAACGCACCATCCGCGACCGCTATTGGGCCGGCCGCGAGCGAAATGTGTGATGGACAGCCGCCGTCCGTACGGAGCATAGATTTCCCCGCCAAGGCAGCGAGCATCGAGGTACCGCGAGACCATGACCGACGACACGATCAGCGCTAGCGGCGTCAAGGCGACGACGGCATCCGCCTCTACCGTAGCGGCGCCAGCGGCGAGCGGGAGCAGCACGACCTTCGCCGTGATTCTCTCGCTCAGCTTCTGCCACATGCTGAACGACATGATGCAGTCGATGGTGCCGGCGATCTATCCGATCCTGAAGGAGAGCTACGCCCTCGACTTCGCCGAGATCGGCCTGATTACGCTCGCCTTCCAGTTCACGGCGTCGCTCCTGCAGCCGGTCGTCGGCATCTACACCGATCGCCGGCCGATGCCGTATTCGCTGACAATCGGCATGAGCTCGACCTTCGTCGGGCTGGTGCTGATGTCGATGGCCCACAGCTACCCGGTCATCCTGCTGGCGGCGGCGCTGATCGGCATCGGCTCCGCGGTCTTCCATCCGGAATCGTCGCGAGTCGCACGCATGGCGTCCGGCGGCCGCCACGGCCTCGCCCAGTCATTGTTCCAGGTCGGCGGCAACACGGGATCGGCGATCGGCCCGCTGCTGGCGGCCTTCATCATCGTGCCGCGCGGCCAGTCCAGCATCGTCTGGTTCTCGGCCGCTGCGCTCGTCGCCATGATCGTGCTGGTCGCAGTCGGCAACTGGTACAGCCACAACCGCCACCTCGCCAAGCCGAAGCCGCGGCCCGCCAGGGGCATGGACGGTCACCTCGTACTATCGCGGGGCCGCGTCGCCGGCGCGATCGTCATTCTGATCCTGCTGATGTTCTCGAAGACGGTCTACAGCGCCAGCCTCGGCTCCTTTTACACGTTCTACCTGATCGACAAGTTCAGCCTGTCGGTACAGGAGGCGCAGGTCGCGCTTTTCGTCTTCCTCGGCTCGATCGTGATGGGAACGCTTGCCGGTGGCTGGATCGGCGACAAGATCGGGCGCATCCCGGTGATGTGGTTCTCGATCCTCGGTGTGCTTCCCTTCACCCTGGCCCTGCCCTATGCCGGCCTCGTCATGACGCTGACCCTTTCGGTCCTGATCGGCCTGATCATGGCGTCCGCCTTCTCCGCCATCATCGTCTATGCCCAGGATCTCCTGCCGGGGCGGGTCGGCATGGTCGCCGGCATCTTCTTCGGCGTCTCCTTCGGCCTGGGCGGGCTCGGCGCCGCCGCGCTCGGCAAGGTCGCCGATCTCACCAGCATCGACACGGTCTACAAGATCTGCTCCTTCCTGCCGCTGTTCGGGCTCCTGACCGCCTTCCTGCCGAAGCTCGACAGGCAGCACGCCTGAACGCGCAAGGTCGCGCGCGTGAGGCTGGCCGACCTTGTCCTGGTCCTGCTGATCAGCCTGGCCTGGGGCCTGACCTTCATTGCGGGCAAGGTCGGGCTCCGCGAGATCCCGCCGGTGTGGTTCACAGGGCTCAGATTCGTCATGCTGATCGCGGTCCTGGCGCCGCTGCTGCGTGTGGTGCCGAAGCAGATGCCGCGCATCCTCGCAGTGTCGTTCTTCTGCGGCGCCCTCCACTTCAGCCTGCAGTACACCGCGCTCAAGCTCGCCGATGACGTCTCGACGATCGCGATCGTCTCGCAGGTGACGTTGCCCTTTGCGGTGATCCTGGCCGTCGTGTTCCTGGGCGAACGGCTCTCCCCCCTCCGCCTCGTCGGCATCGTCGCCGCGTTCGCCGGCGTCGTCGTGATCGGCTTCGATCCGCGGGTCTTCAGCTACGCCAACGCGGTCATCCTGGTGATGGTCGCCAGCCTGTCGATGGCGCTGGCCCAGGTACTGATGCGGGGGCTCGGGAACGTCGGGGTATTCAATCTCCAGGCCTGGGTTGCGCTGGTGTCGGCGCCGATCCTGCTGGCGCTGTCGCTGATCCTGGAAACCGGGCAGGTCGAGGCGATGGCCGCCGCCTCGCCGCTCGCCTGGGGCGCCCTCACTTTCACCGCCCTCGGATCGTCGCTGCTGGGATTCGCCGGCATGTATCACCTGCTCCGCCGCTACCCGGTGTCGCTGGTGACGCCGATGTTCCTGCTGGCGCCAGTGTTCGGCGTCGTCGCCGGCATCGTCGTGCTCGGAGACGTCGTCACCGCCAGGATTCTGATCGGTGCGGCGGTCACGCTCTCGGGCGTGCTCGTTGTCGCCTTAGCGCACGGATCGAGGCCCGCAGCGTGAGCCTCGCCGCCTTCTAGGAATAGTCGATCCGCGGGTCGATATAGGCGTAGAGCACGTCGACCATCAGATTGATGAGAACGTGGGCGACCAGGACAAATAGGATCACGCCCTGAATCAGCGGGTAATCGCGCTGGTTGATCGCCTGGATCAGCAGCCGGCCGATCCCGGGGTAGGTGAACACCGCCTCAGTTACGACCGTGCCGCCGATGAAAGCCGCCATCATCAGGCCGACCACTGTCACGAACGGCAGGAGCGCGTTCCTCAGCACGTGCCGGCCGACCACGTCGCGCTCCTTCAGCCCCTTGGACCGGGCGGTCCTCACATAGTCCGCCTTGAGCTCGCTCAGCAGCGAGGCCCTGAGGAAGCGGGCAAAGATGCCGGAGACATAGACGCCGAGGGTCAGGGCCGGGAGGAAGGTATTCCTGAGCGCTCCCAGCGGCGAATCGAAGACCGACACATACGTCGACGCAGAGGGCAGCCAGCGAAGCTGCACGGCGAAGAGCAGGATCAGGAGGATGCCGAGCCAGAAGGTGGGGACGCCGAGCGCCAGCGCACTCCAACCGCTCAAGGAGCGGTCGATCCACGACCCCGGATAGAGGGCGCTGATCACCGCGACCGGAATGCCGAGGATGAGCCCGACCAGGGTAGCAGAGAGGCCGAGCTGCAGCGTCGCCGGCACCCGGAGCATGATCAGGTCGAGAACCGGATCCCGGCTATGGATCGACCGGCCGAGATCGCCGAGCACGGCACTCTTGAGCCAGGCCCAGAACTGGACGAGGACCGGCTGGTCGAGGCCGACTCGCTGGATCGCCGCCTGGATCTGCTCAGGTGTGGCGTTCTCGCCGACGATGGCGCCGATCGGCGTGCCGGGAACCGCGTAGATCATGGCCCAGATGCCCGCCGAGGCGATCAGCAGGACCGGGAGAAGCTGGAGAATGCGGCGGATGATGTAGCCGGTCATGGGACCATCCGATCGGGCGCCGCCTCTTCTGCGAGCTCATGGCGATCCTCGAGCACCCAGGCGAGCGTCCGCCCGAGGGTATCGAGGGAAAGAATGGTCAGGGTCAGCACGATCCCCGGCAGCACCGCGTAGTAGGGTGCGTCGTAGAGATAGGACTTTCCGGTCCTCAGCATCTCTCCCCAACTCGGCGTCGGCGGCGGGATGCCGACCCCGAGGAAGGCCAGCGCAGCCTCGAGCAGGATGGCGATGGAGGAGAGGATGACGATCTGCACCAGGATCGGGCTCCAGGAGTTCGGAAGCACGGTACGGAACATGTTGTAGGCCGAGGACCCGCCCAGCGCCTCGACCGCCATGACGAAGTCCCGCTTCCTCAGCGACAGAACCTGCGCCCGCGTGATGCGGGCGAAGCTCGGGATGCCGGTGATGCCGACCGCAACCAGCGCCGCGAGCTGGCTCCGCCCGAGGACCGCGATGAGCGCCATCGCGAAGAGGATGCCGGGGAGCGACAGCAGGACATCGACGATCCGCATGAGCACCGCGTCGCGCCAGCCGCCGAAGAACCCGGCGACGAGGCCGACGGGAACGCCGATGGTGCCGGCGATGATCACGGCACCGGACGCCGTCAGGAGCGACGTCCGGGCGCCGTAGACGACACGGGTCATGATGTCGCGGCCGAGCTCGTCGGTCCCGAACCAGTGGGCGGTCGACGGCGGCTCGAGGGTGCTCATAAGGTTCTGGGCGACCGGGTCGAATGGGACGACCCAGCGGGCGAGCATGGCGACGAGGGCGATCGCCGCCAGATAGAGGATGCTGAGAAGGGCCCCCTTGCGCGCGAAGACGCGCCGGGCCAGGTCGAGCGAGCGCTGCACGCCGCCGCTCATGATGACGCACCGCGGCGGCTACCCACGGCTTCGAGCGGCCCGGCATGATGGCAGGCCGACCGGGTCGGCAGGCCGGGGTAGGGCTCGAACGCCGGTTCCTCGACGCGGCAGCGTTCTGTCGCCCGGAAGCACCTGGGATGGAAGTAGCAGCCCGACGGCGGCTTGGCCGGGTTCGGGATGTCGCCCTCGAGTACGATCCGGCGTCTCGTCTGCCGCGCATCCGGGTCGGGTACGGGCACGGCGGACAGGAGCGACTGGGTATAAGGATGGACCGGCGTCTCGTAGAGCGTCGCCTTCTCGCTCTCCTCGACGATGCGGCCCAGATACATCACCGCGACCCGGTCGGAGATGTGGCGGACCACCGACAGGTCGTGGGCAATGAACAGGTAGGCGAGCCCCAGCTCCTTCTGCAGATCCTGGAGCAGGTTGATGATCTGGGCCTGGATCGAGACGTCGAGCGCGGCGACGGGCTCGTCCAGGATGAGGAGCCGGGGCTGAAGCGCGAGCGCCCGCGCGATCCCGATCCGCTGCTTCTGTCCACCCGAGAATTCGCGCGGATAGCGGCCAAGCACGGTCCGCGGCAGCCCAACCAGCTCGAACAGCTCGGTGATCCGGGCGCCGCCGCCCATCTCCTCGTAGAGGCCGTGGATATGCAGCGGCTCGGCGACGATGTCGCCGACGGTCTTGATCGGATTCAGCGACGAGTACGGGTCCTGGAAGATGTACTGCATGTGCCTTCGGGCCTTGCGGAGCTCGCCCGGCGAGAGCCGCGTGACCTCCTGGCCGTCGAAGCGGATGCTGCCGCCGGTTGCCTTGATCAGGCCCATGATGGCGCGACCGGTCGTGGTCTTGCCGCAGCCCGATTCCCCGACCAGGCCCACCGTCTCGCCTGGCCCGACGGTGAGGCTCACGCCGTCGACCGCCCTGACCCAGCCGACGCGCCGCCGCAAGATTCCGGCCTTGATCGGGAAATGGACCTTGAGCCCGTCGACCGCGAGGAGCGGTGGCCCGGCCGCGGCAGCCCGAGCGACGACGGACGCCGGGATGCGGTCGGAAGGCATGGCGTCAGCGAAGAGCCGGGCGACTTCCTCGGCATAGTGGCAAGCCGAGTGATGGACCTCGCCGACCGCACGGAGCGGCGGCTCCTCGCTGCGGCAGATTGCACGATCGCATCCGATCGGGCAGCGCGGATGGAAGGTGCAGCCCGTCGGCAGCAGGGCCGGGTTCGGCGGCTGTCCGGGGATGGGGACCAGCCGCTCATCGACGGAGTCGATGCGGGGAAGGCTCTGCAGCAGCCCTACCGTGTAGGGATGGCGCGGCCGCTTGAAGATCTCCGCAACCGGGCCGGTCTCCACGATGCGGCCGCCGTACATGACGGCAACCCGGTGAGCGACCTCGGCGACCACGCCGAGGTCGTGGGTGATCAGGATGACGGCGGCGCCGGTGTCGGCCTGGCGCTTGGCAAGCACCGACAGCACCTGCGCCTGGACCGTGACGTCGAGGGCGGTGGTCGGCTCGTCGGCGATGATCAGCCGGGGGCGGCCGGCCATCGCCATGGCGATCACGGCGCGCTGGCGCATGCCGCCGGAGAACTGGTGGGGGTACTGCAGGACGCGGCCGTCGGGATCGGGGATGTCCACCTCGCGCAGGAGCTCGATGCTCCGCTCGCGCGCCCGCAGCGCTTGGATCTGGCCGTGCGCGACCTGGCCTTCGGTGACCTGCCGGCCGACGGTGAACACCGGATTCAGAGTCGTCGCCGGATCCTGGAAGATCATGCCGACGTCCTGGCCGCGCATCTGCCGAAGGATCTCGCGGTCGGCCTCCGTCATCTCGACATCGCCGAGCCGGATCGAGCCCTTCACCCGGGCGGTGTCCGGCAGGAGCCCGGTGATCGCGAGCGAGGTGACGCTCTTGCCCGAACCGGACTCACCGACGATGCCCAGCACCTCGTTGGGATAGACGTCGAAGTCGACGCCCCGGACCGCCGGCACCGGCCGGCCGCCGCCTATGAAGGTCACCTCAAGGCCGCGGACAGACAGGACCGGCTCAGACATCACGACCCATGATGACTCGCATTGTCTTGAAAAGGCGGCGGCGGCGACCTGGCTTGGTCGCCGCCGCCGTGACGAAGGCTCAGATCAACGGAATCCGATGGTCCGGGCCACCAGCATGTTGTCGATCTCTCGGGAGATGCCGCCGACGTTCTTGGCGGCGACGATGAGACCGATGTCGAAGGTGTTGGTGGGAATCCCGAAGGCGGATTCGACCAGCACCTTGTTCAGGTTGTCGTAGGCCGCCTTGACGGGCTCTCCAGATCCCAGGGTCGTGTCGACGCGGTTCATCGCCGCGACGTAAGCCGGAATCGGATGCGGATCGCCGAGGATCGGGTTCTTGGTCGTGCGGTAGATGCTGTTGGTGCCGACCCGGGTCGGGAACTTCTGGATGTTGCCGATGCCGCCGAAGATCGCTGCGAACTTGCCGGTGAGCATCGTATCGGTGAGCTCGGCGCCTTGCTTGACGTCGAGCTGAATGTTGATGCCAACCTTCGCCAGCGTGCTCTGCACGATCTGGCTGATGGCCAACCCGTCCTGGTCGCCGCCGTTCGCCACCAGCTTCCAATTGCTCATCTCCGCCGCCGAGAGGCCCGACGCCTTGAGCAGCGCCTGCGCCTTGTCGAGGTTGAAGGCGTAGGTCGTGTTGTAGGACTTGTCGACCGCCGGGCTCGCCGGCGCCCAGGGAAGCGCCGTCACCTCGCCGACGCCGGCATATCCGACCCTGAGGATCGCCTCGCGGTCCATCAGGAAGTTGAAGGCCTGCCGGAACTTCTCGTTCTTGAACGGACCCTGGGTGGCGTTGATGCGGAACACCTGGACCAGCGGCCCCGGACCCTGGACCAGCTGGTAGCCGGCATTGCGCAGGCGCACGGCGGATCGGGCGTTGCCACCGTAGATGATGTCGACGGCGCCGGACTCGAGCGCGGCGCTGGCGGCGTCGTTGTCGCTGAACACCGTCAGCACGATTTCGCTCACGATCGGCGGCTTCTGCCAGTACTTCGCGTTGGCCGTCATGGTCACCCGCTGGCCGAGCACGCGCTCGGCGAGCACGAACGGACCCGAGCCGGCATCCTTGGTCTCGGACGTTTCGATGCCCGCAGGCTCGATGACGGAGAGGAACTGGAGCAGATCGGTGATCTGCCGGTCAGGGACCGGGTTGTTGAAGTTGAGCGTGATCGACTGCGGCCCGCCGACGGTCCAGTCCTTCACGATCGACATGGTGGCGTAGACATTCTTGCCCTTCTGCGGATCGGCCGCCTTCTTCAAGGTGGCCGCGACCGCCTCGGCATTGAGCGGTGCGCCGCTGTGGAAGGTGACGCCCGGGCGGAGCGTCACGGTCACTGACCTGTTGTCCGGCCCGACCTTCCACTCCGAGGCCAGGTTCGGGATCGCCTTACCGTCCGGCGCGTACTCGATCAAGCTGTCATACAGGTTCTTGATCAACGGGAAATTTACCCCGGAGAACTGCTGTGGATCGAAGTTGTGGATGTCAGCGAGAATGGCGATCCGGAGCCGGCCGCCCTTGAGCTCCTGCGCCGAGGCGCCGGCGGCGGCGATCGAGACGGCGGCCACTGCCAGCAGCAGCGCCCTCGCGAGCCCGAACGGACGCAATGAACCGATTTTCATGTGACGGGTACCTCCCCTATTCGATGGCCGCGATCAAATAGCCCGATCCGACGGTCCGTGGTCCGGACCGCCCCCCGAGCGTCCCTAACACTGACAGTCGCGGTTCCGGGCTGTCAAACCTTGGTAAAGGGGTCCCGAAACGTCGGTATCGCCTGACGGGCTCAGCCGCGCCAGGAACCGACCTCTTCCAGAGGATAGATCGGGCGAGGAATCCGCTTCCACGGAAGCCCGGCGACATCCGATTGGCCCGGTCCGCGGGTATCGACCCGGATCACCGGCGAGGAGATCGGGGCGAAATACTGGAAATTGGACGCGGTCTTGAGGACGGCCATCTTGTACTCGATCGGCTCGACCCCGAAGGCCCGATAGACCGCCGGCACGTTGCCGGCGACGCCGCGGAGCTCGCTGATCAGCATGGTCACGGGGCCGACCTCGAAGACCACCGTCCGGCCCATGTCGATCCCCGGGGCACGATGCTCCTCCAGGCGCACGCGCCCGTCGCCGATACGCCTGACGGTGCCGGTGACCTCGAGCGGGCGGAAGAACGCGGTGGCGGCATGGCCGCCGATGGGCAGGGTGACCGTCGCGCGGACACCAGCCTCGATCAGACGCGCAACCGTCACCGGTTCGATCATCGGGATGAGCCCCGTGCTCTTGATCCCAAGACGGAGGATCGACTCGAGGATGAGGTTGCTGTCGCCCGCGGCCCCACCGAACACCGTGTCGCCGGTGTCGCTGAGGCAGACGACGCCGGACGGCGCCTCATCGGCCATGCGGACGGCGACGTCGATCGGGACGGCATCCTTCTTCTGGAATTCCGCCCGCATCGACCAGGCGAGGCCGGCGATCTCGTCGGCGAGCTTCTCGGCGAGCGCCCGGTCGCCATCGACGACAACGATGGAGGCCCAGCCGCCTTCGGCGACATCGAGCCAGGGCTGCATCGGGCAGTTGCCGACATGGAGGACGCGCGGGTCGGCCGCCTCCATGGCGCGCGCCCGGTCGAACCAGACCTTCATCGGCCCCTTTGACGTCAGGAACTGTTCCTGGTGCGAGATCAACCGGAGCTTCCGCCAGGCCATGACCGGCTTCACTTCGCCCGCAACGATGCGGATCAGAAGCTCGGCGCCGATCTTCCCGGTGTCGAAAGGATCGTGCGGCTGTGTCCGGTGGGCGACGATGGCGGTGCTGAGACCGACCATCTTCCGGGTGATATTCGCGTGATGGTCGAGCGACACGACGATCGGGACGCCAGGCCCCAGGATCGAACGGCAGAGCTCGATTTGCGCACCTTCGACATCGTCCATGTCTTCGGCGGCGCAGGCCCCATGCAGCTGCAGGGCGAGGCCGTCGATCTTGCCGGCGGCCTGGAGCCCGGCACGGATCTTGTCCTCGAAGAACAGGCGCGCCTCGGTGGTGATCCGCCCACCGGCGGTGGCCCAGCCGCGGATGATCGGGACCGACCTGATCTGGCGCCCGGCCTCATCGACCGCGGCGAGGTAGCCGCCGACCTGGCCGACGCCGCGGAATTGCTCGAAGACCGCCTCCCCTTCGAACAGCCCGAACGACTCGTAGTCCCGCATGGTCGTCGGCACCGGATTGAAGTCGTTGGTCTCCTGACCGATATGGATCACCGCGAGTCTCATGACTTTCCCCCGATGCCGGCATCGGCAGTCTGCCGAGTGTCGAGCCCGGGGCGGCGAATTCTCCGATTTCGGCGAAATGACCGCGCCAGCGCCGCGTCCGGGAGCTTGGTGGTGTCGCGCATCACCCGGAAGTGCCGGCTGATGGCCTCGCCGACGGGGCTTTCACGCTATGATCTTCGGCGCGGTCTCGCATGCTTCCAGAATGTCGCGTATCTGGCTTCGGAGTGCGCCCTTGGATGGCGAGAACGAACCGTCAAACGCCGCCGATCCGATGGTGAAGGCATCGGCGCCGGCCGCTGCGAGGGCATGAATCCGCTCGCGTGAGTTGACGCTGCCGGCGACGATCAGGCGCCCGCCACTCAGCGCGCCGTGGGCCGCCCGCACCAGGTCGAGCGGATCCGCATCGGTCGCGCGATAGGCGAGCAGATCGACGCCGCCGCAGCCGGCGGCGCGCGCCGCGCGGCAGTGGTCGGCAACCAGCGCTGGCGAGCCTCCGAGCCGGGTCGGGTGGCCGACGGGCAAGCCCGGAAACGGGTAGTAGCCCGTGAGGTCGTTCAGAATCCCCTTCGCGGCCGCGATGTCCGTCCCTCCCAGGATGCGGTCGACCCCGAGGTCCCGCCCGGCCTCGAGCGATCTCGTCACCGCCTCGGGCGCGGTGCTGACGACCTCCAGGTACGAGATGGCCCGCGCTGCCCGGACCTTCCGTACCACGCTCCGCATGACGGCAGTCGGCACGCCGATGTCCTTGAAGCCGATATGCTTCACGCCCCAGCCGATGACCGGGTCGACCAGCTCGTCGGCGTCCGCGACCGTCCGATCGTTGCGGGTCAGCATCATGATGAAGTCCACAGCGCCCTCCCTTCCGACGACCGGGATCTCCGACCGCCCTGACGCGACGGCCGCGCGTCTACGTCCGATCTCAGTTGCAAGGCCACCGATTGTCGGGGCCCAGGCCGAACCGGACGGGGGCGCCTGGCCAGGAAGCGCCAGCAAGAATACTGGCCTGATCCAGACATGGATGCCGAGCGCAAGCATCCAGGACATCGTCAGGATACCGGCGGGCATGTTGACGATCATCGCCGTTGCCGAAAAGCGTGAATAGGCTAACGCAATGCCTCCAACAAAGGTCAGCACGCCACCGGCTAGGCCCAGAAGGCCTAGCCATCTCGGAAAGCGCGTATCGGCCAGTTGAGCGACGCCATATATCACGATGGTCGCGCCGGAGACGAGGCCGAGCATACTCGCAAGTCCGATCTCGATCCGCCTCACTCCAAATGCAGCCGGGAAGATCATTTCCTTCGAGTGTCCTGCCCCCTGAAAAGTGGTCCTCCCTGAAGTATGGTTTTTGACCAAGGAGGAGGACGACGATGGCAAGGAAGAGGCATACGGCGGAAGAGATCGTCACGAAACTGCGCCAGGTCTATGTGCTGACGGCACAAGGCCGGCCGGTC
>SHVZ01000081.1 GCA_009694025.1 Alphaproteobacteria bacterium | reverse complement strand
TCCCGAAACGCCAGCAGGCCGGCGTCCGACGTGATCTGGGAACCATGAAATTCCAGCTTTAGCCGGCGGTCGAAATCGAGCCTCAAAACACCGAAATCCGATTCACCCGCTGGGTGCGTCATGATCGGAGCCTCGATGTTTGAATAACGTGCTGATTACTATAACTGAATCGCGCTCAGGCTCCCACGAATTTGCGCTGCATCTGGGAAATGCGGGTTTAGGTAACTCGACGATCTAATAATTAGAAAATACAGAAAGTTCCCGCTACTTCTGCGCCTTCACCCACTCGCCGTGGCGCTGGCAGGAGGCCTCAGCGAGATCGACGAAGACCCCGGCGATCGCCTCCGGCGGGGTCACCGTCAGGGGATCCTCGCCGGGGAAGGCGCCGGCCCGCATGCTCGTGCGGACCGCGCCGGGGGAGAGCAGGTTGGCCTTGATCTTCGTCTTCTCGATCTCCTTGCACCACGTATAGACCAGCGCCTCGAGCCCGGCCTTGGTCGCGGTGTAGGCGCCGAAATAGGCGGGCACCATCTTGGTCACGCCCGAGGTCACGAAGATGGCGCGGCCGGCCTCGGAGAGGCGGAGCAGCGGCTCCATCGAGCGGATCAGGCGCCAGTTGGCGGTCATGTTGAGGACGACCGACTCTTCCCAGGCCTTCGGCGCGAGCTGGGAGACGGGACCGAGCGTCGCCGCCACCGCGGCGTTGCCGACCAGGACGTCCAGGCGCTTGAAGCGATCGAAGATCGCCTGGCCCAGCTCCTCGATGCCGTTGGGGGCGGCGAGGTCGAGCGGCACCAGGGTCGCGGTGCCGCCGGCCGCCTTGATCGCGTCGTCCAGCTCCTCGAGCCCGCCGGTGGTGCGTGCGGTCGCCACCACATGCGCGCCTTCCTTGGCGAAGCGCTCGGCGACGGCGCGGCCGATGCCGCGCGACGCGCCGGTGACGAGCGCGATCCGGTCCTTCAGGCGCATGGAGGTCTCAGACGTTCTCGGTGAGGAGCGAGAGCTGGCGGGAATGGCCGCCTTCGAGGTGGTCGATCAGCGGGATCGGATAATCGCCGGTGAAGCAGGCGTCGCAGTAGGCCGGCTGCTTGGCATCGCGGCCCTCGAGGCCCATGGCGCGGTAGAGGCCGTCGAGCGAGATGAAGGCGAGCGAGTCGGCGCCGATGTGGGCGGCCATGTCCTTCACGTCCATCTGGGCGGCCAGCAGCTTGGAGCGCTCGGGCGTGTCGACGCCGTAGAAGCAGGAGTGCGTGGTCGGCGGGCTGGCGATGCGGAAATGCACTTCCTTGGCACCGGCCAGGCGGACCATCTGGATGATCTTGGTCGAGGTGGTGCCGCGGACGATCGAGTCGTCGACCAGGATGACGCGCTTGCCCTCGATCTGGGCGCGGGCGGCGTTGTGCTTGAGCTTCACGCCGAGGTGGCGGATCTGGTCGCTCGGCTCGATGAAGGTACGGCCGACATAGTGGCTCCTGATGATGCCGAGCTCGAAGGGGATGCCGCTCTTGGCGGCATAGCCGATCGCCGCCGGTACGCCCGAATCCGGCACCGGGACGACGAGGTCGGCGTCGACCCCGCTTTCGCGCGCGAGCTCGGCGCCGATGCGCTTCCTCGCCTCGTAGACGCTCAAGCCCTCGACCACGCTGTCGGGGCGCGAGAAGTAGATGTACTCGAAGATGCAGAAGCGCTTTTCCTGGTCGCGGAACGGGTGGTGGCTGTGCACCCCGGCCTCGTCGATCAGCACGACCTCGCCGGCCTCGATGTCGCGGACGAAGTCGGCGCCGATGATGTCGAGGCCGCAGGTCTCCGAGGCCAGGATGTGGGCGTCGCCGATCTTGCCCAGCACCAGCGGGCGGACGCCGTGCGGATCGCGGACGCCGATCAGCCCGGCCGAGCAGAGGGCGACCAGCGAGTACGCGCCCTCGACCTGGCGGAGCGCGCCGACCAGCCGGTCGATGACGCTCATGCCGCGGCCGATCGCCATCAGGTGGATGATGACCTCGCTGTCGGTGGTCGACTGGAACAGGCAGCCGCGGCGGACCAGGTCCTTCCTCACCTCCATGGCGTTGGTCAGGTTGCCGTTGTGGCCGACCGCAAAGCCGCCCGACTCGAATTCGGCGAACAGCGGCTGGGAATTGCGGGCGACGGTGGCGCCGGTGGTGGCGTAGCGGTTGTGGCCGATGGCGGCGTGGCCCTTGAGCTGCTGGATCACCGCGGGATCGCCGAAATTGTCGCCGACGTGCCCCATGCCGCGATGCGCGCTGAACTGCTGGCCGTCGAAGGCGACGATGCCGGTCGCCTCCTGCCCCCGGTGCTGCTGGGCATGAAGGCCGAGCGCGGTGTGCGCGGCGGCGTCGGGCGTGCCGAAGATGCCGAACAGCGCGCATTCCTCGTGCAGCTTGTCGTCGTCGTCGAAGGGGTGGGTGGTGAGGCTCATCGGCGGCCTTGCTCTGCCTTCCCTACTGGGTGGTCCGGATCAGGACGTCGAGGTCGCGACGCTGTTCGGCATTATAGCCGGGGCGCGCCTCCTGGGCACCGGGATTCGCCTGCGGCTGAGGGTTTACCAGGCGGTCGAATCGGCGCTTCTCCTCGACTGCGGCCTCGATCTTGCGCCGGGCGTCGTCGGCCGTCGCCCGCGTGTCCGATTTGACCTCTCTCGGCAGCAGATTCAAGAGCCATTGGGCGCCGATTTCGATCGTCGGGAGGCTGCGGGCGTTGGCGATCCACTCCGGCCGCTGCTCCTTGGGCACCGCCCAGTTCACGACCAGGAGAGCGAGGCAGACGACGACCGCGCCGCGGACGAGCCCGAACAGGAACCCGAGCGAGCGGTCGACGGCCGAGAGGACGCTGTCCTGGACGCGGCGGGCGAGGGCGTTGGAGATCACGCTCAGGACGATGAGGGCGACGATGAAGGGGACGATACCGGCCGTCGCATCGGCGATCGTGTCGACGGAGATGAGCTGACGCGCGATGGGCCTGGCGTACCTGAAGCCGTAGAGGGCGGCGACGACGGCGCCGACCCAGGCGCCGATCGCCAGCGCTTCCCGGACGAAGCCGCGGAAGAAGGCGAAAAGGCCGGAGAGCAGGATGACGGCGGCGACCAGCCCGTCGGTGAGGGTGAACGGAATCCCGGTCATGCCCGTTTCCGATGCGGGGTCGAGTCGCCCCCGAGACGGGTCACCAGCTCGGCCAGCCGGTCGATCTCGATCAGCTCGAGCGGGGCGTCGCCGCTCGCCTGTTTGCGCCGGCGGCGCGGCAGAAAGGCC
Organism: Alphaproteobacteria bacterium; assembly: GCA_009694025.1. GTDB lineage: Bacteria > Pseudomonadota > Alphaproteobacteria > SHVZ01 > SHVZ01 > SHVZ01. Next base: position 14,164 of record SHVZ01000081.1, on the reverse strand, counting down.
TTGGAGAACCCCAACTTCGCCGCCTCCTTGAGGCGGGCGTCGGACTGGCCCACCTGCCTGACCTCCCCGGCGAGACCGATCTCGCCGAAGACCACCGTGTCGGCTGGAACCGGGGTCTGCGTCAAGGAGGAGATGAGGGCGGCGGCACAGGCGAGGTCGGCCGCCGGCTCGATCACCTTCAAGCCGCCGGCGACGTTGAGGAAGACGTCGGCACCGGCGAGGCTGACCCCGCAGCGGGCGTCCAGGACCGCGGTGATCATGGCGAGCCGGCCGGTGTCCCAGCCGACCACCGCGCGCCTCGGCGTCGAGAAGGGCGAGGGGGCGATCAGGGCCTGGACCTCGACCAGGACCGGCCGGGTTCCTTCCATGCCGGCGAAGACCGCGGCGCCGGAGACATCGCCCCGGCGTTCGGCGAGGAAGAGGGCCGACGGGTTGGAAACCTCGGCCAGGCCGCGGTCGGTCATCTCGAAGACCCCGATCTCGTCGGTCGGCCCGAATCGATTCTTGACGGCGCGGAGGATGCGGAAATGATGCCCGCGCTCGCCCTCGAAATAGAGGACGGTGTCGACCATGTGCTCGAGCACCCGGGGGCCGGCGATCACGCCCTCCTTGGTCACATGGCCGACCAGGAAGACGACGAATCCCCGGCGCTTGGCGAGCCGGATCAGCTCCTGGGCCGAGGCCCGGACCTGGGCGACGGTACCCGGCGCCGAGTCGAGCGTGTCGACATACATGGTCTGGATCGAATCGATCACCACCACGTCCGGGCGGTCCGTGCTGTCGAGGCTGGCGAGCACGTCGCGGACGGACGTCGCGGCGGCGAGCGCCACCTTGGCTTGGTCGACCTTGAGGCGCTTGGCGCGAAGCCGGACCTGGTCGATCGACTCCTCGCCCGAGATGTAGATGGTCGAGCCCTTGGCGGCGAGGCGGGCGGCGACCTGGAGCAGCAGGGTCGACTTGCCGATGCCAGGGTCGCCGCCGATCAGGATCGCCGAGCCCGGGATCAGGCCGCCGCCGCAGACCCGGTCGAACTCGGCGATGCCGGTGACGGCGCGCGGCAGCTCATCGGAGGGGCCGGAGAGCTCGACGAAGTCGATCTTGCGCCCGCCCTTGGCCGACTGGCCCTTCGGCGCCAGGGCTTCGGCCGCTTCCTCGACGATCGAGTTCCAGGCGCCGCAGGACTCGCAGCGTCCCGCCCATTTCGGCGAGCTGGCGCCGCAGGACTGGCAGACGTAGCGGGTGTGCGGTTTAGCCATGGGATCAGCTCGCTTGAGCCACCGCCTCATCCTTCGACAAGCTCAGGATGAGGCTCGCTGAAAAGCGGCCCTCATGCTGAGCTCCGGCGAAGTCGACTTCGCCGCTTCGAAGCATGGGGGACGCGTTCGGCCTCACGGCCTTCTCACCGCCATCTGGATCGGGCCTTCGGCGCGGCCGTGGATGAACTGGTCGACATGGGCGTTGCCGGAGCGGTCGATGTTCTTGGCGTCGCCGGTCCAGATGAACTTGCCGCCGTAGATCATGGCGATCTTCGTCGCGATCTTGCGCGCGCTCGCCATGTCGTGGGTGATCGAGATGGTGGTGGCGCCGAGCTTCTTCACGCTGGCGACGACCAGGTCGTTGATGACGTCGGCCATGATCGGATCCAGGCCGGTCGTTGGTTCATCGAAGAAGATGATCTCGGGGTCGCTGGCGATGGCGCGGGCGAGCGCCACCCGCTTTTGCATGCCGCCGGAGAGCTCGGCCGGGTAGAGCTCGGCGACCGGCGGGCCTAGGCCGACCTGGGCGAGCTTGCCGAGCGCCACCTCCTTCGCCTCCTTCCGCTCCATCCCTTGGCCCTGGATCAGGCGGAAGGCGACGTTCTCCCACACCGGCAGGCTGTCGAAGAGGGCGGAGCCCTGGAACAGCATGCCGATCTTCTTCAAGACCGCCTCGCGCGCCTCGCCGCGGGCGCCGGCGGTCTCCACGCCGTCGATCCGGATCGAGCCGGCGTCGGGCTTGAGGATGCCGAGGATGCATTTCAGCAGCACCGACTTGCCGGAGCCGGAGCCGCCGATCACCACCAGGCTCTCGCCCGCCGGAAGCGCGTAGTCGACGCCGTCGAGCACGATCTGCTCGCCGAAGGCCTTCTTCACCCCGGTGAGCTGAATTTTCGGCGCGCTCATTTGGCGAAGAACATCTCGGTGATGATGTAGTTGAAGACCAGGATCAGGATCGAGGCCGAGACCACCGCGTTGGTGGTCGCCTGGCCGACGCCCTGGGCGCCGCCCTTGGAGTGGTAGCCGTGGTAGCAGCCGGTCAGCGCCACCAGGAAGCCGAAGGCGCCCGCCTTCACCAGCCCGGAGACCACGTCGATCATCTCCAGGTAGTCCCAGGTACGGCGGAGATAGCCGGCGGCGTTGAAGTCGAGCTTGTAGACGCTGACGAGGTAGCCGCCGAAGACGCCGATGATGTCGCCGACCAGCACCAGGAGCGGCAGCATGGTGGCGCCGGCGATCAGCCGCGGCACCACCAGGTACTTGTAGGGATCTGTCGAGAGGACCGTGAGCGCGTCGATCTGCTCGGTCACGCGCATGGTGCCGATCTCGGCCGCCATCGCGGCGCCGACGCGGCCTGCGACCATCAGGCCGGCGAGCACCGGGGCAAGCTCGCGGGTCATCGACAGGACGACGACGGTGGCGACCGCGCTCTCGGCCGAGAAGCGGGCGAAGCCGGTGTAGCTCTGCAGCGCCAGCACCATGCCGGAGAAGAGCGTGGTCAAGGCCACCACCGGCAGCGAGAAGTAGCCGATCTCGATCATCTGGCGTGCGATCAGGCGCGGATAGAAGGGCGGGCGCCCCATATGGCCGATCGCCGTGCCGGCGAACAGCGCCAGGCGGCCGAGGGCCGCCAGCGCGTCCAGGAAGGCGCGGCCGATGGGGGCGAGCAGGCCGCTCACGCTCCGGTTCCGAGATAGCGGCGGGCGTAGCGCCGCGAGAGCCCGGTCAGCATCTGGTATCCGTTGGTGCCGGCGAGCCGGCCGAGCTCGTCTGGCGGCAGCTCCGGTCCCATCAGAACGACCGGCGTTCCCGGCCGGCTCGTATCCTCCGGAACGTCGGTCACGTCGAAGGTCACGAGATCCATCGAGACGCGCCCCACCAGAGGTATCGGACGGCCGGCAATATATCCGTGCCCGCGGTTGGTGAGCGAGCGCAAATACCCGTCGGCATAGCCGATGCCGACGGTGGCGATGCGGGTCGGCCGATTCGCCCGCCATTGCGCGTTGTAGCCGACCGAACGTCCGGACGGGATCTCGCGCACCTGCAGGATTTCGGCCTCCAGCCTGACCGTCGTCCGCATCGGATTCGGCGCGTGGTCGACCGGCGCCAGGCCGTAGAGCGCCGCACCCGGTCGCACCAGATCGAAATGATAGGCGGGGCCGAGGAAGATGCCGGCGGAGTTGGCGAGGCTCGCCTTGGCCGGCGGGAGCTTGGCGAGCGCGTCCCTAAATCGCCCGAGCTGCGCCGGGTTGTCGGGATCGTGCTGGACCTCGCCCGACACCAGATGGCTCATGATCCAGGCGAGATCGACGCCGCGGAGGCGGTCGGGCTCCGACGCGAGCGTCGAGACCTCGCCCTCGGAGAGCCCGAGCCGGCTCATCCCGGTGTCGAGATGGAGGACGGCGCGGCCGCCGCCGGTTGTGCGCCAGCGCTGGAGCTGGTCCAGCGAGTTGAGGACCGGCGTCAGCTTTCGTTGGCGAAGCTCGTCCTCGGTGCCCGGGCGCGGGCCCTCGAGCACGCCGATCTCCTCGGTGAGAACGTGGCGGAGCCGGATGCCCTCGTCGAGCGTCGCGACGAAGAAGACGCCGGCGCCGGCCCGCGCCAGCGCCGGCCCGACCGCTTCGGCGCCGAGACCGTAGGCATCGGCCTTGACCATGGCCGCGCAGTCGGCGCCGGGTGCGGCGCGCGCCGCGAGCAGCCGCCAGTTGGCGGCGACGGCATCGAGATCGACGGTGAGGATGGCACCGGCGTTCGCCGGGATGTCAGCCGATCTCATTGGGGAGGTGGTCGGCGGCGGCGTAGTTGGAGAACTTCGTCGTCGGCCCGTCGAACTGCAGCCTGATGGTGCCGGTCGGCCCGTGGCGCTGCTTGCCGACGATGACTTCCGCGATGCCCAGGATCGCGTCTCCGTGCGCCTGCCATCGCTCCACCCGGTCGTGGAATTTGTCATCGTTTTCTTCCGCGCGACGAACCGGCTCTTCACGCCGGTGGTAGTACTCCTCGCGGAAGATGAACATGACGACGTCGGCGTCTTGCTCGATCGAGCCGGACTCGCGGAGATCGGAGAGCTGCGGGCGCTTGTCCTCGCGCTGCTCGACCGCTCGGCTGAGCTGAGCGAGGGCGAGCACCGGGACGTTCAGCTCCTTGGCGATCGCCTTCAGCGAGCGGGTGATGTCGGAGACCTCCTGCACACGATTTTCCGATTTGGTGCCGGCCGTCGGTCTCAGGAGCTGGAGATAGTCGACGACCAGGAGGTGCAGGCCATGCTGGCGCTTCAAGCGCCGCGCACGGGTGCGAACCGCCGTCACCGTCAGCGCCGGCGTGTCGTCGATGAAGATCGGCGTCCGCTCCAGGCGCTGGCTCGCCTGCACCAGCCGGTTGAAGTCGTTCTGGTTGAGCTCGCCGCGGCGGATCTTCTCGCTCGGGACCTCGATCTGCTCGGCAAGGATGCGGGTGGCGAGCTGCTCGGCCGACATCTCGAGCGAGAAGAAGGCGGCGACGAAGCGCTCGGCCTCCGGATCGTCGACCGATCGCACGGCGGCGTTGAACGCGATGTTGCTGGCGAGCGCGCTCTTGCCCATGCCCGGCCGGGCCGCGAGCACCAGCAGGTCGGAGGGATGGAGGCCACCGAGCAGACGGTCCATCTCGATCAGGCCGGTCGGCACTCCCGTCAGCTTGCCGTCGCGCTTGTAGGCTTTCTCCGCCATCTCGATCGAGGCGGTCATGGCCTCGCTGAAGGTGAGGAAGCCGCGCTCGGCGCTGTCGTTCTCGGCGAGCTGGAACAGCTTGGCCTCGGCCAGCTCGATCTGCTGCACGCCCGAGGTCTCGAGCTCGTGCTTGTGCGCGTCGTTGACCATGTCCTCGCCGACGCCGATGAGCTGGCGGCGGAGAAAGAGGTCGTGGACGGTGCGGCCGTAGTCTTCGGCATTGACGATGGCGACGACCGAGGCGGCGAGCTTCACCAGATACTGGGCGCCGCCGACCTCGGAAAGCGCGCCGTCCTGGTCGAACAGCGCCTTCAGCGTGACCGGATTGGCGATCTGGCCGCGGTCGATCAGCTTGCCGATGGCGGCGAAGATCCGGCCGTGGGCGGGGTCGGCGAAGTGCTCGGGCCTGAGGAAGTCGCCGACCCGCTCGTAGGCGGTGTTGTTGACCAGAAGGGCGCCGAGCAGACCCTGCTCGGCCTCGTAGTTGTGCGGCGGCGTGCGGTAGGCCGACGGCGGTTCCTTGCGTGCCTCCGGCCAGACCGTCGGAAGGGGCTTCAATTCGGTCACGGCCGGGCCTTGCGGCGCATTCTGGTCATCTGTGAGCGCCCAAGTCCCCCAAAACGCGCAAGGCCGGCATGATCCCCGTCGGGTGCCGGCCTCGCAACGTATTCATCATACGGTCCACAGGTTTGTTGTTCACAGCCTGTGGATATGTGGATAAGCGTCGTTCACCCGGCGGCGGGAGCCTCGGCGGCCGGCGTCTCCTCGCTCGCGACCTGTTGGGCGTCCGCCTCTTCGGTCGAGCGGGCGACGGTCACGGTCACCGTCACCTTCACCTCCGGATGGAGGGAGATGCGGACCTCGTGCACGCCGGTCGCCTTGATCGGCTGGCCCAGCATCACCTGGCTCTTCTGGACGGTGAAGCCGGCGGCGGTGATCTCGTCCGCGATGTCACGAAGCGTGACCGAGCCGTAGAGCGCACCCATCTCCGCTGCCTGGCGGACGATCGAGATCTTGAGGCCGTTGAGCTTCGCGGCGACCTTCTCGGCTTCCTCGCGGCGCTTCAGGTTGTCGGCCTCGAGCTGCGAGCGCCGCTTCTCGAAGACCGACAGGTTCTCCTTGGTGGCGCGCAGCGCCTTCCTCTTCGGCAAGAGGTAATTGCGGGCGAAGCCCGGCTTGACCTTCACCACCTCGCCCATCTGGCCGAGGCTTTCGATGCGCTCCAAGAGGATGACGTCCATGGGTGGCTCCTCACTCCGCCGGGCCGACGGCCGCCAGTCGGCGTCGCAGGCCCAGCCATTGATCGAACAGTCCGAGGCCCGCCACCAGCGCCACCGGCCAGCCGAGCACGAGCATAGCGGCATAGGCGGCGATCAGGATGAAGGGTCTCTGGGTGGAAAACTTGCGGGCGACGGCGTGGACGACGCCTAGGCCCAGAAAGAAGAACGGCACGAGCAGGATCAGGAACAGGTTCCTGCCGAGGAAGCCGATCGGGTCCGGACCGATCACCGCCGCGGCTCCGGCGATGCCGAGCGCCAGCGTCAGGAGGTGCGGGAGCTCGATGTCGGCCAGCTCCGGCGTCGGGCGGAGGTTGCGTCCGAAACGGGCGAGCACGCCCTGGGCCAAGGTCGCGTTGATGGCGACCATGGCGAGCCAGGACATCACCACCGCCGCCGGGAACCACGGCACGATCGCATCGAGGATGCGCTGGCGGTCGGCCTCCGCGGTCGCCGCCATCAGCCGGTCGACGCCCTGGCCGAGGAACGACCGGATCGCCGGCTCGATGCCGTCGGTCGCCAGCATCAGCGCGACGCCGGTGACGACGAAGGCGCCGGCGCCCATGCCGACCATCCATGTGACCAGGAGGCCGAGCGGATACCAGACGGTGCTCCCGTTCGGATCCTGGCGGCTGAGCAAGGCCTTGCGCCCGACCACCATCACCGGAATGCCGCTGATGGCGAGGAACAAGACCCCGGCGATGGTGCTGCCGAGGAGGGCGACGATCACCGCGGCACTGCCGGTCGCGGTCACGCCGGCGAGCCCGCCCATCCCGAACGCCACGGCGAAGAGCGGAAGCTGTGCCAGATAGGCAAGCAGCATCGCGCTCGGCTGTCCGAGGACGACCGAGAGGTAGAGGAGGGCGCTGACGACGCCGGCGCCCGCCGCGATGAGCCAGAACCGGACCATTTCCGAAGTCCTGCCGCCCCCAGCCTTACTTGATCACGTAAGGCATGAGGGCGAGGAAACGCGCGCGCTTGATCGCCTGGGCGAGGGCGCGCTGCTTCTTCGCCGACACCGCGGTGATGCGGCTCGGCACGATCTTGCCGCGCTCCGAGACGAAGCGCTGAAGCAGCTTGATGTCCTTGTAGTCGATCTTCGGCGCGCTCGGATGGGCGAACGGGCACGACTTCCGGCGACGGAAGAAGGGACGGCGTCCACCGGCGCCGCCGCTGCTGCTACCACCGCTCCTGCCGCCTTCGCTGCGACCTCCGGTCATGCGTCACCTCCGCGCACTTCGGCGACTTCTTCGCGGCGGGGGGCCTCGACCCGCGGAGCGTCGTCACGGCGCGGCGGACCGTCGTCGCGATCCCGGCGCCAGCCGCCGCGGTCGCCGCGATCGCCCCGATCGCTGCGTTCGGAGCGGGCCTGCATCATCGCCGACGCGACCTCCTCGAGAACCTCGACCCGGACCGTGAGATAGCGGACCACGTCCTCGTGGATGCGCATGTTGCGCTCGAGCTCGTGCACCGCCGCCGCCGGGGCGTCGATGTTGAGGAGCATGTAGTGCCCCTTGCGGTTCTTCTTGATGCGGAACGACAGCGACTTGAGGCCCCAATACTCTTTCTTGGTGACCTTGCCGCCATTCGCTTCGATGAGGGTATTGAACTGCTCGGTCAGGGCCTCGACCTGGGTGGTCGAGACGTCCTGACGAGCAATGAACACGTTCTCGTAGAACGCCACTGCCGTCTCTCCTTCTGGCTGTTTGCGGCCCGGAGCCGACTGGCCGCCCGGGCCTAGCCGGAACCCGACGGGGATCCGGCAAGGAGCTATGAGGGCGCGGACTATACACATGCCTCCGTCGGCGGCAAGCTTTGTGAAGCGTGTTCAGCGCAGAGGAGAGCAGCATGGCCGTGTCCAACGAGATCGAAGCGGTTCTCCGCGCTAAGGCCGATGGGTTGGTGAAGAAGTCCGAAAAAGGACTGTCCGAAATCATTGATCCCGCGTTCGTCTATGTGAACTCCCGAGGCATAAAATCGGGGAAGAGTGAGTATATTTCAAGAATTTGCCAAGCGACCGACTGGAGTTTTGGTGGGCAAGATCTGGAAGGCTTGGAAGTACGCGACTTCGGGTCTTTTGCCGTCGCTACAATGATTGTCCACGACCAGTTCATCCATTCCGGCGGAACGACGAAGGCAACCTACCAATCCCTTTGCGTCTTTCGAAAACTCGACGACCGTTGGTTTTGGGTCGCGGGGCAGACCATGACACCTGAGGTCGGCCCTCGGAGCTAAGTTTGACCAACTTGACCAACTGGCCCACATTGGCCAAGAAGGAGCCGGCCATGGCCACCACCGTCAATCTCTACGAAGCAAAGACCCAGCTCTCCTCGCTGGTCGAGCGCGCCGCCCGGGGCGAGGAGATCGTCATCGCCAAGGCGGGCAAGCCGAGGGCTCGGCTGGTGCCGGTCGAGCCGGCACCCAACCCGCGCTACAAAATCGGGGGATGGGAAGGGAAGGTATGGATCGCCGACGATTTCGACGATCCCTTGCCCGACGATATCCTCGATGCGTTCGAAGGCAAGGATGAGGCGTGAGATTGCTCCTGGACACGCACGCCTTTCTCTGGGTGCGCGAGAGGAGCCCTCGCATCACGTCTTCGGTGATCGAGATGCTGCAATCCTCGGAGGTTTGCGTCAGCATTGCGTCGGCCTGGGAGATCGCCATCAAGCGCGCGCTCCGTAAGCTCTCGATCCCGGAAAGCTTCGAGACGGGACTTGCCGACGGGCGTTTCGTACTTCAGCCGATCGAGCTTCGCCACGTCGAAGCGTTGGTCGACCTGCCCCTCCATCACCGCGACCCGTTCGATCGCATGCTGGTCGCGCAATGCCTCACCGATGGCCTTACCCTGGTCACCGCCGACCGTCGCCTCGCGCCCTACGACGTCCCGTTTCTCTGGGTCTGAACTAAGTGTCCGCGATCATCGACGTCGTCCTGCCGATCTTCGGCGTGGTGCTGGCGGGCTATCTCGTCGGCCGGCTCGGCATCATCAAGGACGAGCGCATCGACGGGCTCGCCGACTTCACCTTCTTCGTCGCCATCCCGGCGCTGATGTTCCGCTCGGTCGTCCGAAGCGTCCGCTGGGAAGGCGCCGACCCCGGCGTGCTCTTGGCCTATTTCGGCGCCAGCGTCCTTCTGTTCGGGCTGATGGCGGCGATCGGCGGCCGGGCCTTCCGCGCCCGCTTCGAGGAGTCCGCCGTCCTCGGCCTCGCCGTCACCTTCGGCAATTCGGTCCAGCTCGGCATTCCGTTGGTGTTCCGCGCCTTCGGCGAGAGCGGGATGCTGCCCTTGATGCTGATCATCAGCTTCCATTCGATCGTGCTGATCGGGCTCGCGACGGTGCTGGTCGAGATCGGCCGCGGCCGCGGCGGCGGGCCTTGGGCCGCTGCCCTCCAGGCGGCCAAGGGCAGCGCCAGGAATCCGATCATCATCGCCATGTCGGCGGGGCTCCTCGGCGCCGCCTTCGAGGTCGAGCTGCCGCAGGCTCTCGACGATTTCCTCGGCCTGATCGGATCGGCCGGCATCCCCTGCGCGCTGTTCGCGCTCGGCGCCCAGCTGACCCGGTTCCGTCTGGCTGGATCGCTCGGGCCGATGGCGGCGATCGTCGTCGTCAAGCTCCTGGTGTTGCCGGCGATCGTCTGGGTCTTCGCGATCGCCCTCGGCCTCAGGCCGGAGACGGTGGCGGTGGCGACGCTCGCCGCCGGGCTCCCGACCGGCGCCAACGTCTTCATCCTCGCCAACCGCTATCAGGTCTACCAGGCGCCAGTCGCCTCGGCGGTGGTCGCCTCCACGGCGCTGTCGCTCGTGACGGTCGCAGCGCTGATCGCCTGGCTCGCCCCCCACCCTTGACAGGGGGCCCTCCCGTGTCATGACTCCCGCCCTTTTCGAGCGGGGACCTTAGATGACGCGCGCCTTCGTCTGTCCGGGGCAGGGCTCCCAAGCCGTCGGCATGGGAGTGGAGCTCGCCAAGGCCTTCGCCGCCGCCCGCGAGGTCTTCCAGGAGGTCGACGACGCGCTGACGCAGAGCCTGTCCAGGCTGATGGCCGAAGGGCCGGAGGGCGATCTCCTCCTCACCGAGAATGCTCAGCCGGCCCTGATGGCGGTCAGCGTCGCCGTCGTCCGCGTCATCGAGCGGGAAAGCGGCAAGCGGCTTTCCGATCTTGCGTCCTTCGTCGCCGGCCATTCGCTCGGCGAGTATTCGGCGCTGGCCGCCGCCGGCTCGCTTTCCGTCCCCGACGCCGCCCGGCTTCTCAAGCTCCGCGGCCAGGCCATGCAGAAGGCGGTGCCGGTCGGCGAGGGGGCGATGGCGGCCCTGCTCGGCGCCGATCTCGATCAGGCGCGTGCGCTCGCCGCTGAAGCCGCCCAGGGCCAGGTCTGCGACATCGGCAACGACAACGGTCCGGGCCAGGTGGTCCTTTCCGGCGCCAAGGCCGCCATCGATCGGGCGATCCAGCTCGCCCCGTCCAAGGGGATCAAGCGTGCGATCTCGCTGCCGGTGAGCGCTCCCTTCCATTCGGCGCTGATGGCACCGGCCGCCGAGGTCATGAAGGACGCCCTCGACAAAGTTTCCTTCCGTCAGCCGAGCGTCCCGGTCGTCGCCAACGTCCGTGCAGCGCCGGTATCCGATCCCACCGAGATCAAGCGCCTGCTGGTCCTGCAGGTGACCGGCATGGTGCGCTGGCGCGAATGCGTGCTCGCCATGGTCGAGCAGGGCGTGACCAGGCAGATCGAGGTCGGCGCCGGGAAGGTTCTCACCGGGCTCGCCAAGCGCATCCACAAGGACCTCGACGCGGTCGCCGTGCACACGCCGGCCGAGGTCGAGGCGTTCCTGAAGACGGTCTAGGAGCTGATGCCCATGTTCGACCTCTCCGGCCGCTGCGCGCTGGTCACCGGCACCTCCGGCGACATCGGCCGCGCCATCGCCCGCGCCCTCCACGGGCAGGGGGCCAGGGTCGCCCTCTCGGGCACCCGCGCCGAGGCGCTGAACCAGCTCGCGGGCGAGCTCGGCGAGCGGGCGGTGGCGGTCGCGGCCAATCTCTCCGACCCCGCTGACACCGAACGCCTCGCCAAGGACGCCGAGGCGGCCCTGGGCCAGGTCGATATCCTGGTCAACAACGCGGGGATCACCCGGGACGGGCTTCTCGTCCGGATGAAGGACGAGGACTGGCAGGCGGTCCTGGAGGTCGACCTGACCGCCGGCATGCGGCTGTCGCGGGCCGTTCTGCGGGGCATGATGAAGCGCCGCTGGGGGCGGATCATCGGCATCACCTCGGTGGTCGGGGTCACTGGCAACCCCGGGCAGACCAACTACGCCGCCGCCAAGGCCGGGATGATCGGGTTTTCCAAGGCGCTCGCCCAGGAGGTCGCCTCCCGCGGCATCACCGTCAACCTGATCGCGCCCGGGATGATCAAGACGCCGATGACCGACGTGCTCAGCGAGGAGCAGAAGGCCCGGATGATCGAGCGAATCCCCTTCGGGCGGCTCGGCACATCCGAGGAGATCGCCGCCGCCGCCGTCTACCTGGCCTCGGCCGAGGCGGGCTACGTCACCGGCGCGACGTTGCATGTGAACGGCGGCATGGCGATGCTATGACCGGCGGCGGCGGCGGGGGCGGCTGGACCGGCCCCGGGGACTTGTGTTACCACCCGACCGCCCGGCCCCAAATCGGCACGGAACAAGGCTTTTTCGAAGGAAACGAAGCGATGAACGACATCGAGGAGCGCGTGAAGAAGATCGTGGTCGAGCATCTGGGCGTCGAGGAGGCGAAGGTGATGGCCAACGCCAGCTTCGTCGACGACCTCGGCGCCGACTCGCTGGATACGGTCGAGCTGGTCATGGCCTTCGAGGAGGAGTTCGGCATCGAGATTCCGGACGACGCCGCGGAGAAGATCCTCACGGTCCAGAACGCGATCGAGTTCATCAAGTCCAAGCAAAGCTGAGTTCAAGCGCTCGCGCATACTTCCCGAGGACCGAACCCCCATGCGTCGCGTCGTCGTCACCGGTCTCGGCCTCGTCACCCCGCTCGGGGTCGGCGTCGAGAACACTTGGTCCAAGCTGCTCCAAGGCGAATCCGGGATCCGCGCGATCCAGAGCTTCGACGTCTCCGACCTGCCGGCGAAGATCGCCGGACAACTCCCGAGGGGCGAGACCAAGGACGGCAAGTTCAACGCCGACGACTGGGTCGAGCCGAAGGACCAGCGGCGGATGGACCCGTTCATCGTCTATGCGATGGCGGCGGCCCAGCAGGCGGTCGAGGATTCCGGCTGCCAGCCCAAGACCGAGGACGAGAAGGAGAAGGCCGGGGTCATGATCGGCTCCGGCATCGGCGGCCTCATCGGCATCGCCGAGGGTGCGCTGGTCCTGGCCGAGAAAGGGCCGCGTCGCGTCAGCCCGTTCTTCATTCCCTCGAACCTGATCAATCTCGCCTCCGGCCACGTCTCCATCCGCTACGGCCTCAAGGGCCCGAATCACGCGGTGGTCACCGCGTGTTCGACCGGCGCGCATGTGATCGGCGACGCCGCCCGCCTGATCCAGTGGGAAGACGCCGACGTCATGGTCGCCGGCGGCACCGAGGCGGCGGTCTCCCGGCTCGGCATCGCCGGCTTCTCCGCCGCCCGCGCGCTCTCGACCGATTTCAACGACACGCCCGAGAAGGCGTCGCGCCCCTGGGACAAGCGGCGCGACGGCTTTGTCATGGGCGAGGGCGCCGGCGTCGTCGTCCTCGAGGAGTACGAGCGCGCCAAGGCGCGCGGCGCCAAGATCTACGCCGAGGTCACCGGCTACGGCATGTCCGGCGACGCGCACCACATCACCGCGCCGGCCGCGGACGGCAATGGCGGCTTCCGCTCGATGCGGGCCGCGCTGAAACGCGCCGGCCTCAAGACCTCCGACATCGACTACGTCAATGCGCACGGAACCTCGACTCCGCTCGGCGACGAGATCGAGCTCGGCGCGGTCAAGCGGCTGTTCGGCGAGGATGCCTATCGGCTGTCGATGTCGTCGACGAAGTCGGCGATCGGTCACCTGCTCGGCGCGGCGGGCAGTGTCGAGGCGATCTTCTCCATCCTCGCCATCCGCGACCAGATCGCGCCGCCGACCCTCAACCTCGAAGACCCGTCGGACGGCTGCGACATCGATCTGGTGCCGCTGAAGGCCAAGAAGCGGTCGATCCGGCATGTGCTCTCGAACTCCTTCGGCTTCGGCGGCACCAATGCCTCCCTCGTCTTCTCGTCCGTGAACTAACGGAGCCGCGCCGGTGCGGGCGCGGATCGTCGCCGGCCTCGTTCTCGGCCTCGTCGTCGCCGGGTTCCTCGGCTTGAAATGGTGGGACGGTTACGTCCGCCGTCCGGGATTGCTGCCGCAGACCCGGAACATCGTTCTCCCCAGGGGCTCCGGCCTCGCCGAGATCGCCGAGCGCCTGGAAGCGGCGGGCATGGTCGGCGACCAGCGGCTCTTCCAGTTCACCGCCTGGACCCTCGGCCACGGACGCGACCTCAAGGCCGGCGAATATGCGGTTCCCGCCCACGCCAGCCTCCGCGACCTCGTGCTGCTGATTTCATCCGGGCGGGTGTTCGTGCGTCGCCTGACCATCGCCGAGGGTCTGACCGTGCGCCAGGCGCTGGCCACCCTCGCCGATGCCGAGGGGATGGAAGGATCGGTTCCGGACGGGGTGAAGGAAGGCGAGCTGCTGCCGGCCACCTACAATTACATGTGGGGCGACGAGCGCGGGCGGCTGGTCGTCCGCATGCGCTCGGCGATGACCGAGACGCTCGACCGGATCTGGCGCGAGCGGGCGCCGGGACTGCCGCTGTCGACGCCGGCGGAGGCGGTGACGCTCGCCTCGCTGGTCGAGAAGGAAACCGGGCGCGCCGACGAGCGGGCCCGCATCGCCGGTGTCTTCTACAACCGCCTGAAGCAGGGCAT
>SHVZ01000080.1 GCA_009694025.1 Alphaproteobacteria bacterium | reverse complement strand
ACCGGTGCTCCGTCTTCGTCGAGCGCGCCAACCCTTCGAGCCGGGCACGCTCATCTTCCTTCAGTATGATCGGGGTCGCTTCAGGGATGCCTCTCGCCATGCCCCCTTGAATCACGACTCACGCTTCAGGCATAGCGGGTACTAGTCTACGACGTGCTGTTCGCGCCCAACAGCAAGCTCGACTACGTGCCGCAGATGGTCGACAGCTACCAGCGGAGCTCAGACGGCCTCACCTGGAGCTTCAAGCTCCGCGACGGGCTCGCCTTCCATGACGGCTCGGCGGTCACCGCCAAGGACGTGGTCGCCACCATCAAGCGCTGGGGGACCCGCATCCCGACCGGCAAGACGCTGATGTCCTTCACCAAGGAGGTGGTCGCGACCGGCCCCGCGACCTTCGAGCTTCGTCTGGAGAAGCCCTTCGGCCCGGTGCTGGCGATGCTCGGCAATCCCGAGAATCCGCTGTTCATCACCCGCGAGAAGGAAGCCATGCTGGCGGCCGACCAGCAGATCACCGATCCGACCGGCTCCGGGCCGTTCATCGTGGTGCAGAACGAATGGGTGCTGGGAGCGAAGGTCGTCTACAAGAAGAACCCGGCCTACAAGCCGAGGTCCGAAGCGCCCGACGGCTTCGGCGGCGGCAAGGTCGCCAAGGTCGACCGGGTCGAGTGGCTGGTGATCCCCGACGCCAACATCGCGGCCCAGGCCTTGATCCGTGCCGAGGTCGACGTCATCGAGATCCCGACCACCGACCTCCTGCCGCTGATGAAGCGCGACCCCAACATCGAGGTCCGCGTCATCGACCGCATCGGCACCCAGGGCCTCTTCCGGATCAACCACCTGGCCCCGCCGATGACCAATCCGAAGATCCGCCAGGCGATGCTTTACCTGGTCGGCGACCAGCGCGACTACCTGGGATCGATGATCGGCAACCGCGAATACGAGAAGCCCTGCTGGTCGGTGTTCGTCTGCGGCACACCGTTCGAGACGAACGCCGGCGTCGGTGCCTGGGCGACGGGCAGCAAGGAGGCGAACCTCGCCAAGGCGAAGGAACTCCTGAAGGAGGGCGGCTATAAGGGCGAGCGCATCGTCCTGCTCGACCCGGCCGAGGCCCATCTCGCCCATACTCAGGCGATCGTCACCGCGCAGAAGCTCAA
Source organism: Alphaproteobacteria bacterium (assembly GCA_009694025.1). Taxonomy (GTDB): domain Bacteria; phylum Pseudomonadota; class Alphaproteobacteria; order SHVZ01; family SHVZ01; genus SHVZ01. Next base: position 16,547 of record SHVZ01000080.1, on the reverse strand, counting down.
GGAAGCGGGGATCAACGTCGACCTGCAGACGGTCGACTGGGGCACCCAGAGCGCGCGGCGTGCGCTCAAGGACGATCCCGAGAAGAACCCGCGCGGCTGGCACATCTTCCACACCTGGGGCGGCGGCCTCGCCCAGGGAAGCCCGCTCACCAACGCCGCGGTGCCGTCGCCCTGCGACGGCTCCAACTGGTTTGGCTGGCCCTGCGACGACGCGATGGAGAAGATCCGCCTCGAATTCCCGATGGCGGCGAGCGCCGAGGACCAGAAGAAGGTGGTCGAGCGCCTGCAGACCCGCTTCTACGAGGTCGTTCCCTATATCCCGGTCGGGCAGTTCTACTCGCCGGTCGCCTACCGCAAGACCCTGTCGGGGGTTCTCGACACGGTCCGTCTGGTGCTCTGGAACATCGAGAAAAAGGGCTGAACGGACGCCTAAGGCGCCGGCGGCTCAGTACCGCCGGCGCCGTCCGATCAGCAGCAGGGGCACGATCAACAGCGTGATCCCCATCATCCACTGGAAGTCGGCGAGGTAGGCCAGCATCTTCGCCTGGCGGTCGACCTCGCCGCTCAGGCTGAGCAGGCCCTCCAGCGTCTGCAGGTCCCAGGGCGCGGCGGCGTTGGGCTCGCGAAAGCGCGGGTCGTAGGGCGTGATCCCCTCGACCATGGTGCTGCGGAAGACCTGGCGGTTGTGCGCGAGCAACGCCTCGAGGATGGCGATGCCGGCGCTGGCGCCGAGGTTCCTCACCAGGCTGAAAAGGCTGGCGCCGGTGGTCCGGTATTCGGCCGCCAGGGTCGAGAACGCGAAGGTGCTGAGCGGCACGTAGATGAAGCCCATGCCGAAGCCCTGGACGAAGCCGGTCCAGCCGAGCTCCCATACCCCGACGTCGAGGGAGAAGCCGGCCATCAGCCAGAACGCCCAGGCGGTGGTCGATGCGCCGAAAAGGATCAGGTAGCGCGGATCGAACCGGCTGACGAGCCGGCCGGCGAGGCTCATGGCGCAAAACGTGCCGAGGCCGCGCGGCGCCATGATGTTTCCTGCGGGGATCACTGGATACTCCAGCACGTCCTGCAGCAGGTGCGTGAGCAACGCCATCATCGCCAGCACCACGACGGCGACCAGGAAGCCGACCATGAGCCCGGAGGAGAAGTTGCGGTCGCGGAAGATGGCGAAGGCGATCAACGGTTTGTCGGTTGTGAGGCTGTGGGCGATGAAGAGATAGAAGGCGAGCACGGCGATGACCGACAACGTCATGATCTCGGTCGAGGCGAACCAGTCGAGCTGGTGGCCACGGTCGAGCATGATCTGGAGCGCTCCGATGGCGAGCGCGATGCAGCCGAAGCCGGTCCAGTCGAACTTCGCCTCGCGGTCGGTCTTGGTCTCCGGCAGGAAGAGCCAGACGCCGAGCGCGGCGAGGATGCCGATCGGCAGGTTGATGTAGAAGATCCAACGCCAGTCGTAGACCTCGGTGATGTATCCGCCGATGGTCGGGCCGAAGATCGGCGCGGCGACGAAGCCCATGCCCCAGAGCGCCATCGCCTCGCCGTGGCGCTCGCGCGGATACGTGTCGAGCAGCGTCGCCTGGGAAAGCGGCACCAGGCCGGCGCCGAAGGCGCCCTGGAGAGCGCGGTAGATCAGCATCTCGGGCAGGCTGGTGGCGATGCCGCAGAGGGCGGAGGCGGCGGTGAAGCCGAGGATGGCGATGACGAACAGCCGCCTCCGCCCGAGCCTGACCGCCAGCGCCCCGGTCGGCGGCGTCATGATCGCGGCGGCGACGATGTAGCTGGTGAGCACCCAGGCGATCTGCTCCTGGGTGGCGAGCAGGCTCCCCTGCATGTGAGGCAGCGCCACGGTGGGGATCGTTGTGTCGATCGCGTGCATGATCGTCGCGGTCATCACCGCTGCGGTGATCAGGCCACGATGGGCGACCCCGGGCTTCCGCTCCCCGGTCATGACGTGATGCGCCGACGGGTCATTTGGGTGAAACTAGCGTACGCGCCCGCCCGCGGCCAACACCGTGACCTTCGAGGTGCCGGACGGCGCGGATTCCGGCGGGACCCTGCGGCATTTGCCCGAAAGCCCCGACTCGGGCTATCCAGGAACCAACACCCAACCTACGCCGACGGAGACGGATCGCCTGCCCGCGGATGTTGCCGGCGTCCCGTCGCGATCTGATGCCCGCCCAGCGCGAGCAAGGCCGAGTGACATGCGTCTGTTTCGACTGTTCGAAAACCTGCTGCAGCCGACGGCGCTGCCGCCTGATACCCCGCCGCCGGCGGGGCTGGCGGCGTTCTATTGGCACTACGCGCGTCAGGTCCGCTGGCTGCTGGTGGCGCTGTTCTGCGCCGGCTTCGGCGTGGCCGTTCTCGACAGCCTGATCCCGGTCTTCATCGGCAGGGTGGTGACGCTGGTCTCCTCGCACGCGCCGGAGACCCTCCTCGATGACGCCGGCCCGCAGCTCCTGGGCATGGCGCTGGTGATGCTGCTCGTCCGGCCGATCGCGCTCTGCCTGCAGAACCTCATCACCAATCAGACGATCGCCGCCGGCTTGAGCAACCTCGTCCGCTGGCAGAACCACTGGCACGTCGTCCGCCAGAGCTGGACGTTCTTTCAGAACGACTTCGCCGGCCGTATCGCCAACCGCATCATGCAGACGGGACCGTCGCTCCGCGAGAGCATCGTCGCGGCGACCAACGCGGTCTGGTACATCCTGGTCTACGGCACCAGCGCGGTCATGCTGCTGGCCGCCAGCGATGCCCGGCTGGCGGTGCCGATCCTCTTGTGGTTCCTGGGATATGCAATCCTTCTCCGCGTCTTCGTGCCCAGGCTCCGCGATCGTTCGCGGGAGACTTCCGAGGTGCGCTCGGCGCTGACTGGCCGCGTCGTCGACAGCTATACCAACATCCTGACGGTCAAGCTTTTCGCCCGGCCGCGCGACGAGGACGCCTTCGTCCGCCAGGCGGTCGACAACCACACCCGGGCCTTCCGCGACCAGGTTTGCCTGATCACGCTCTTCGGGCTCACCCTGTCGATGCTCAACGCCTCGATGGTCGTCGGCACCGCCGGCGTCGCGCTTTGGCTCTGGCTCGACGGCCGCATCGACGTCGGTGTCGTCGCCATGGCGCTGCCGCTCACCTGGCAGATCGCCAACATCGCCGGTTGGGTGGCGCAAAACGTCACCTCGATCTTCGAGAATGTCGGGACCGTCCAGGACGGCATGAAGTCGATCGCGGTACCGCGCCAGATGCCGGATGCGCAGGGCGCGGCGACCCTCGAGGTCGAGCGCGGCCGCGTGCAGTTCGAGGACGTGCGCTTCGGCTACGGCACCGCCCGCGGCGTGCTGCAGGGAATCAATCTTGTCGTGGCGCCGGGCGAGCGCGTCGGCCTGATCGGTCATTCCGGCGCCGGCAAGTCGACCTTGGTCAACCTGCTGCTTCGATTCTATGAGCTCGAGGGCGGGCGCATCCTGATCGACGGTCAGGACATCGCCAACGTGACCCAGGAGAGTCTCCGCATCCATATCGCGATGGTGACCCAGGATACCTCGCTGCTGCACCGCTCGATCCGCGAGAACATCCGCTACGGCCGCCCAGGCGCGAGCGAGGCCGAGGTGCGCGAGGCGGCCGATCGGGCGCATGCGAGCGAGTTCATCGAGGGGCTGGAGGACTGGAACGGGCGGCAGGGGTTCGATGCGCAGGTCGGCGAACGCGGGGTCAAGCTCTCAGGCGGCCAGCGTCAGCGCATCGCGCTCGCCCGCGTCATCCTCAAGAACGCGCCGATCCTGGTGCTGGACGAGGCGACCTCGGCGCTCGATTCCGAGGTCGAGGCGGCGATCCAGGAGCAGCTCGACGACCTGATGAAGGGGCGGACGGTGATCGCCATCGCTCACCGGCTCTCGACCATCGCTCGCATGGACCGGCTGATCGTGCTCGACCACGGCCGTATCGTCGAGCAGGGCGCCCATGCCGAGCTGTTGGCCGCGGGGGGAGCCTATGCGCGGCTATGGCGGATGCAGTCCGGCGGCTTCAAGTCGCCGGGCCCGTCCGACTACCTGGATGCGGCGCCGGCTGCCGAATAGCCTCGGTCAGACGAGGCGCTTCGCCCGCTCGTTGAGGACCCGCACGAGCTCGCGGAAGAAGGCCCCGTAGTCGCTCCCGGAAATCAGGTTGCCGTCGACCACGGCCGGCACGTCGACGACGGTCACCCCGGCATTGGTCAGGTCCATGGCGATCTGTGCCGGACAAGTCGCCTTGCGCCCCTTCAGGACCCCGGCGGAGAGCGGGATCCAGGCGCCGTGGCCGAAATGGGCGATGATCTTCTGCTCGCGGTGGACGGCCCGGAGGAGGTTCTGCACCTCCGGCAGGGCCCGCAGCCGATCGGCCGAGAAGCCGCCGGGGCACATGACGGCGTCATAGGCCTTCGGATCGGCATCGGCGATCCTGCCGTGGACGGTGATGAAGCGGTCGAGCGCCATCCCGGAATGGCCGGAGAGCTTCGGCCCGCCATCTGGTGTCAGGGCATCGACCTGGAAGCCCTCCTCCCTCAAGCGATAGGTCGAGTAGAGGGCCCCGAGCTCGTTGGCGAGGTGCTCGAGCAGCACGGCGACGCGGAGCGGCCGGGTCATGGCTGGGTCTCTGAAAGAATGGGGCGCCGGCGTCGGGCCGGCGCCCCCTTAGAGGCGGGTTAGGACTTGGAGATGTTCCAGAACACGGTGATCGGCGTCTTCAAGACGCCCTTCACGTTCGCACGCCAGGCCGAGGGCGGGTTGAACTGGCCGAGCAGCACGGTCGGCTGGGTCTCCCACAGGCGCTTGTGCAGCGTCGTCATGATTTCCTTCTTCTGGGCAGGGTCGGTGGCACGGATGTAACGGTCGCGCAACCGCTCGACCTCCTGGTCGCAGGGCCAGCCGACGTTGTTGCGGCCGTCGCAGCTCATGTCGGTGTTGGTGTTGAGCAACGGATCCATGGCGTAGACGCCGCCGGCGGTGGTGACGAACAGGTTCCAGCCGCCTTGATCGACCGGGTCCTTCTTCGCGGTGCGGGCGACGACCGCGCCCCAATCGAAGATCGCCATCTCGACGTTGAAGCCGGCCGCCTTGAGCTGGGCGTTCGCCACCTGGGCGAGCGAGGCGATGATCGGGATGTCGTTGGTCGAAAGCAGAAGCACCTTTTCGCCCTTGTAGCCGGACTCGGAAAGAAGCTGCTTGGCCTTGGCGACGTTCTGCACCCGATAGTCCTCCGCCCCGGCATCGGTGCCGTTCGGCCCGCCGCAGACGTAGTAGGCGCGGCACTCCTGCCAGAGCTTCTTGTCGTCGCCGACGGTGGCGATCATGAAGTCCGGCTGATGTATGGCGGCCGCCAGAGCCAGGCGGACCTTCGGATTGTTGAATGGCGGCAGCAGGTGGTTCGGGCGCATATGCGCCATGGTGTCGAGGTTCGCCAAGGTGTCGATCACCACATCCTTGTTCGACCTGAGCTGAGGCAGCAGATCGACCCGTGGCTGGTCGAGGAAGTCGACCTCGCCTCGGGAGAGCGCCGCGACCGCCGTCGAAGGATCGGGGATGACCGTATACTCGACGCGGTCGACCTTGACGATGCGTGCGCCGGCGAGGCCGTCGGAGGGCTCGCTGCGCGGCATATAGTCCGGGTTCTTCTCGTAGACGACCTTGGAGCCTGGCACCCATTCGGATGTGACGAAGCGGAACGGCCCGGAGCCGACTGTGTCGGTGATGTTCTGGAAGGCGTCGTTGGCGGCATCCTTCTTCCGCATGATGATCGGCAGCGTGCCAGTGGTGCCGCCGAGCAGGAAGACGGTGGCGCCGAACGGCTCCTTCATCTTGAGGACGAAGGTGCGGTCGTCGACCTTCTCGAAGGCGCTGACGAACTCGCCGAGCTTGCCGCCGACGAGGCCGCGCTTCATCCAGCGCTGGATCGACGGGATGACGTCGTCGACGGTCACAGGCTGGCCGTCGTGGAACTTGAGCCCCTGCCGCAAGGTGAAGCGGTAGGTCAGATTGTCGGGCGAGACCGAGTAGCTCTCGACCATCATCGGCTTCGACTCGAACTTGCTGTCCCAGGCGAAGAGCGCTTCGTAGACATGCGTACCGTGCATGCGGGTGATCAGCGTCACGGTAGCGACGGGATCGACCAGGCGGAGATCGGCATGCGGGACGACCCGGAGCGTCGACTTGGCCTGGGTCAACCCGGGCGAGGCCCAGAGAAGAAGAGTTCCGATCGCACATGCGGCACCAAGGCCCGCGTGAGCAAGGCGTGAGCGGACAGTCATGTTTCCCTCCATCTATGGCGTGCGGGGCCGGTTATTCCTCCTGCCGGCAACGCCATCGAACTCCCTGGTGCGGGCAGCGTCAACGGGATCCGGTTTCTGCGGGTTTGGCCTCCCTGCCGCGTCGAGCCTCGGCTCGCGTGACCAAGACACTGGAGGCGAAGATCACGGCCGCGCCCACCCAGGTCCACAGATCGGGAATCTCGTCGAAGATGAGATAGGCCGGCACCGCGATGAAAGGGAGGCGGGTGAAGTCGTAGGATGCCAGCGCCGACGCGTCGGCGAGCTTGAAGGCATAGGCGAAGGCGAACCAGCCGGTGGTTCCGAGCGCGCCGATCGCCGCGGTCATCGCGAGCGCCTGTGCGCTCGGCCAGGTCCAGACCGTGGCCGCGACCGGCAGCGACAGACAGCTGATCATGAAGGAGACGTAGAGCACGGTGGTGATCGAGCTTTCGGTGTCGGCCACCGACTTGATGATGAGCGCGACCGCGGCGTAGGTGGACGCGCCGAACAGGACCAGCAGCGAGACCGGGGTGAAAGCCTCGGTTCCCGGGCGGACCACGATCAGAACACCGATGAATCCGATCAGGGTCCCGATCCAGCGCCAGCGCCTGACGGCCTCGCCGAGGATCAGTGCGGCGCCGACGGTCTGGAACAGCGGCTGGGTGAAGCTGAGCGCGGTCAGCTCGTTGAGCGGCATCAGCGCGACGGCGCTGAAAAACGACATCATCGAGAACAGGTTGACCAGGGCGGCGAGGAAGAGCCGACCCGGCCGGTGCGCGCGAAAGGTGCCGAGCCCATTGGCAAAGGCGAAGGGCAGGATAGTGAGGAAGCCGAACAGGTTGCGGAAGAACGCGACCTCGAACGGGTGCAGCTCCTCGGTGGCGACCCGGATGAGGCAGTTCATGATCGAGCCGGTCGCCGCCGTGGTCAGGCTGAGGAGAACGGCGATCACCGGTGGGGTCAGCGCGCGCGGGAGCATCAGCGTCGACTGGACCCGGCGGTGTGCCGGCCGTCAAGCCGCGACGGTCGCCGCCCGGGGAAATTGCGCGCTGTTTCGCGCCTTCCGCTTCCCGGACTTCTTCTCCGGGCCGGACGCGCATACTATAGAGGCCCTGCCGTACGGCCCGCCCGGGCCGCCGACCGCCAAAGCCAAAGAGTCCTTAAAGGAGGCACCGATGGATCCGATCGTACTTTTCCTGCGCTTTGAGGGTGCGCCGTCGCCGATCGCGCACGCGCCGGGCGTGCTGACGGTCAGCCTGAAGGCGTCGAGCTGCTCGATCACCACCGAGATCGGCAACAAGGCGGTCAAGTCGACCTACAAGAAGCTCGCCGGCGGCAAGGCTTCGGCCGAGACCGTGCTGACGCTCACCGGCGACGGGGTCTTCATCGAATCGGGGACCATCAAGTTCGGCAACGGCTCGACCTGGCTCAAGTTCAACACCGTCGGCCAGGGCTTCCTCGGCGCCAGCGCCGCCAAGGGGGTGAGCGCCGGCTGCGCGGTCTGGCGGATCGCCGAGGGCGGCGGCCAGTTCAAGGGCGCGACCGGCCACGTCACCGGCAACTTCATCGTCGATCCCAAGGGGGTCGCCTACGACAACCAGGTGGCGGTGATCTTCCCGAAGGCGGGCGGTCGCAAATAGCCGGTCCAGCCGGCCGCTTTCCGATCGGCAACGGGCTTTCGCGACGGATTGCCGGGCCGCGGCCGGCGGTCTAGGCTATCCGTGAAGCGCATAAGAAAACGCCAATAACCTCAAGAGGAGAATCGTCATGGGAGATCACCGCCGCAACCTGCTCGCAGGGGTGAGCGCCGCAGCGCTCGCGCTCGCGTTCTCGCCCGCCTTTGCTCAGAAGAAGGGCGGAGACGTGATCGTCGGCGTCACTTCGCCGCCGCCGCTGACCGACGCCCAGGGCTCGACCGCCGAGGCGACGCGCAACATCAGCATGCATTGGGTCGAGACCCTGTTCGCCCGCGACCAGAGGGCGAACCCGATGCCCGATCTCGCGACCGGCGTCGAGACGTCGGCGGACGGACTCACCTACGTCTTCACCCTCCGCCAGGGCGTGAAGTTCCACAACGGCCAGGAGATGACCTCCAAGGACGTGAAGGCCTCGCTCGACCGCTACAAGAAGTTCGGCGGCGCATCGTTGACGCTGGGCGCGGTCAAGGAGGTCGAGGCGACCGACAAGTACAAGGTCACGGTTCGCTTGAGCACGCTCTACCCCGGCCTCATCGGCTCGATCAGCGCGCCCGGCGCGCCGATGGCGATCTTCCCGGAATCCGAGGGCGCCCTTGAGCGCGGCAAGATCAACCATATCGGCACCGGCCCCTACAAGTGGGCCGAGTACAAGCCGGACAGCCACGTGAAGCTGACGCGCTTCGACGACTACTCGCAGAACATGAACTTCCAGAAGCGTGACGGCTTCGGCGGCAAGAAGACCGCCTATTTCGACAGCGTCACCATCCGGTTCATCCCCGAAGGCGGCGCGCGCACCGCGGCGCTGGAGACGGGCGAGATCCACGCCATCGACAACCTGCCGCCGCCGGCGGCCAAGCGGCTCAAGAACGACGCTCGCGTCAAGATCTACGAAGCCTCTCCTTGGAACCTCAACCTGATCGTCCTCAATGTCGGCGACGGTCCGATGGGCAATCAGAAGCTGCGGCAGGCGATCCTCTACACGCTCGACATGGAGGAGATCCTGGCGATCGCCGGCGACGGGCTGTACGAGGTCGACCACGCCTGGCAGTACAAGGGCACGGTCCACCATGCCGGCACCGTCGGCAAGGAGAACTACAACGTCAAGGACATCGCCCGGGCGAAGAAGCTGCTCCAGGAGTCCGGATACAAGGGCGAGGAAATCACCTTCCTCACCGACTCGACCATCAAGAACCACAACGAGACCGCGGTGGTCGCGACCGAGCAGCTGCGCAAGAACCTCGGCCTCAACATCAAGCTGCAGGTGGTCGACTGGCCGTCGGCCTCGCAGAAGCGCCTGCAGCCGACCGGCTGGCACATGTGGACGGTCGGTTTCGGCGTCGAGCCGTATGAGGGCCCGATCAACGTGATCGGTCTCACGACCAAGCAGAACGGCGCGCTTGGCGCCCAGTTCAAGGCCGATCCGATCCTCGCGGAGGCGGACAAGCTGTTCAACTCGACGCTGAATCTCGACGAGCAGAAGAAGGCCGTCGCCGACTGGCAGCGCCGCATGTACGAGTGGGTGCCGGTGATCAACACCGGCGTGCTCGGCCGCTATCAGGCGGTCGTGGCCAAGGTCGAGGGCTACGAGCCGAACCGCATCCCGCGCATGTGGGACGTCTGGTTCAAGTAGCCTGCTCTGATGGTCCGCGGCCGGCGGGAGCGATCCTGCCGGCCGCGTTCTTTTTGCCCCGGATTTCGCCCCGGCGACGCGCGCCCTGACCGCGAGCGCGGTCTTGGGCCAGAATGCCGGTCTCGGAACGGAGATCCCGGCCGGATGCGGCGCCAATCTTCTGCAGCTCGATTCGGGCCATGACTCGGTTCCGGGCGCCTGAGGCCGGCAACGTGCTGCTCGGCCTGGCGCTGGCGCTCTCCGCCAATGCCATCTTCTCGTTCCAGGACGCGGCGGTGAAATGGCTGGTCGCCGATTTCGCCGTGCTGCAGGTATTGTTCACCCGCAGCCTGGTGATCGGGGTGGTCTGTGGCGCGGTCTATTGGCGGACGGCGATCCCCGGCATCCGCAAGAGCCGCCACAAGCCGGCGCTCATGCTGCGCGCCGCCGCCATGATCGTCGCCTGGCTCTGCTACTACTCGGCCGCCCGCTCGCTGGCGCTCGCCGATCTGGTGACGCTCTACTACGCCGCGCCGCTGATCATCACCGTCATGTCGATCTTCATCCTCGGTGAGAGGGTGAACTGGGCACGATGGCTCGCAGTCATCGTCGGCTTCGCCGGCGTCATTGTCGCCGCCAACCCGGCCGGCCGGCCCGACCTCCTGCCCGCCGGGCTCGTTCTGGTCGCCGCCACCCTTTGGGCGTGGGCCAATATCCTGATGCGCCAGATCTCCGCCAGCGAATCGACGGAGGTGCAGATGCTGTTCACCAGCCTCGCCTTCGTCGTCGCCAGCGCGCCGGCGCTACCGTGGATCTGGGTGACACCGGACCTCTTCACCTTCGGCCTGATGATGGGCATCGGCTGCGCCGCCACGCTCGGCCAATACCTGATGTATGAGAGCGTCCGGCACGCGCCGGCTTCGGCGGTGGCGCCCTGCTCCTACACCTCGCTCGGCTGGGCCTTCCTGTGGGGCTGGGTCATCTGGAGCGACATTCCGGAGAAGGCCGTCTTCGCCGGCGCCGGCCTGATTCTCCTCGGGAGCATCATCATCGTCGGCTCGGAATGGGATAACGCGCGCCGCAGGCGATTCGGGTTGGATGCGTTATGATGGGCGAGTCGCGTGGCGGCGGGGGGCAGGCATGAAGTTGCGCATCCGGGGCCTTGTCGTTCTCCTGGCCCTTTCCCTGACCGGCGCCGGCGTCCGCGCCGCCGAACGGGTCGACGTCGTCCTGGTGCTCGCCGCCGACGTCTCGCGCAGCGTCGACGAGGAGGAATTCCGCCTGCAGCGTGACGGCATCGCGACCGCGCTCACGGACCCGAGGGTGCTGAACGCGATCCGCTCGGGCCTGCACCGGGCCATCGCCGTCTCGTTCGTGGAGTGGTCGGGCGTCGGCCAGCAGCTGGTGGTGGCGGACTGGGCCGTCGTCCGCGACCTCGCCTCGGCCCAGGCGGTCGCCCGGATCGTTCGCTCAGCGCCGCGTTCCTACTACGGCTCGACCGCCATCGGCTCGGCGATCGACTTTTCCATGCGCCAGCTCGCCCGAGCCAAGTTCGAGGCCGAGCGGCAGGTGATCGACGTCTCCGGCGACGGCACCAACGTCAGCGGGCCGTCGGTGGCGGCCGCTCGCGACGCCGCGGTCGAGGCCGGCATCGCCATCAACGGGCTTGCGATCCTGAGCGCGGTCCCCAACCCCTTCAATCCCGACCACACCCACCCGCCGGGTGGCCTCGAGGAGTACTACCGCAAGAACGTGACCGGCGGCGTCGGCTCCTTCGTCATCGTGGTCGAGGGCTTCCAGACCTTCGCCGATGCGATGATCAACAAGCTGATCCGGGAGATCGCCGCGCTCCCGTGAATCTGAAGTTCGCGGCCGGGCGGGTCATGTTGCCGACGCCGGCCCACCCGTCCTAGGCTCTCTTCGACCCTTCCCAACGGGCGCCGCCCGACCGCCCGAAACCGCGAGGTCCCGATGAAGCTGAGCCGCCCTGTGCTTGCTCACGAGGAGCTGATCGCGCGCGACGGCATGGTCGTCGCCCAGCATCCGCTCGGCGCCCGCATCGGCGTCGAGGTGCTGCAGAAGGGCGGCAACGCCGTCGACGCGGCGATCACCACGGCCTTCGCCATGGGTGTGCTGCAGCCGCTGATGAACGGCATCGGCGGCGTCGGCAACATGGTCCTGCATTTCGCCGACGATGACCCCAAGACCGTCTATTACGGCACCAAGGCGCCGGCCCTGGCCAAGGCCGACATGTACGTGCTGGAGCCGGGCCAGAGCGAAATCTGGGGCGGTGGCCTCGATCTTGCGCGCAGCTACGCCTGGCCCAAGGTGAAAGACCGAGCCAACGACCGCGGCCACAGCTCGATCGGCGTGCCTGGTGCGGTCGCAGGCCTGGCGCTCGCGCTCGAGAAGTTCGGCACGATCGATCTGAAGGACGCGGTGCAGCCGGCGATCCGGCTGGCCGAGGACGGCTTCCCGGTCGGGCACCACTTCACGCTGGCGCTGGTCGCCGATCGAGCGACCTTCCTCGAATTCCCTGGCACCGCGCCGATCTACTATCCCGACGGCTATCCGATCCCGGTCGGCGGCAAGTTCGTGCAGACAGACCACGCGCGCACGCTGCGCCTGATCGCAAAGCACGGCACGGCGGGCTTCTACAAGGGCGAGGTCGCCGAGCGCCTGTCGGAGGACTGCGCGAAGAACGGCGGCACGCTCAGGGCCGCCGATCTCGCCGCCTACAAGGCGCAGATCCTGGCGCCTCTGCGTGGCCGCTATCGCAACGTCGACATCCTGGGCATGCCGCATCTGACCGCCGGCACCACGGTGATGGAGGCGCTGCACATCCTCGATCACTTCGACCTGGCCAAGATCGGTTGGGGCAAGCCGGAGTCGCTGCATCTGATCGCCGAGGCTATCCGCATGGCCGCGGCCGACCGCTTCACCTATATGGGCGACCGCGAGGACGCGCCGCTCGCCACGCTGATCGGCAAGGACTACGCCGCGACGCGGGCGGCGATGATCTCACGGCGCAAGGTCGCCGCCCCTGAGCCGGGAGACCCGTGGGCCGTCTCCGGTTGCAAGCGGCCCGACGGCTTCCCGGGGCCGGCACGCGCCGGCAAGGACGACGGCACCACGCACATCACCGTCATCGACTCCAAGCGCAACGCTGTTGCGTTGACTCAGACCAATGTCGGTTATTCCGGCGTGGTCACGCCCGGCGTCGGGGTCATGATGAACAACGCCATGAGCTGGTTCTGCCAGGTGCCGGGCACGATCAACTCGATCCGCGGCAATGCCTTCGGCCTCAATAACATGACGCCGATGATCCTGCTGAGCCGCGGCAGGCTGAAGGCTGCGCTCGGCGCGTCCGGCGGCCGGCGCATCTGGTCGGCGATCATCCAGGCGGTGGTCAATCATGTCGAGCACGGCATGTCGCTGCAGGACGCGCTGCAGGCACCGCGTCTGCACACGGAGACCGACGACCTGATGCTCGACGGCCGCTTCGGCCAGGGGACGAAGTCTGCGCTGGAGAAGAAGGGGCACACGATCACGGTGGCGACGCCGCACTACGACCGGGGCCCGTACTCAGAGCCGAACGGCATTGCCGTGGCCGGCCGCGACCTCAAAAGCGCGGTCTATCCAGTCGCCAAGCCGACCTATGCCGCGGGATATCCGGGCGGCGAGGACGCGGCGGGCGACAGCCTGGCGCCGCGCCCGGATCTGCATCCTTAACGTCACGACGAGAAGAGTGGGGGAAACATGCCGAAGATCGAGTCCGTCGATCTTTTCTACGTCTCCATGCCGGTGGTCGAGGACATCAGCGACGGCAGCCAGGATGCGCTCCTGGTCCGCGTCGAAGCCGCCGGCGAGGTCGGCTGGGGCGAGGCCGAGGCCTCGCCCTTGCCCTCGATCGCGAGCTGGATCGCGCCGATGTCGCATGGCTTCTGCCACCCGATCTGCGCCTCCGTGCTCGGGCAGACGCTCGAAACGCCCGAGGACATCAGGCGGATCAACGACCGGGTGAAGCGACGCTCCCTCGACATCCTGCAGACCGACCACACGCTCTCCGGTATCGACGAGGCGCTGTGGGACCTGCTGGGGCACCAGCGCCAGGAGCCGGTGTGGAAGATCCTGGGATACAAGAAGTCCTGGCCGAAGACACCCTATGCCTCGCAGCTCTTCGGCCTCACGCCCGAGGAGACCCTGAAGAAGGCCAAGGCCGTCGTCGCCGACGGCTACCGCGCCAGCAAGTTCGGTTGGAGCAATTTCGGCCTCGGCACCGTGAAGGACGACGCCGACCATCTGATGGCGGCGCGGGAAGGGCTCGGCAAGGACGGCATCCTCCTGGTCGACGTCGGCTGCGTCTTCGGCGCCGACGTCGACCGCGCGGCCAAGCGTCTGAAGGCGCTCAAGGAGGCCAGGGCCACCTGGTACGAGGAGCCCTTGGATCGCGATGCGCTTGGCGAATACAAGGAACTGTCGAGGCGGACGCCGAAGGTGAAACTCGCCGGAGGCGAGGGCGCCTACACCTTCCTGATGGCGAAGCAGATGATGGATCTCGCCGGCGTCAGCTTCATCCAGATCGATGCCGGTCGCATCGGCGGCATCACGCCGGCGAAGCAGGCGGCGGACTACGCGAAGAAGAAGGGCGTGACCTTCGTCAACCACACCTTCACCTCGCATCTGCAGCTCTCGGCCTCGCTCCAGCCCTATGCCGGCATGAAGGACCACGACCTCTCCGAATACCCGGTCGAGCTCAAGGCGGTGGCGAAAGCCATCACCAAGAACACCATCGGCCGCGACAAGAACGGTCTGATCAAGGCGCCCGACGCTCCCGGACTCGGCATGGAGATCGACGTGGACGCCCTCAAGCCCTACCTGATCGACGTCTCGATCAAGGTCGGCGGCAAGTCGCTCTATGAGACGCCGATCCTGAGGAAGTAGCGAAAGTCGGAACCCTCCCCCGCCTTGCGGCGGGGCGGCCGATCGGCCGCCCCTTCGACGCTCACGGCGTCTTGCGGTCGGTCGCGAGATGGGCGACGCAGTCGCCGCGCTCGACCCGGCCGTAGTGGCGCTTGCAGATCAACATGCCGGTGTCCTTGAAGTAGGCCGGCACCGGCTCGCGCCCGGGGTTGTCGACGAAGTGGACGTGGCCGAAGAGCTGGCCCTTCTTCACCATGTCGCCGAGCCGGGCTTTCGGCTCGAACAAGCCGGCCTCCGGCGCATAGACGTAGTAGCTCTGGCGGAGCAGCTCCATCCAGCGGACCTTGGCGGGGGGTGGGCCGATCTTGAACTTGGCGGCGTTCTTCAGGATGCCCATGTGGGCCAACGAGCGCACGACGCCGTCATAGGTGAGCTTGACGCCCTCCGGATTGACCGAGGCGGTGCCGCCGAACTCGCCACCGAGATAGACCACGTTGTTCCTGTGGGCCGACGAATGCGCGAGGCGTGAGTCCGGCAGATAGGTCCACACCATGCTGACCGGCGAGCCGAAGGCCTTCAGGATCTCCATCGAGCGGCGGTTGAGCTTGGCGTCGTTCGAGGTCGAGACCATGGCGAAGGGCACGTAGTCGAGCGAGCCGCCGCCCGAATGCAGGTCGAACCACACCTCGCATTTCGGCACCACCACCGTGTCGAGATAGTGGGCGATCTGGTAGGTGACGCTCATGTTGGGGCCGCCGGGAAAGGCCCGGTTCAGGTTGCCGTCGTCGATCGGCGAGACGCGCGCTCCGGCCATCGCCGCCGGCATGTTGGCCGCCGGCATGATGATCAGCCGGCCTTTGATGTCCTTGGGCTCGATCTCGCGGATCAGCTTGCAGAGGGTCACCTGGCCCTCGTACTCGTCGCCGTGGTTGCCGGCCATCAACAGCGCCGTCGGGCCCTTGCCGTTCTTGATGACGGTCAAGGGGATGGCGAGGGTGCCGTAGGCGGAGCGCGTCACCGAGTGCGGCAGGTGGACGTAGGAGATCTGCTTGCCGTCGGCGTCGTAGTCGACCTCGGTCCAGAGGTGGGACTTCTGCTCGGCCATGGGGTTCCTCCAGGAATGATCGTGGGTGGCTGTGCGCCGGACGGCGCCGTGCGGGATCGCCGGTCAGGATAGCGGCCTCGCCTCGATCCCCGCCACCTTTCGGTCCACGATTTCCACTGACGGCAGCGCCCGGAGTTCGGGCATTGTGACGCCATGTCCCGCTATTTCTGCCATGAGAATCCCGACACGCTCACGCTCGGGACAGTGGTCGTCGACGCCCGCCCCGGCCGTGCGAGGCTCGCGACGACGCCCTTCTATCCGGGCGGCGGCGGGCAGCTCGCCGATCGCGGCGTCCTGAAATGGACCAGCGGCGAGGTTCCGGTCGCCGGCTTCGATCAGGCGGAGGGACACCTCTGGCATCTTCTGGCCCGGCCGGTCGAGATCGCCGGCCCGGTCGAGCTCGCGGTCGATCCCGGCTTCCGCCGGCTGATGCGGGAGCTGCACACCGACCTCCACATCATCAACGCGCTCGCTTTCCAGGGCTTCGACGGCGCGCTGGTCACCGGCGCGCAGATGAACGACGACGGCACCGCGCGCATCGATCTCGACCTGCCGGGCGCCGACAACGACAGGCTCCGCGCCCTGGAGCCGGCGATCAACGAGGCGATCCTCCGAGACCTGCCGGTGACCGACACCTACGTGCCGCTCGAAGCGGCCCGGGAGGAGAAGGGGCTCCTGCGCTCGCGCTCGGTCACGCCGCCGCCGACGGCCTGGTGCGGGTCGTCGAGATCGCCGGCCTCGACCGCCAGGCCTGCGGCGGGACCCATCTGGCCTCGACCGGCGGATCGCGCTAGGCGTAGGCAATCCTGCGGGATCGTGCGCCGAGGGGATCACCCGGTAGGCGCAGCGCCGGGCGCCGGCGAGGATGTGATCGGTCCGCTCGACCGTGCAGTCGCCGAGCAGCGTCCGAAAGACCGCCAGCTCCGATCGGCA
>SHVZ01000079.1 GCA_009694025.1 Alphaproteobacteria bacterium | reverse complement strand
GCTCGAACGGGCGCGCATCAAACGGAAAACCATCGAACAGCGCCGCTTGCTTCACCGCAAACTCGCTGCCTAAGATCAACCAACCAGATGAGGCCAACCCTCCTCTAAATTACAACACCATCTGTCCCAAATGTTCTGACGACGCACAGCCAGCGGCTTCTCCGGGCCGATGTTCGAGATCGACGACGCACAGGAACTGGTGGACATCGATCTGCCGAAACGGAAGCGGCCGCTCGAGGATGTGATCGGCAATGCCACGATCTCCATGGTCACGTCGACAGATGGCACCTTGTCCCTTCCCGCACTGGGCTCGGCGACGCCGGCGGCGACGGTTCCCCTCATGCGCTACGCGTTCGTCGATGGCGGCCTGACCAACCCTCGGCCGTCCGGCCTGCCGCAGACGGGATGGTGGACGTCGCCGGAGGACAATCGCTGGGTAACGTTCTTCGAGGTGCAGGCGACGGCCTCGGGGCAGCCCATTCTCTTCGGTGCATTCCACCGGATGCAGAAGAACGGCAAGGTCAAGTCGTTCTTCGGGACCGCGGGCCTGATGAGCAACAGCGGGACCTGGCTCGTGCTCGGCATGCCACTACAGGAGTGCAAGGAGAGCATCGATCTCAGCACCACCGGCAAAAAGACGAAAGCCTGCACGACGCTGAACAACCACTCCACCATGCTCCAGTTCCTCGGCGGCGGGTCGTCGGCGAACTTCACCCGTCCCGAGGGGAAGACATCGCTGCTGACACGCTACGGGTTCTGACGAGTAACGGCCTGGAAAGCGGCGCCGGGGAAACTCGGCGCCGTTTTCTTTTGGGGGAGTGGGGCTACTCTCCCGCCATGAAGTCGAGCAGCAGCACGACGGCGGCGACGGCGAGCATGGCGATCATCGGGGCCACGGCCGCCGCGGCGATGACGACGAGGACCTGGATCTGCTTTGGCGTAAGGCGAGGCATCTAAAGCCCCCTCTCCCACCCGGAGGGTGGGGGAGGGACGGGGTGGGGGCCGAGCGAAGCGAGGGTCGGCGATGCCGTCCCCAGTCCGACCTCGCTTCGCTCGGCCCCCACCCCACCCTCCCCCACGCTGGCGCGCGGGGGAGGGAGTTCAAGGACGGATGCTTTTCTCATCTAGGCCGGCCAGAGCTGGCCGCCGCCGTCGACGCGGAGCGTCTGGCCGGTGACCATGGCGCCGGCGGGGCCGGCGAAGAAGGCGACGGTGCGGGCGACCTCGTCGACGGTGGCGATGCGGTCCAAGGTTCCCTCCGTCACCATGCGCTTGGGATCGTTGCCCTGGCCGGTGCCGAGGAAGCGGCCGGTGCGGGTGCCGCCGGGGGCGATCGAGTTGACCGTGATCTCGTAGGGCCGCATCTGCGCGGCGAGGCAGCGGGTGTAGTGGACGACGCCGGCCTTGGCGGTGGCGTAGATGGCCCCGTTGTCGCGGCCGATGAAGGCCGCGGTCGAGCTCAGCGTGACGATGCGCCCGCGCCGTCGCTCCATCATTCCTTTCGCCACCGCCTGGCAGACGAAGATCGTGCTGAGCAGGTTGCGGTCGATGACGGCACGGACGTCGACCTCCTTGATAAAGACGCAGTCGTTGGGGTCGGGCTTGCCGCCGGCCTGGGCGATATCGCCGCCGGCGTTGTGGATCAGGATGTCGATGGGCCCCAAGCCGCGCTCGGCCTCGGCGGCGACGCGGGCGCAGTCCTCCATCTTGGTGAGGTCGCCGAGAATGCGGACGGTCCTCACGCCATGCGCCTTGCCGATGTCGGCCGCGGTCGCGGTGAGCGTCGTGCCCTCGCCGTACTCGGCCGGGCCCGTCTCGCGCATGCCGTGGACGGCGATGTCCGCCCCCATCTTCGCCAGCGTCTCGGCGAAGGCGCGGCCGAGGCCGCGGCCGGCGCCGGTGACCAGCGCCACCTGGCCTTTCAGCGATGTGTCGGTCATGGAGTCAGGCCGGCGCGAGCACGTGGATCGCCCGGGCGGCGGCCATGTCCTTGACCCGGGCGGCATAGGCCGCCATGTGCGGGGCCGCCGCATGGGCCTTGAGATCGGCCGGGGTCGCCCATTTCTCGATCACCACGAAGGTGTCGGGTCCGTAGAGGGGCGGGAAGCCCTCGGCGTCGATCGCCGGCACGTATTCGATGCAGCCCTTCTCGGCGTGCACCGCCGGCATGTTGGCGCGGAACAGGCCGAGGACGGCATCGCGCATGCCCGGCCTGGTGGTGATGACGGCGAGGACGTGGATCACGG
The DNA here is from genome assembly GCA_009694025.1 of Alphaproteobacteria bacterium. Classification (GTDB taxonomy): domain Bacteria; phylum Pseudomonadota; class Alphaproteobacteria; order SHVZ01; family SHVZ01; genus SHVZ01. The sequence goes on along the minus strand of SHVZ01000079.1, from coordinate 15,707 downwards.
GGGGCTCCTGGCTCCAGGGGGATCGGCGCCGTTGACGTTACCCGAAGGCGCGGCGACTCTTAAGCGCTCCCGACGATCCGAGGATTCTTGCCCGTGAACGACGCCCCGCCCATGCATGGATTCCCGCCGGCGCCCGCCAGCCAGGTGACGCTGGCGAACTGGCGGACGGCGCCGTTCAACGTCTGGGCCTTCCAGCACGTCCGCGAGATCGTGCCCTCGGCCGATATTCCGAACGACCCCGGGGATGTCTGGGAGCTGCCGTCGGCGCCGGCCGACCTCTCCGGCCTCTCGATCGGGGGCTTGGGCGGCACCCTCGACTTCCCGGCGTTCCTCGCCGCCACGGATACCGATGCGATCGTCATCCTGCATCGGGGGAAGATCGTCGGCGAGTTCTACGCCAACGGCATGACGGCTAGGACGCCGCACATCCTGATGTCGGTCTCGAAATCCATCCTCGGCATCGTCGCCGGCATCCTCGCCGGCAAGGGCGTGCTCGACCTGGATCAGCCGGTGACAGGCCTGGTCCCGGAGGTCTCGGGCACGGCCTGGCGCGGTGCCACCTTGCGTCAGATGCTCGACATGCGGGCCGGCATCCTGTTCGACGAGAACTATCTGGCGACCTCAGGGCCGATCATCGCCTATCGGAAGTCGACCAACTGGAACCCGCTGGAGCCGGGCGAGAAGCCCTTGGATCTCCGCGGCTTCTTTCCCTCGCTGACGGAGTCGGACGGACCCCATGGCGGGCGCTTCCACTACGTCTCGCCCAACACCGACCTCCTGGGATGGGCGATCGAGCGGGCGGCGGGCGAGCGCTATGCCGATCTGGTGAGCCGGCTTCTCTGGCGGCCGATGGGGGCCGCCACCAGCGCCTACATCACCGTCGATCGCCTAGGCGCCCCGCGCTGCGCCGGCGGCATGTGCGTGACCGCGCGCGATCTCGCCCGCGTCGGCCAGCTCATCGTCGAGGGCGGCCGGCGTGGGTCGGTTGAGATCATTCCCGAGGCGTGGATCGCCGACGTGCTGGAGAAGGGCGACCGCGCCGCCTGGGCCAAGGGCGACTTCGTTCCCTACTACCCGGGCATGCCTGTCCATTACCGCTCGAAGTGGTACGTGCTCAACGGCTCCGCGCCGATGCTGTTCGGCCTCGGCGTCAACGGCCAGAACCTGTTCGTCGACCGGAAGAACCAGATCGTCGTCGCCAAGCTCTCTTCCCAGGCGATGGCGATGGACGAAGCGCGTATCCTGCTGACCATGCGCGGCATCGAGAAGATCCGGGCATTCCTCGCCGCCTGAAACTCGAGGCCTCGCTGTCGCGTCCGACTCAAAGACGGCGAAAGACGAGGCTCAGGTTGTTGGCGGGCATTTCGGTGATCGCGGGATCGGCGAAGCCGGCGGCGCGGGCGCGCGCCTGGACGTCCTCGAGCGCGCGCACGCCCCAGTCCGGGTTGCGCTCCCGAAGGCTCCGGTCGAAAGCGAGGTTGCTCGGCGCCGTTTCGACCTCGCGGCGGAAATAAGGACCGTAGAGATAGAGCGGCGCCCCGGCCGGAAGGATCGCCGCCGCGCCCGTCATCAGCCCGTCGGTCGCCGGCCACGGCGAGATGTGGGTCATGTTGATGCAGATGACGGCGGCGGCGTTGGCGATCGGCCAGAAGGGCTGGCAGGTGTCGAGGAGGACGGGCGGACGCACATTGGCGGCGCCGGTCGCCTCGACCCAGGCGGCGATGCTCGCCAGCGCGCCGGGGTCCGGGTCGGACGGCTGGAAGGTGAGCCCGGGGAGGGCTCGGGCGAAATGCACGGCATGCTCGCCCGAGCCGCTGGCGATCTCCAGCACCAGGCCCGTTGCCGGCAGCGCCTGGCGCAGCACCTCCAGGATGGGATCCCGGTTGCGCTGGGTCGCGGGGGCGTACTGGCGGCGGTCGGTCATGACGACACCCTAGCCGACCCGGCTCGGCGGCGTCAGTCGCACTCGAGGCTGATCTGCTTGCCCTCGGTCCGCGTGACATCGCGCACCCGGCCGCGGCAGCGGTAGGTGACGTAGAGCGTCTTCACCTGACCCGGCGTGGGATCGCCGCAGAGCTCGTTGCCGGCTTTGAGCGAGCAGTCGGACTCGCCCTCGCAGGCGCGGCGGAGCGCACGGGTCGCATCGCAGGTCCGCCGGTCGGTGCCGTAGCGGGCCTCGACGATGCGGATCGGCGGTTCTTCGCGCACGACCTGGACGACCGGCCGGGAGCTGCCGGCGAAGGGGCTGTCGCGGCCGTCGTCGATGCAGCCGGCGAGGGTGAGAAGGGCAAGAACGGCAAGAAGAGTCCGCATGAACCGACCTCCGTCGGGAGTGGATGGAAACCTAGGCCGCGATCCTGGCCGGGATGTGGCGGGCGACGGTCGCCACGGCGACACGCGCCGCCTCGACCAGCCGGTCGAGGGGGAGGCCCGGGCGGTGGGCGTCGGCCGGCCTCACCATCTCGGGCAGCGGCGGCACATGGACGAAGCCCATCGGAGTCTCGATGCGTTCGCGCTCGAAGCGGTGGCGGGCGTAGTAGAAGATGTGGTTGCAGATGTAGGCGCCGGCGTGGTTCGAGGCCTTGGCCGGAAGCCCCGCCGCCTGGAGGTCGGCGACCATCGCCTCGACCGGGAGCGTCGAGAAATATCCGACCGGCCCGTCCGCGGCGATCCGGCGGGCGACATGGCCGCCGTCCTCCTCGCCGTCGTCGAAATTGACGGCGATCCGCTCCGGGCGGACCTCATCGGCGGAATAGGCGAGGCCGAAGGCGACGATCGCGTCGGGCCGGACCGCGGCGAAGGCCCGGTCGAAATCCTCTTCCGAGCGCCGGTAGTGGGTGCGGAGGAGCCGCGGGAAGACCTCGGCCCCGGCGACGACCAGGCGAGCGCCCAGCGCCGCCACCAGGGCCTCGGACGGGTTCACCTGATGACCGCCGAAAGGGGTGAAGCCGGTAAGCAGGATCCGTATCATGGTCGGGACGGTAGCATTGTCCGGCAAGACGCCAAAAGCTCGAACCGAAAAGGCCGGGCAGCATAGCCGGTCGACCCGAGGAGCCTCGATGCCCGACGTGAGCAGGCGCCATTGGGAGGAAGTCTACGCCACCAAGACCGGGGATGCGGTGAGCTGGTTCCAGCAAGATCCCGTGCCCTCCCTCGACCTGATCGACGCGGCCGGCGTCGGCCGCGAAGCGGCGATCGTCGATGTCGGAGGAGGTGCGTCGCTCCTCGTCGACCGGCTTCTCGAACGTGGCTTCACCCATGTCACCGTCATGGATGTTGCGGAGAACGCCCTGGCCTCGGCAAAGGCGAGACTCGGCCCGCGTCAGGCGAGTGTCGCCTGGGTGGTGCAGGATGTCACCGCCTGGGAGCCGCAGCCCCGCGCTTTCGCGCTCTGGCACGATCGCGCCGTGTTCCATTTTCTGATCGACGATGCCGGTCGTCGCAGCTACCTCCGCGCGCTTGAACGCGGCCTCGCTCCGGGCGGCTTCGTGGTCTTCGCCACCTTCGCGCCCAGCGGACCGGAGCGGTGCAGCGGACTTCCGGTCCGCCGTTACTCGGCCGGGACGCTGCAGGCGACACTGGGCGCGGGCTATGAGCTCGTCAGGACCATGCCGGAGACGCACGTGACCCCGGCGGGCCATCGGCAGGACTTCCTTTGGTGCCTGTTCCGTAGGGTTTCCGACGGGAGCCCGAGATGAAGCCGCCGGTCTCCCCGACACCGGGTGCGGGCCGAGGTCGGAGCGCGCGGAATCTTATGGCTTTTCCTTGACCCCAGCCCGGGGCTGCGCAGGATGGGGCCGGTTTTCCCGAAGGGCGCCTCCTCCTCAATGACCCAGCTTCCCGTTTCCGTCGACGCGACCCTCGCGTTGCTCGCCAAGGGCGACTATGTCGCCGACCGCTCGCTCGCCACCGCCGTCTACCTGGCGCTGTCGTTGAAGCGTCCGCTCTTCCTCGAAGGCGAGGCCGGCGTCGGCAAGACCGAGATCGCCAAGGTCCTGTCGGCGACCCTCGGGCGCGACCTCATCCGGCTTCAGTGCTACGAGGGGCTCGACATCGCCTCGGCGGTCTACGAGTGGAACTATGCCCGCCAGATGATCGAGATCCGCATGGCCGAGGCGGCGGGCACCACCGACCGCGAGCGGGTCGGCGCCGACATCTTCGACCGCCGCTTCCTGATCGAGCGCCCGCTCCTGAAGGCGATCGCGCACGCGCCGCCTTCGCCGGTCCTCCTGATCGACGAGCTCGACCGCGCCGACGAGCCGTTCGAGGCCTATCTCCTGGAGGTGCTGTCGGACTGGAAGATCACCATCCCCGAGCTCGGCGCCATCGCCGCCGAGGAGCCGCCGCTGGTGGTGGTGACCTCCAACCGCACCCGCGAGATCCACGACGCCTTGAAGCGCCGCTGCTTCTATTACTGGGTCGACTATCCCAAGGCCGAGCGCGAGCTCGAGATCCTGAGGGTGAAGGCGCCGAATGCGCCCGCCAACCTCTCGCGCCAGATCGTGGGCTTCGTGCAGAAGCTGCGCTCGACCGATCTGTTCAAGCTGCCGGGCGTCGCCGAGACCATCGACTGGGCGAACGCGCTGGTCCAGCTCGACCAGCTCCAGCTCGAGCCGGACGCGGTCAACAACACCTTGGGCGTGCTCCTCAAGTACCAGGACGACATCGCCAAGATCCAGGGCAGCGAGGCCAACCGGCTCCTCTCCGAGGTCAAGGCCGAGATCGCCCGCGCCCAGCCGGCGGCGTGAGGAACTGATGCTCGACGGCCCGGTCCCCGAGGGCGGGCGGCTCGCCCAGAACCTGATGCGTTTCGGGCGCGTCTTGCGCGCGGCCGGGCTTCCGGTCGGGCCGGGCAAGGTGCTGGACGCGATCCGCGCCGTCGAGACCGTCGGCATCGGCAGCCGTACCGACTTCTATTGGGCGCTGCACGCCGTCTTCGTCAACCGCCGCGACCAGCGCGAGATCTTCGACCAGGCCTTCCACGTCTTCTGGCGCAACCCGAAGATCATGGAACGCCTGATGGCGCTGGTGCTGCCGAGCTTCAAGGCCGACATGGGCGAGGAGGGCCCGGAAATCTCGCGCCGCGTCGCCGAGGCGATGCAGGGCAATGCCGGCGAGTTCCCGAACCCGGAGGTCGAGAAGGACGAGGAGATCGAGATCGACGCGACCTTGACCTTCTCGGAACGCGAGCTTCTGCAGACGATGGATTTCGAGAAGATGTCGGCCGAGGAGGTGAAGAAGGCGGAGGCGGCGATCCGGCGTCTCGCCGCCTCGATCCGCGCCGAGCCGACGCGGCGCTTTCGCGCCGATCCGAGGGGCGAGCGCGTCGACCTGAGGCAGACCATGCGGGGCGCGCTCCGCGGCAACCCCGACGTCATCGATTTGAAGCGCCGCCGTCGCCTCAAACGGCCGCCGCCGCTGGTGGCGCTCTGCGACATCTCCGGCTCGATGAGCCGCTACAGCCGGCTCTTCCTGCACTTCCTCCATGCCGTCACCAACGACCGCGACCGCGTCCACAGCTTCGTGTTCGGGACGCGGCTGACCAACGTGACGCGCGATCTCCGCCACAAGGACATCGACGTGGCGCTCGCCCGCGTCGCCGAGCACGTCGAGGACTGGTCGGGCGGCACGCGCATCGGCGCCACGCTGCACGAGTTCAACACCCGCTGGTCCCGGCGCGTGCTGGCCCAGGGCGCGGTCGTCCTCTTCATCTCCGATGGGCTCGACCGCGACGCCGGCACCGGCATCGCGCGCGCGATCGAGCGCCTGCATAAATCGTCGCGGCGGCTGATCTGGCTCAATCCGCTGTTGCGCTTCGAAGGCTTCGCCCCCAAATCCATGGGGGTGAGGGCGATCTTGCCCCATGTCGACGAGTTCCGGCCGGTGCATAATCTCGAGAGTCTGGAGGCGCTTGCGACGGCGCTCGCGTCCCCGCCGCCCCGGCGGCTCGAAGCCGCGGCGGCGTGGTCGGAGAGGATGGAGGGACAGGCCGCGTGACCGACGCATTGCCGTTCGATTCGGGCTCCGACGACGTGCTGGCGACCGCGGCGGCCTGGCGATCCCAGGGCAGGAAAGTGGCGCTCGCCACGGTGGTCACCACCTGGGGCTCCTCGCCCCGGCCCGATGGCAGCCAGCTCGCCATCGACGAGGCCGGCGCCTTCGTCGGCTCGGTCTCCGGCGGCTGCATCGAGGGCGCAGTGGTGAAGGAGGGTCTTGCCGCGATGAAGGACGGCAAGCCCCGGCTTCTCGACTTCGGCGTCTCCGACGAGCGGGCCTGGGAAGTCGGCCTCGCCTGCGGCGGCAAGGTCCAGGTCTTCGTCGAGCCCGTCGAATGAAAGCCGCCGTCCTGGCGAAGCTGCAGGCGGCACGGGCCGGCCGCCGGCCGGTCGCGCTGGTGACCGACCTCGCCTCGGGCGCGCAGGCGCTGCTCGACGGCGGCGTGGCGCTTGGCGACCTCGAGCTCACCGACGACGCGCTGGCGGCGGCGATACGGCTCCTCGAGCGCGACACCAGCCGCGCGGTCGAGGCCGGCGGACGGCGCGTCTTCGTTCATGTCTACAACCCGCCGTCGCGTCTCATCATCGTCGGCGCCGTCCACATCGCCCAGGCGCTGGCACCGATGGCGGCGCTGATGGGCTATGCCGTCACCATCGTCGATCCGAGACGGGCGTTCGCCACCGACGCCCGCTTCCCGACGGTGACGCTCTCCGACGATTGGCCGGACGAGGCGATGGAGAAGCTGAAGCCGGACCGCCGCACCGCGGTGGTGACGCTGACCCACGATCCCAAGCTCGACGACCCGGCCCTCGCCGTGGCGCTCAGGTCGCCGGCGTTCTACGTCGGCTCGCTGGGATCACGGCGCACGCACGCGAAGCGGATCGAGCGGCTGACCGCGCAAGGGCTCTCCGAAGCGGAGCTCCGGCGTATCCATGGCCCGGTCGGGCTCTCGATCGGCGCGATCACGCCGGCCGAGATCGCGGTCTCCATCTTGGGCCAGATCACCGAGGCCAGACGCAAGGAGGCGGCGGCGTGAAATTCGGCCCGGTCGCACTCAAGGACGCCGCCGGCGCGGTCCTCGCGCATAGCCAGCGGGTCAAGGACAAGGTCTTCAAGAAGGGCCGCGTGCTTTCGCCCGCCGATATCTCTCAACTGGAGTCGGCCGGTCTCACGGAGGTGATCGCCGCCCGGCTCGAGCCCGGCGACGTGCCCGAGGACGAGGCCGCGAACCGGCTTGCCGCCGCGCTCGCCGGCGACCATGTCACCGCGTCGGCGGCGTTCACCGGCCGCGCCAATCTCTTCGCCGGCTGCGCCGGCCTCGCCGATTTCGATCCGGCCCGCCTCGACCAGCTCAACCTGGTGGACGAGGCGGTGACCTTCGCGGTCGTGCCGCGCTATGCGCCGGTGGCGCCCGGCCAGATGATCGGAACGCTCAAGATCATCCCCTTCTCGGTCCGGCGTTCGGTGCTGGAGACTTGCGCCAAGGTCGCCGAGTTCAGGGGACCGTTGGTCTCCGTCGTCCCGTTCCGGCCGACCCCGACCGGCCTCGTCCAGACCCGGCTCTCCGGCACCAAGGAGAGCGTGCTCGACGGCACGGTCGAGGCGACCCGCGAGCGCCTCGCCAGGCATGGCAGCGCGCTGGTCGGCGAGCGCCGCTGCGGTCACACCGAGGGCGAGGTCGCGGACGCGGTCCTGGCCCTCGTGGCGGACGGCTGCAAGCTCGTGCTGGTCGCCGGCGCCTCCGCCGTGGTCGACCGGCGCGACGTGATCCCGGCCGGCATCGAGCGAGCCGGCGGCAAGGTCGATCATTTCGGCATGCCGGTCGATCCCGGCAATCTCATGCTGATGGGCCGCATCGGCGAGACGCCGGTGCTGGGTCTCCCAGGCTGCGCGCGCTCGCCCAAGTTCAACGGCTTCGACCTGGTCCTCCAGCGCGTGCTGACCGGCGCCCCGGTCAGGCCGCAGGACGTGATGCGGCTGGGATCGGGCGGGCTGTTGAAGGAGATCCCGACACGGCCGCTGCCGCGGGCGGCCCGGCCGGAGCAGGAGAAGGCGCCGGCCCGCATCCCCCGGATCTCGGCCCTGGTGCTGGCGGCCGGCCAGTCGCGGCGGATGGGTGGGCCCAACAAGCTCCTGGCCGAGATCGCCGGCAAGCCGATGGTCGCCCATGTCGTCGACATGCTGCTGACCTCGAAGGCGTTCTCGGTCACCGTCGTCACCGGCCACCAGGCCGAGCGGGTACGGGACGCGCTCGCCGGCCGCAACGTCGGCTTCGTCCGCAACCCGCGCTACGGCGAAGGCCTGTCGACGACGCTGGCGGCCGGTGTCGCCGCGCTGCCGCCGGAGGCCGACGGCGCCATCGTCTGCCTCGGCGACATGCCGAAGCTGACCGCCGCCGCCGTCGACAAGCTGATCCAGGCCTTCGATCCGGTCGAGAACCGCTCGATCATCGTGCCGACTTCCGGCGGCAAACGCGGCAATCCCGTGCTCTGGGGCAAGCGCTACTTCGCCGAGATGCGCGCCGTCTCCGGCGACGTCGGCGCCCGCCATTTGATCGGCGAGCATGCCGACCAGGTCGCCGAAGTCGAAATCGGCGACCGCGGCGTCCTCATCGACATCGATACCCAGGAAGCGCTGGACGCTTTGAGCGCCGAGGGCCGCGACGTCGCGGTGCCGGCGTGAGGCCGAGCATGCAATCGGTATTGCATGTCCGTCGTGCGTCCTTCGACAAGCTCAGGACGAGGGTCAGCCTTTGTGGCACGCAGAAACGAACCTCATGCTGAGCCTGTCGAAGCACGCACGACGCGTGTCCAACAGGGTGCCGGCGTGAGGCTGAAGGACCAGTTCCCGCTGCTGGCGGGCGACCCCGGACTCCACTATCTCGACTCCGGCGCCTCCTCGCAGGTCCCGGGTGCGGTCCTCGACGCCGTCAGCCGTTTCGAGACCACCCAGCGCGCCAATGTCCATCGCGGCGTCCACCGTCTGGCCGAGGCGGCGACGGCGGCCTACGAAGGGGCCCGCGACGACATTGCCCGCTTCCTCTCCGCCGCGCGCGAGGAGATCGTCTTCACCTCAGGCACGACGGCGGCGATCAATCTGGTCGCCCACAGCTTCGGCGACGGGCTCGCGGCCGGCGACGCGATCGTCATCAGCGGGCTCGAGCACCATTCGAACATCGTCCCGTGGCAGATGCTGCGCGACCGGCGCGGCCTCGTCCTCGAGGCGCTGCCGGTGACCGAAGAGGGACGCATCGACCTTTCCCAGCTCGACCGCGTGGTGACGAAGCGGACTCGGCTGATCGCGCTCGCCCATTGCTCGAACGTCACCGGCGCGGTGGTCGATCTCGGGCGGGTCGTTGCATCGGCGAAGGCCGTCGGCGCCGCCGTGCTCGTCGACGGCGCCCAGCGGATGCCGCACGGGCCGCTCGATGTCCCCGGGCTCGGCGTCGACTTCTACGCCTTCTCCGGCCACAAGATGTACGCGCCGCACGGCATCGGCGTGCTCTGGGGGCGGCGGGAGCGCCTGGAGGCGATGCCGCCCTTCCTCGGCGGCGGCGACATGATCCGCCGCGTCACCCTCGAGAAGACGGAGTATGCGCCGCCGCCCGTCCGATTCGAGGCCGGCACGCCCAACGTCTCCGGCGCGATCGGCCTTGGCGCCGCCTGCCGCTGGATGGGCGGGCTCGACTGGACGGAGATCGTGCAAGAGGAGCTGCGCCTGACCGGCTGCCTTCTCGACGGGCTCGCACGGGTTCCCGGTGTGCGCGTGCTTGGGCCGCTCGGCCTGCAGCAGCGGCTCGGCGTGGTCTCCTTCGCGCTCGCCGGCGCGCATCCCCACGACGTCTCCCAGATCCTCGACCGGCACGGCGTCGCCTGCCGCGGCGGGCACCACTGCGCCCAGCCGCTGATGGATCGTTTCGATCTCGCCGGCACCACGCGCGCGACCATCGCGCCCTACAACGAGGACGCCGACATCGACGCGCTGCTCGTCGGGCTCGACGAGGCGCGGCGCCTCCTCGCATGAGCGACGAGATCTACCAGGAGACGCTGCTGAAGCTGGCCAAGGAGGCGCCGGGCCATGGCCGGCTCGAGCCCAACGCTGCGAGCGTCCGGCTCGACAACCCGCTCTGCGGCGACCGGGTCCGGATCGACCTCCGGGTGAGGGGCGGGCGCATCGCCGAGGTTGCCCATGAGGTCCGCGGCTGCCTCCTCTGCCAGGCGGCGGCCGGTGTCATCGGCCGCCATGCCGTCGGCCTCGACCGCGCTGGCGTGGCCGAACTTTCCGGTCAGGTGGAAAAGACCCTGGCTGGCGAGATACCGGCGATCGAAGATTTAGCGGCGTTCCGGCCAGTCTCCGGCCATAGAAGTCGGTTTGACTGTGTCCGATTGCCATTTCAGGCACTTAAGGAAGCGGCCGAAATCTTGTAGGCGAGGGCGAATATTTCATAGTTTTATTTACAGAATATTGTATACCTCATCGGAAATATTAGCATAGTCGCCGCCGAAAGGATTTCACTTAAATGACGGACGAGAAAAGATCGCGCACGCTCCGTGGGCTCACCGCCGATATCGCCGCCTCCTACATTGTCGGTCACCCGCCGGCGACGACGCAGCTGCCGAAGGTCATCGAAGTGGTTCACGCCGCGTTGGCGGCGCTTGGGCCGGCATCGGCCGCGGTCGACGTGCCGACGGCGCCGGCGGTGCCGATCAAGCGGTCGATCGCCGACGGCCATCTGATCTGCCTCGGCTGCGGCGTCGCATTGAAGACGCTGAAACGCCACCTCCGCGCCGCCCACGCACTTGCGCCCCATCAGTACCGCGAGAAGTGGCGCTTGCCGTTGAGCTACCCGATGGTGGCGCCGAGCTACGCCCGGCAGCGCTCGCACCACGCCAAGGCGATGGGCCTCGGCACGCCGCCGGCGAAGAACTGATAACCCTCAGCGCATCAGGAACCCGCCATCGGCCGCCAGGATGTGGCCGGTGACGTAGCTCGCGAGGTCGCTGGCGAGGAACACCGCCGCCCGGGCGCATTCGGCGGGCAGGCCCATGCGGCCGATGGGAATGCGCGAGCGCGCCGCCTCCAGGGTCTCCTTCGTCATCCCCGTCCGCTGCATCGGCGTGTCGATGGCGCCCGGCGAGAGCGTGTTGACGGTGATGCCGTGCGGCCCCAGGTCCTTGGCGAAGGACTTGGTCAGGGTCATGATCCCGGCCTTGGTCACCGCATAGGCGGTCGCGCCGAAGAAGCCGCCGACCAATCCGGCGCCGCTCGAGACATTGACGATCCGCCCCCAGCACCGGGGCTTCATTGCCTCGCCGGCGGCGCGACAGAGGAAATACTGGCTCCTCAAGTTGACGTTCATCAGCCGGTCCCACTCGGCCTCGTCGACCTCCTCGACGTCGAGGCGCCGGAGCACCGCGGCGATGTTCAAGAGGATGTCGAGCCGGCCCTCGCGCTTCGCCGTGCGCTGGACCAGGGCATCGCAGGCGGCGATGTCGGCGATGTCGATCGCCTCGGCCCGGTGCCCGCTGCCGGTGAACCCGGCGACGGTCGCGCGCACGCCATCGGCATCGATGTCGCAGGCGACGACGCGGGCGCCTGATGCCGCCAGGATCTCGGCCGCCGCCTTGCCGATGCCGGAGGCGGCGCCGGTGACGATGGCGACGCGGCCGTCGAGCCCGAGACGGGAAAGCGAAGGCTCGACGGTCACCGGAGCAGCAGCCCGCCCTCGACGTCGAGGGTGTGTCCGGTGACGTAGCTCGCCCAGTCGCTGACCAGGAAGAGGATGGCGTTGGCGACCTCCTCCGGCCGGCCGGCGCGCTTCAGCGGCACGTTGGCCGCGTAATGCGCGTTCCAGCGCTCCTCGGTGAAGCCCTGGCGGCCCATCGGCGTGTCGATACCGCCCGGGCAGATGGCGTTGACGAGGACGCCGTCGGAGGCGAGCTGGCGCGCCAGCGACTTGGTCAACGCCAGCACGCCCCCCTTGGCGATCGCATAGACCGAGGAGTTGTTGGCGCCGCCGTTGAAGGCGGCGGTCGAGGAGATGTTGACGATACGGCCGGAACCCTGCTTTCGCATCGGCCGCGCCGCCGCCCGGCACATGGCGAACTGGCTCAAGAGATTGGTGTCCATCACCTCCTCCCAGAGCGCCGCGTCGACTTCGGCGATCGGCACGCGCCGGAGGATGGCGGCGGCGTTCACCAGGATGTCGAGCCGCTGATGGCGGGCGAGCACGCCGGTCACCACCCGCTCGCAGGCGGTGGGAACGCTCACGTCGGCGACGTCGGTCGAGCCGCCATCGCCGAGCTCGATGCCGGCGAAGCCCCCGGCATTGACGTCCACGGCGGCAACCAGGCAGCCGGCGCGGGCCAGAAGCTCGGCGGTCGCGCGCCCGATGCCGGAGGCGGCGCCGGTCACCAGCGCCACCTTGCCGGCCAGCCCGAAGCCGGCACCGGGATCGGCCGAGACTGTGACTCCGGACGTCAGCTCGCTCATTGGCTCTCCGGCATCTGGAAGGGAGCGGGATCGATGAAGCGTGTCAGCACGTTCCGGGTGATCCGTTCGATGTTGTTGTCGTAGTTGTTCCAGGACAGGCTCCCCGACCAGGCGATGGAGCCGACCGAGAAGACCGCGCCGCCTCCCGGGGTCTCGAAGAAGACGATGTCGGCGCGGATCGGATCGGGCACCGCCTCGGTCGGTTTCGGCACCAGGTCGGTGAAGCTGGGAACCGAGATGTCGTAGACGTTGGTGTGGTTGGACGACGATGCCAGCCTCAGCGAGTGCCGGGGAGATCCGAGCGCCACGTCGTGGCGGTCGATCTCGTAGCCGGCGGCCCCGCCCATGAGCACGCCGAAGTCGCCGACCACCTCCTCGGTCACGCCGGCGAAGATGAAGGCGGCGCGGGGATCGCGGCTGGCCTCGGTACGCCGGTAGCCGGTTGAGGCATCGAAGCCCTGCGTCACCATGCCGACGCCGGCGATCAGGTTGGGCGGGCGGCCGACCCGATGCCACGTGCCGGCGACCTCGCCGGTGAAGCTCATGTGGCTCTCGCGCTCGACGTCGCTGGCAAGGAAGCCCTGGCCGGCGCGCCGCACCTCGACCACTCCCGGAAGCGTCGGGTGATAGGCGGTCCGCCAGTAGAAGCCGTTGCCGCCGAGATACATGAAGCGCCCGCCCTGGCGGAGGAACGCCTCGACCGCGTCCAGCATCCCGGTCGTGTAGTACTCCGGGTGCGACCCGGTGAAGATGCAGGCGTAGTCGGCGATCGCCGCCATGCCCTCGGCGTGCAGGTCGTCGTCGGTGACGACCTCGTAGTCGATGCCGGCGTGCTCCAGCCAGGCGATGAAGAACATGTCCTGGCAGAACTTGTAGACGCGGCCTGTCGGCCGGAAATTAGTCACCGGCCGCAGCATCGAGGAGGTGAGCGTCAGGCTGCCGTCGCGGTGCGGGTCGTAGGTCGACGAGCCGAGATCCGGGTACTCCTCCATCAGGAAGTCGGTGCGGTCGAGCACGGTGACGCGTCCGTGGTAGAGCTCGCTCCAGCGGCCCTCGACGCGCGAGCGGAAGTTCGAGTAGGCGGCGTAGGTGCAGGTCGGCACCAGGAAGGCTGAGCGCGCCTTCGCCTCGCCCTTCCTGGGGCGGACGAAGAACGGCACCCAGAACTCGGCGTCGCCGACCTCCAGCCGGCAGGCATAGGTGCCGCTCTTCCAGCCCGCGGGGATCGTCACCTCGAAGGCGGTCGGCCACAGCGCGTCGTAGATGTCGTCGTCGTGGAAGTGGATGGCGCCGTACTGCTCGGGCACCGCCCGCCAGTCGTGGCGCTCGGCCTTCCAGTTCGAGCCGGCGACGGCCCGGGTCGGCAAGTTGACGGTGCGGCCCCAGAGGCCGTTGTGGGAGAGGTCGCTGACGATCTCCGAGCCGATGTCGCGGGAGAAGTCCCAATCGGCGATCGCGTCGACATGGGCGGGGCCGGACGGACCGGCGAGCGCCAGTCGCTCGAGATCGAACAGTGTCAGCGCCCGGCCGAGCACCCGCGGGCGCTCGATCTTGCCGTTGAAGTGGCGGATGGCGCGGGCACCTTCGTGGGCGGCGGCGATGCGGAACGGCCGTTCGGAAGGTGCTGGTATCGGCACGTGCTCGAAACGCCGATGGGCGCCGGCGAGCGCGTCGAACTGGTAGAGCTCGACCTCGCGGTCGTAGAGGATCGCGGTGTCGGAATCGGCGTCGACCGCGGCGGCGACGAAGCACCAGCGCCGGGGCCGGAGCTTCCGCGGCAACGCGAAATGCTGGCCGCCGATGACCAGCGCGAGCCGTCCCTCGCCGTCGAGGTGGAGGCCGAGCCCGCCGGCGCCGTCGACGGTGCCGAGGATCGCCTGCTCGCCCGACCCCGGCAGCGTCGGCCAGACGAAGGCGGCGAACGTGCAGGTGGTGAGCCGAGCCAGCTTCGGATGCGTCGGGATCTCGGCATAGCTGCCGGCGGGGATCGGGTGGTGACGCCCCTTGTGCTCGCCGTTCACCGGCGCCGGCATGACGTCGAAGCGGAACTTGGGCGCATGCGGCGGCTCGAACGTCTGCGCACTGAGCAACCGGACGATCGTCGCCTTGTAGGCGGGCGCGCCCTCGCAGCTCACCTTGAACTGGATGCGCTCGCCGACGCGCACGCTCCGGCGATCGGCATATCCCATGACCGCGGCCATCGCGTGCCTCCTAGTTGATCGCCAACCTCTGGCCGGTAAGCTGCTCCCAGCGCAGCTTGAAGACGTGCCACTCCGCTTCCTCGAGCGAGGTGAAGGTCGGGCCGATCAAGATCGGCTTCAGCGGCCGCGTCTCCGACATGCGGGCGAGCGTCCACTCGGTGTGCGGCTTGGAGAGCCAGAGGAAGTAGCGGCCCTCGATCGGCGTCGTCCGCATCACCGCCAGCAGCTCCTGGAGCGCCGGCGTGTGGCCGCCGAAGGGTTTCCGCCTGAACTCCTGCGCCAGGTCGATCCAGGCGGGATCGACCTTGATCGTCAGATTGCCTGCCCGGTCGCGCATCCCGCCCTCCGTTCCCTGCGGAAACGCAAGTGTCCGGGGAGGCCAAGCCTCCGGTCAACCAGGACCGTCGAAAGGTGGAGTGTCGATCGCCCGCGCCGAGGCTGGCGGGCCGTCAGCTCTTGATGTCGACGACCGCCTTGAGCAGGTCGTCGGCGGTCCGGATGACCTTCAGGTTCGCCTCGAAGGCGCGCTGGGCGCGGAGCTGGTTCGACTGCTCCTGGGCGAGGTCGACGTTCGGCCGGTCAACCACACCCTCGGCATTGGCGTCGGGGGAGTCCGGCTCGAACTGCTGGATCGAGGTCGGGTCGACCGCGACCACGGTGGCGCGGACGCCGCCGGGAAGGGTGCTGGTCTCGGCGACCTGGCCCGGCCGGAACAGCGGCGTGCCGTCGGCGGCGGTCGTATCGGTCGAATTCCGGGGGGCGCCGCGGCTCCGCAAGTTGGCGATGTTGGAGGCCGCGACCTCCTCGCGCCTGGCGGCGGCGACGGCTCCGGAGAGGGCGTTCGAGATGGCACCGGGCATAGGACCACCATTGTGCGTCGTCAGAACATTTGGGACAGATGGTGTTGTAATTTAGAGGAGGGTTGGCCTCATCTGGTTGGTTGATCTTAGGCAGCGAGTTTGCGGTGAAGCAAGCGGCGCTGTTCGATGGTTTTCCGTTTGATGCGCGCCCGTTCGA
>SHVZ01000078.1 GCA_009694025.1 Alphaproteobacteria bacterium | reverse complement strand
CGGCAGAAGGCTATCGTCCTGCATGGCGGGTGTGGCACTCCGGCGAGGCGTGGAAGACTTTGTCTAGACACCAAAATCTTACACGAAATCAACGGATTACGCTACATCCGCCAGCCCAATATCAGCGCCCCGATGAATAATTCGGACTAAGGCAAACGAGCGCGCGGAAACGGCTTCGCGGATGGCCAGAGGCGGTGGCGATTACCCGCTTTTGTCGGGTGGGGATACGAACATCAATTCATTGTTCGTCGAACGTGCCTCGCAATTATGCAAGCCCGGAGGGATTGTAGGACTACTCGTGCCTTCAGGAATTGCGACCGAAACAGCCTCTCAGGAGTTCTTCGCGAGACTTATTTCTGATGACCATGCAAAATGCGTCTATGATTTCTTCAATAAGAAGAGCGATGACACTCTATTCTTCCCAGACGTCTACTATCGTTTTAAATTTTGCGTTTTCGTCTTCGCGCCCCGTAGCGTTCAATTTGGCGGATGCCGGTTCTCTTCCTTCGTCCGCAACGTTTCCGATATTCGCAATCCCGGAGCGACATACGTTCTTTCAATTGATGACTTTCGGCGGGTAAACCCCAACACGGTGACAGCGCCAATTTATCGGACGTCTCGGGACAAGGAACTTTCAACCGCAATCTACGGCCGTCTACCCATTCTGGTTGATCGTTCGGCCGGCGAAGAGGTCAAGGCATGGCCAATCCGCTATTCAACCATGTTTCACATGGCAAACGACTCTCAGTGCTTTCGGCTTCAAAAGGAGTTGGAGGAAAAGGAGGGCGCGTATCCGGTCGGCGGCAATAACTGGAGGAGTCCCACCGGTGATTGGGTCCCGCTCTATGAAGGCAAGATGGTCCAAGCCTTTGATCACCGAGCATCTGGGATCGTTACTGTCGAAAAAAATCTGTACCGCCCCGGTCAGGGCGTGGAGGCTTCCGAAGCCGATCACAGGGACCCGTCATTCATTCCCGCGCCGCGATACTTCGTCCGTGCGGAGAGTCCTCTATCGACACAAATCGCTCTCAAGGATGTGACCTCGACGACAAATGCCCGATCGATAATCACGTGCCTGCTACCCGCCTATGCGGCTGGGCATACGCTTCCAATTCTTGATATGGAAATCGCTAAAAGCACGCAACGAGCCGCGGCGCAGGCATTGGTGTGCGCGAATTTGAACGCACTGATTCTGGACTTCATCGTGCGCACAAAGATCCTCGGCAATCACGCCAGTTGGCACATCGTAGAACAGCTTCCTATCATCCCACCGCGGCCCTACAGGACCATCAAATTCGGTTCGAAATCTGCTGGTGACATGGTCCGTTCGATGGCTCTGGAGCTTACCTATACCGCACACGACATCGCCCCGTTCGCTCACGACATAGGTCATGTCAACGCTAGGGGAGACGTAAAAGCACCCTTCGTCTGGGACGACGAACGCCGTCTGAAGCTCCGCGCCAAGCTCGACGCCATCTATTTTCACCTCTACGGCATCACCGATCGCGATGATGTCCGCTACGTCTATTCGACCTTTCCGGTCGTCGAGCGCGAAGAGGTGGCGGCCTTCGGCCGCTATCGCTCGCGCGACCTCTGTCTCGCGTACATAAGCGCGCTCGCCGCCGGTGATCCGAACGCGGAGATTGACCTGTAGGGCAAAACGAAGCATCTCCCGGCCGACGCGGGAGACCGCTTGTTCCGGAAGCTTCAGTTGATCGACGATGCAACCAGTGATCTGGACTTGCGTCCAGGGACAGCGACAGGACTGGCATTCCATCCGCGTCACGGATAGCTGGCGCCTGGTTTTTCAGTGGAACGGCAAGCGCGGCGAAGCGTCGAAGCTGTATCTCGATAACCACGGCTATCGGTGATCCATGATGATGACCAAACGCAAACCCGTATCGGTCGGAGAGATGCTCGAAGAGGAGTTCATGAAGCCGTTGAGATTGACCCAGACGGCGCTCGCCCAGGCAATGGGCGTCGAACGCCGGTTGGTCAATGAGCTGTGCAATGGCCGTCGTGCCGTAACAGTAGATACGGCGCTGATGCTCGCCCGCGTTTTCGGCAACACGCCGGAGTTTTGGCTGAACGTCCAGCGGCGCGGCGACCTTTGGGAAGCATTGAACACAGCCGCGCGTCGGAAGCGCATCGAGCGCGCGCGTCCTCTTAAGCGCGCTGCGTAGTCCGCCGTGGCCCGTGGCGCTCCTTTCCGGACACCCGTCAGCCCGGCGTCCAGGTCATGTCCGGGTCGAGCGGGAAGATCGGCCGGGGGCAGCGCTTGAAGCCGAATTGGGAAAGCACGGTCATGTCGAGGCCGGGGACGTCGACATGGCCGATGCGCTCGGGCGGGAACCACGCATCGAAGGCGGCGCGGACGGCATCCGCGGACGGAGGTGCTTCCGGCGGGCCGACCACCCCTGCTATGGTCCCGTCATGACACGGCTGGAAGACGCGACCGTGAAGCTGGACCAGGCGCTCGCGCGGCTCGAGCGCGTGGCGTCGGGCCGTACCGATCGCGAGGCCAGGGCGCGGATCGAGCTCGAGCAGGCGCTGGCCCAGCTCAAGACCGACCACACGCGGCTGTCCGAGGCCGCCGACACCGTTTCGGCGCGCCTCGACGGCGCCATCGGCCGGCTCCGGCTGATGGCCGGGGACTGATGCGATGGCCGAGGTCACGCTCTTCCTCAACGGACGCGGATACCGCATCGCCTGCGCCGACGGCCAGGAGCCGCATATCGACAAGCTCGGCCGTTACATCGAGACCAAGGTGCAGGATCTCGTCCGCCAGGTCGGACAGGTCGGCGATGCGCGGCTGCTCGCCATGGCGAGCCTGGTGATCGCCGACGAGCTGTCCGAGGCCCGCGGCGGCATCGACGGCGCCACCCCCCTGGCGAAGCCCGCCGATGCCGCGGCCCAGGCGATCGAGGCGGTGGCAAAACGCATCGACGCGCTTGCAGCCCGGCTCGAAGCTACTTAAGTTGATATCTGGCGGGGCTGCCCGGTACGACAGGATGCACATTCCCTGGGGCCAATACCGATCCTCAGGGAGCTGTCCCTGGCCTTGGCCATCGGCCTTGGCTACACGGCGCCCACCTGCTTAGGCAGGCCTTGGAGGAACTGCTCATGCCATCGGCCACGGTGGCTCCGCCAACTCTCCCCGATACCGTCGAGGCCAAGCGCCGACTGCGCGCCGAGGCGATCGAGCGCCGCAAGCGCCTCGCCGACCCGTCGGCGGGCCCGAAGCTCGCCCAGAGCGTGAGGCGCCTCGGCCCTTTTCGCGCCGGCGCCGCGGTTTCCGGTTTCTATCCGATGCCGCCGGAGATCGACGTGCTGCCGACGCTCGCCTGGTTCGCCGGGCGCGGCCACAAGGTAGCCCTGCCGGTGGTGGTCGGGCGCAAGCAGCCGCTCATCTTCCGCGCCTGGTCGCCGGGCACGCCGATCGAGCGAGGCGGGCTCGGCATTCCCTTTCCCTCGGCGGAAAGCCCGGAGATCGTGCCGGAGATCCTGATGGTCCCGCTGCTCGCCTTCGATCGCCGCGGATTCCGCCTGGGATACGGCGGCGGCTACTACGACCGCACGCTCGCCGATCTCCGCGCCCGGGGCCCGGTGCTCGCCATCGGCGTCGGCTTCGCCTTCCAGGAGGTCGAAGCGGTGCCGGACGCACCCGACGATCAGCCGGTGGACGCGATCGCGACGGAGAGCGGCGCGGAGCGCGTGCGATGAGGCTGCTCTTTCTCGGCGACATCCTCGGGCGGTCGGGCCGCGATGCCGTGCTCAAGGAGGTGCCGCGCTTCCGCAAGGAGCTCGGGCTCGACTTCGTGATCGCCAACGGCGAGAACGCCGCCCATGGATTCGGACTCACCCTCGGCCTTGCGGAACAACTGTTCAAGGTCGGCATCGACTGCCTGACCAACGGCAACCACGTCTGGGACCAGCGTGAGTTCATCAGCCAGATCGACCGCGATCCGCGGCTTCTTCGACCGCGCAACTACCCGGCGGGCACCCCCGGGCGCGGCGCCCACGAGTACGCCCTCGCCGACGGCCGGCGCGTGCTCGTGGTCAACGTGATGGGCCGGCTGTTCATGGACGCGCTCGACGACCCGTTCCAGTCGGTCGAGGCCGAGCTCGCCAAGGTGCGGCTGGGATCGACCGTCGCCGCCATCGTCGTCGACGTCCATGCGGAAGCTTCGAGCGAGAAGCAGGCGATCGGCCACATGCTGGACGGGCGCGTCTCCCTGGTCGTCGGGTCGCATACCCACGTTCCGACGGCGGATGCCCAGATCCTGCCGGGCGGCACCGCCTTCCAGACCGATGCCGGCATGTGCGGCGACTACGATTCGGTGATCGGCATGCGGAAGGCGACGCCGATCGCCCGTTTCACCCGCAAGCTGCCGACCGACAAGCTGGAGCCGGCGGACGGGGTCGCGACGATCTGCGGGGTCTTCGTCGAGACCGACGACCGCAGCGGCCTCGCCAAGCGCATCGCCCCGCTGCGCCAGGGTGGACGGCTACAGCAGGCCTGGCCCAGCTGAGGAGATCTCGATATCGCATCTGGCCGGTTCCGATCCCGGCCGGGACCTACACGATCAGTCGCTCGAGACCGGTGCAGAGTTCCTGACCGACCGATCCGCCGTCGCCCTTCAGCTTATTGCCGACGACCGCGCGCATGGCGTCGACCAGCGAGCGGAGCACTTCGACCTCGGCCATGCTGACCGTGGTGCGTCCCTCTAGATAACGGCAGAGCATGCCGCCGATGCGGGTGACCAGCGGGTAGCCGAAGTTGCCCCCGCCACCGCGCAGATCGTGGACGATGTTGAAGAGCGTGCTCAGGTGCTTCGCCTGGTTCTCGCGATCGCTGAGCAGGAGCGCGACGGTCGCGGCCGCGCGGGCAAGCTCCGGGTTCGCCTGGGAAGGGAAGTCCACCTGCTCCTGGGCCTTGACCATCGCCGCTTCGGCCCTGGCGAGGAGATTGGGGTCCATGCCTTTGCCGGCCGGACCGACTCTCGCCTTGATCTTGTTCGGCGGGTGGATGACTTCGACCGCGCCTTTCGGCTTCTCCCCGCTCATGACCTTCTCCCCAACCCGCGCGTCACGATTTCCACATCGACCTGATGGCGTCCTTAAGTGCGCTTCAGCGCCGCCTGCTTGTCTCCCGTCGGCGGCTATCCCCGCGGGCTCGCCGCGTGCGCCCCCGACGGCTTCCGCCGATCCTGTCCCTCGAAGGGCAGCATCTGGCGGCGGCGATCCGGGCCGAAATAGCCGTTGGTGCGCACGAATGGCCTGGGATTCTCGATGATCGACACGATGCGCGCGTAGAGCGACCTGGCCGAGACCGGCTTCGCCATGAACTCGGTAACGCCGGCGTCCCGCGCCAGCGTGACGCGCGCGCGTTCGGTGTGGCCGGACAGCATGATCACCGGCACGAACTGGTCGGGGCTGTCGGGCGAGGTGCGGAGGTGCCGTGTGAGCGCAAGTCCGTCGGTCGGCTCCATGTTCCAGTCGGCGATGATCAGGTCGATCGGCGCCTGCCCCATCTTCTCGAGCGCATGGGCCCCGTCGCGCGCCTCGATGATCTGGCTCACACCGAGAGATTCCAAAATCGTCCTCACGAGGCCCCGCATGTGCTGATTGTCGTCGACGATCAGCACCGCCAGTCGATCAAGCCGATAGCCCATCATGCCGAGACAGCTCCCGCCGGCTCGCACATCCCCGCGCCACCTCGCTCCCCGGCCGACTGTAGACCGATGCCGGGCGGCGTGCCTAGGCAGGGCTCGCCCGCCGCTCCCTGGCTTTTCCGGCGCCCGGCTCCCCCTTGCCGCGACAATGAGACTTTAGTCGTGAAACACGCCATAGGTGCTTATAACCACTATATTTGGTATAAGTGTGCTCACCTATCTACGAACTCTTTGGCCGGACGGAATGGCAGGACACAGCCAGTTCAAGAACATCATGTACCGCAAGGGCGCTCAGGACGCCAAGCGGGGCAAGCTCTTCACCAAGCTGATCCGGGAGCTCACGACGGCCGCCCGCGTCGGTTCGCCCGCCCCCTCGGCCAACCCCCGCCTCAAGGCGGCGATCCTGGCCGCCCGCGAAGCCAACATGCCGAAGGACACCCTTGAACGTGCCGTCAAGCGAGGTTCCGGAGGCGGCGACGACACCGCTTACGAGGAGGTGCGCTACGAAGGCTATGGTCCAGGCGGCGTCGCGCTGATCGTCGAGGCATTGACCGACAACCGCAACCGCACGGCCTCGGAGGTGCGCGCCGCGTTCTCGAAGGGCGGCGGCGCCCTTGGCGAGACCAACTCGGTCGCCTTCATGTTCGAGCGCGTCGGCGACATCGCCTATGGCGCCAAGGCCGCGAGCGCGGAGGCGATGTTCGAGGCGGCGCTCGAGGCCGGCGCGACGAATGTCGAATCGGCCCCGACAGTTCACGAAATCGTGACCACGGTCGAGGACTTCGCCCAGGTTCGCGATGCGCTGGAGGCGAATTTCGGGACGCCCGAGCGCGCCAAGCTCGCCTGGCGGCCGACGACGACGGTAGCGGTCGACGACCGCGCCGCCGAATCGCTGTTCAAGCTGATCGAGTCCCTCGAAGACAATGACGACGTGCAGACCGTCTGGGCCAACTACGAGGTCGCCGACGCCGTCCTCCAGAAGCTCGCCGGGTGAGGCGGGACACATGCGCCTCCTCGGGCTCGATCCCGGTCTCCGCCACACCGGCTGGGGCATCGTCGACGCCGAGGGCAACCGGCTCAGCCACGTCGCCTCCGGGCGCATCGACTCCGGCGAGGGCACGATCGGCGAACGCCTGGTGCGCCTGCATGACGGAGTCGCCGAGGTGATCGGCCGCTATCGTCCGGACGAGGCGGCGATCGAGGAAACCTACGTCAACAAGAACCCGAGCTCGACCTTGAAGCTCGGGCTCGCCCGGGGCGCGGTGATCCTGGCGCCGGCGAAGGCGGGCCTGGCGGTCGTCGAGTACTCGCCGAGCCTGGTCAAGAAATCGGTGGCGGGCGCCGGCCAGGCGGAGAAGGGCCAAGTCGAGCGAATGGTGCGGATGCTGCTGCCGGGCGCCGAGCCCGGCTCCGCGGACGCCGCCGATGCGCTCGCCGTCGCCATCTGCCATGCCCACCACGCCGCCACCCGCCGCGCCATCGCCGCCGGGATCCGCCCATGATCGCGAAGCTGACCGGACGTCTGGATTCGACCGGCGATGACTGGGCGATCATCGACTGCGCCGGCGTGGGGTATCTCGTGCATTGCGCGTCGCGCACGCTGGCCCGCCTTCCGGCGGTCGGCGGCCAGGTGAGCCTGGTGGTCGAGACGCTGCTACGCGAAGACAGCCTCAGGCTGATCGGCTTCGCCTCCGCGGCCGAGCGCGACTGGTTCCGCCTGCTGACGCAGGTGCAGGGCGTCGGTGCCCGCATCGCCCTCTCGATCCTCTCGGCGCTCGAGGTCGACGACCTCGTGCGCGCCATCGCCGCCCAGGACAAGGCGTTGTTGAGCCGGGCCGACGGCGTCGGCCCGAAGCTGGCGCAGCGCATCGCGATCGAGCTCAGGGACAAGGCGGCGGGGCTGATGCTGGGCCACGCGGCACGCGCGCAGGCGCAGACGACGGGTGACAAGCGCGATCCGTCGGTCGGCGTTGCCGCCGATGCCGTTTCGGCCCTGGTTAACCTGGGCTACGGACGGTCGGAAGCCTTCGGGGCCGTGGCCACGGCAAGCCAGGTGGTCGGGGCCAAGACCAAGCTCGAGGACCTGATCCGGGCCGGCCTTAGGGAGCTGGCGAAATGACCGGCACCCCCGGCGAACAGCGGCTGGTCTCCGGCGAGCCGGCGGCTATCGACACGGTCGAGGCTTCGATCCGCCCGCAACGCCTCGACGACTTTGTCGGTCAGAGACAAGCCCGCGAGAATCTCAAAGTCTTCATCACCGCCGCCAAATCGCGGAACGAGGCCCTCGACCACGTGCTGCTGCACGGGCCGCCGGGGCTCGGCAAGACCACGCTCGCCCAGATCGTCGCCCGCGAGCTTGGCGCCAGCTTCCGAGCCACCTCCGGCCCGATCATCGTCAAGGCCGGCGACCTCGCCGCGATCCTGACCAACCTGCAGCCGCGGGACGTGCTGTTCATCGACGAGATCCACCGGCTGAGCCCGGCCGTCGAGGAGATGTTGTACTCGGCGATGGAGGATTTCCAACTCGACCTGATGATCGGTGAGGGGCCGGCGGCCCGCTCGATCCGGATCGATCTGCCGCCGTTCACGCTGGTCGGCGCCACCACCCGCTCCGGTCTGCTGACCTCGCCGCTTCGCGAGCGCTTCGGCATTCCGCTCCGCCTCAACTTCTACGAGGTCGAGGAGCTGGTCTCAATCGTCAGCCGCGCGGCGGGCATCCACGGCATCAAGATGACCGCCGACGGCGCGCTCGAGGTCGCGCGCCGGGCCCGCGGCACGCCGCGCATCGCCGGCCGGCTGCTCCGCCGGGTCCGCGACTTCGCCGCCGTTGCCGGACGCGAGGTGATCGATGCGGTCGCGGCCGATGGCGCACTCACCCGCCTCGAAGTCGACCGCAGCGGCCTCGACGCCATGGACCGGCGCTATCTCTCCTGCATCCTCGACAACTACGGCGGCGGCCCGGTCGGGGTCGAGACCCTGGCGGCGGCTCTGTCCGAGCAGCGCGACGTGATCGAGGACGTGATCGAGCCCTACCTGATGCAGCAGGGGCTGGTGCAGCGGACCCCGCGCGGCCGGATGCTGGCGGCCCATGGCTACCGCCTCCTCGGCCTTCCGGTCCCCGCGACCGTGGCCCAGTACGACCTCCTGCCGGCAGGGACGGACGATGTCTGACGCCGGCCATCGTTTTGCCATACGTGTCTACTACGAAGACACCGACGCGGCCGGGGTGGTCTACCACAGCAACTACCTTAAGTATGCTGAACGAGCCCGGACCGAGTGGCTGCGCGACCTAGGCGTGCAGCAAAGGCAATGGCGTGACGAAACCGGCCTCGGCTTTGCCGTGACCCGGTGCGAGATCGATTTCCGCCGCCCCGCCCGGCTCGACGACCTGCTCGACGTCGCCACCCGGGTTATCGAGGTCGGCGGCGCCTCACTGGTGGCCGAGCAGGTCATCCGGCGCGAGGCGGACGAGGTCGCGAGGCTGAAGCTCATCGTCGCCTGCATCGACAGGCGCGGAAGGCCGGCGCGGCTGCCCATAGATCTGCGGACCGCCATGGCGGCGGCAACCGCCGGAGGAGTGACAGACTAGATGGAACCCAAGCTCGTGAACGCGGTCACCCTGCCCGGATCGGTCGGCTCGGCCGACATGTCGATCATCGGCCTGTTCCTGCAGGCCGACTATGTCGTGAAGGCGGTGATGCTGGCGCTCATCGTCGCCTCCTTCTGGTGCTGGGCGATCATCTTCGACAAGATTATGCGCCTGCGTCGCCTGCAGGCCCAGGCGAGCGAATTCGAAGAGCAGTTCTGGTCGGGCGCGCCGCTCGAGGATCTCTACGACCGGCTCGGCAGCCGCCCGGACGAGCCGATGAGCGCCATCTTCTCCTCGGCCATGCGCGAGTGGCGGCGTTCCGCGTCCAAGGGCCTGGTCGGCTCCGGCCCGATGCGCGCCAGCCTCCGCCAGCGCATCGAGCAGGTGATGCAGATCACGCTCCAACGCGAGATGGGGCAGGTAGAACGCTACATGACCTTCCTCGCATCGGTCGGCTCGACGGCGCCGTTCATCGGGCTGTTCGGCACGGTCTGGGGGATCATGAACAGCTTCAAGTCGATCGCGATGACCAAGAACACCTCGATCGCGGTGGTGGCGCCGGGCATCGCCGAGGCCCTGTTCGCGACCGCGCTTGGCCTGATCGCGGCGATCCCCGCGGTCATCGCCTACAACAAGATCTCCTCCGACATCGGCCGCTACACCTCGAGGCTCGAAGGCTTCGCCGCAGAGTTCGCGGCGATCGTCTCGCGCCAGCTCGACGAGGCGGAGTAGCCGGGCCATGGCAGGATCGCTCCTCAAGCGGCGGACGAGCGCCACCCGCTACACACCGATGGCGGAGATCAACGTCACGCCGCTGGTCGACGTCATGCTGGTGCTGCTGATCATCTTCATGATCGCCGCCCCGCTTCTTACCGTCGGCGTGCCGGTCGACCTGCCGAAGACCCAGGCGGCCACCATCAACGAGCAAGTCGAGCCGCTCACCATCACCGTCAACGGCCAGGGTCAGATCTACATCCAGGAAGCCGAGGTCGCCGAGGATCAGCTGGTGCCGCGCCTGCAGGCGATCGCCCGCAACAAGGCCGACCAGCGCATCTTCGTGCGCGGCGACAAGGCCATCAACTACGGGCGGGTGATGGAGGTGATGGGCCTGGTCTCCGCCGCCGGCTTCGACAAGGTGGCACTGATCGCCGAGATGCCTCAGGGACCGCCGCCGGCCGCCGCCGGGCGCCGCCCGCAACCGCCGCGACGGACCAACTGAGCCCATGACGAAGGCCGCGACCTTCTCCCTCCTCCTGCACACCGCCGTCGTGCTGCTGGCCGTCTTCGGCCTGCCGATGCTGGCGAAGCCGGAGCCGATGCTGGAGAAGCCGATCTTCGTCGAGATCGTCACCATCGCCAAGGTGACCAACCTGCCGCCACCGGTGCCCAAGGTCGAGCCGAAGGTGGCCGAACCGGAGCCGCCGAAACCGGAACCACCGAAAGCGGTGGAAGCACCACCGCCGCCACCACCACCTCCCCCGCCGCCGCCGAGAGTGGTCGAGCCGAAACCCGAGCCACCGAAGCCGGCCGAGGTGAAACCCGAACCGGCGCCCAAGGTCGCGGAGCTCAAGCCGGAGCCGCCGAAGCCGGTCGCCAAGGTCGAGCCGCCGAAACCTCCGCCGCCGAAGCCCGAGCCACCGAAGCCTCAGGTGAAGCAGGATGACACCTTCGAGCGCCTGCTTAAGGACCTGGCCACCAAGAAGCCGGCGCCGGAACCGGCCGCCGAAGCCAAGCCCAAGGCCGAGCCGCCGAAGCCCCAGCAGCAGGCGGCGGTGCCGCCGACGCCGAACCGGTCGCCGCCGCCCCGGCCGATGAACGAGGGCCAACTGACCCTGAGCGAGCTCGACGCGATCCGCTCGCAGATCGCCCAGTGCTGGAACGTGCCGGCCGGCGCGCGCGATGCGCGAAGCCTCGTGGTCGAGCTTCAGGTCGAGATGAATCCCGATGCAACCGTTCGCAACGTGCGTGTGGTAGACGAGTCGAGAATGATGACGGATTCCTTCTTCCGCGCCGCCGCCGAGAGCGCTCTGCGCGCGGTTCGCAACCCACGCTGCAATCCGCTGCGCCTTCCGCACGAGAAGTTCGATACATGGAAGTCCTTCACACTCAACTTCAATCCGAAGGAAATGCTGTAATGAGCGTGCTGCCCGACCGCTCCCGCCCGTGGATGCCGACCCGCCGCGACGCCCTTCTCGGGCTGACGGTCGCGCCGCTCCTCTGGAGCGCCTCCAGGCCGGCCTGGGGCGAGCTCCGGATCGACATCACACGCGGCAAGATCGAGCCCATGCCGATCGCCATCGTGCCGTTCACCGGCGCCGGCGAGCAGGCGCGCTCGGGAACCGACGTCTCCAGCGTCATCTCGGCCGACCTCGAGCGTTCGGGCCTCTTTCGCCCGCTCGATCCCAAGTCCTTCATCCAGACGGCCGAACAGATCAGGCTCCAGCCACGCTTCGAGGACTGGAAGCTGATCAACGCCCAGGCCCTCATCCACGGCAGCGTCGAGATGCAGGCGGACGGCCGGCTCAAGGTCGAGTTCAGGCTCTGGGACGTCTACGCCGGACAGCAGATGACCGGGCTCGCCTATTTCACCATTCCCAACAACTGGCGGCGCGTCGCCCACATCATCGCCGACGCCATCTACAAGCGGATCACCGGCGAGGACGGCTACTTCGACACCCGTGTCGTCTACATCGCCGAGTCCGGCCCGCACAACCGGCGGATCAAGCGCCTGGCGATCATGGACCAGGACGGCGCCAACCACCGGTTCCTCACCGACGGCCGCGTCCTCGTGCTGACGCCAAGGTTCTCGCCGACCGCGCAGGAGATAACCTACCTCTCCTATTTCCGCGACCAGCCGCGGGTCTATCTCTTCAACATCGACACCGGCCAGCAGGAGGTCGTCGGCGATTTCCCCGGCATGACCTTCGCGCCCCGCTTCTCACCCGATGGCAAGCGGGTGATCATGAGCCTGTCGGCCGAGGGCAACTCGCAGATCTACACGCTCGATCTACGCACCCGTGCGGTCAAGCGGCTGACCAACCACGCCTCGATCAACACCTCGCCCTGCTTTTCGCCCGACGCCAACTGGATCTGCTTCAACTCCGACCGCAGCGGCGGCCAGCAGCTCTACACGATGGACGCCGAGGGCGGCGGGGTGAAGCGCATCAGCTTCGGCCAGGGCCGCTATGCGACCCCGGTGTGGTCGCCGCGCGGCGACCTCCTGGCCTTCACCAAGTTCACCAGCGCCGGCTTCGCGATCGGCGTCATGCGCCCGGACGGCTCGGGCGAGCGGATCCTGACCGAGAGCTTCCTGGTCGAGGGGCCGACCTGGGCGCCCAACGGACGGGTGCTCATGTACTTCCGCCAGCAGCCGACCGACGACCAGGGCCGAGGGGGCCAAGTCAAGCTCTTCTCGATCGACTTGACCGGGTTCAACGAACGCGAAATTATCACCCCTGTCGATGGGTCGGATCCGGCGTGGTCCCCCTTGATTCCTTGAAATATCACGCTTATATTCCTCGACATCCCCGTCGGCTTGCGCCGATGGGCTGGGTTATGTCGCACCGGCTCGGCCATCTCTTTGAACTAAGGGGTTGGGACCAGCAGGCGCCGTCGTCACCACAGGCAAGAATAGAACAACGTGACAATCTCGATTTCTCCCCCGGGAAGGAGTTAAAAAAAATGCGAACTAAGCTTCTGAGTCTCTTCGCGGCGTCGCTTCTGTTGGCCGCGTGCGAGACCACTCCGACGACGACGGCTGGCTCTGGTGGCGGTGGCGCTGCCACGGCGGCGGCGCCGGCAACGGCTCCGCGGACCGGCCCGGTCCCGGGCTCCCAGCAAGACCTCGTCGTCAACGTCGGCGACCGCGTCTTCTTCGATTTGGACAAGTCCGACCTGAAGCCGGACGCGCGCCGCACGCTGGAGCGCCAGGCCGCATGGCTGAAACAGTACGGCAACGTCGCCGTGTCCATCGAAGGCCATTGCGACGAGCGCGGCACCCGCGAGTACAACCTCGCCCTCGGCGATCGTCGCGCCAAGGCCGCCAGCAACTATCTGGTGTCGCTCGGCATCGCTGCGACCCGCATCAAGACCATCTCCTACGGCAAGGAGCGGCCGGCCGTCCTCGGCTCGAACGAGGCCTCCTGGTCGCAGAACCGCCGCTCGGTCACTGTCGTCAACTGACGGCAGCACACCGGTGTTCGTTCAGGCGTCGGCCTCGGCAACGAGGCCGGCGCCTTATTTTTGCCCCATAGCGGGCCCATAGCTTCGGCGCGGATGGACGCCTGATAGCGATGCGTAATGTTCTTCCCCTTCTATCCCTCCTCGCACTTCTCTTGCCGGCAGGGGTAAGCCACGCCCAGCAGGACGTCCGCGCCCTTATCGACCGGCTCGACCGGCTGCAGCGCGACGTCGACACCTTGCAACGTCAGGTCTATCGCGGTCAGGCGCCCTCGGCCCCGGTCGGCACGCCGCCACCGCCACCGTCGGCAGGATCGAGCGACGGGCTATCGAACGCCGCGGTCGGCCGATTCGAGACCCGCCTCTCCCAGATTGAGGAGACGCTCCGCGAGCTGACCGGCAAGATCGAGGAGATCTCTTACGCCAACGAGCAGACCCGCCGGCAGGTGGACAAGCTTTCGGGCGACATCGACGTCCGCTTCCAGCAGCTCGAACCGGGCCGCCCTGGCCAAGGCCAGGCCGGGGCGCCGCCGAGCCCGTCGCAAGCGGCCGGGCCGGGCCCGGCGAGTACGTCAGGCAATCTCGGCAGCCTGACCCAGGGCCAGCTCCAGGCGAATCCCCCGCCACCGCCGCCTCCCGCCGGTCAGGGGCGGCCGACCCAACCGCCGCCGCAGCAGCAGGCCACCCGGCCCCCGGTCGCCTCGATCCTTCCGGACGGGTCGCCCGAGGAGCAATACAAGTTCGCCTTCAACATCCTGCTGCAGAACGACTATGACCAGGCCGAACGCGCCTTCCGGGCCTACATCGACAAGCACCCGACGGACCCGCGCAGCGAGAACGCCCGCTACTGGCTGGCCGAGACGTTCTACGTGCGCGACAAGTTCGAGCCGGCATCGGCCGCCTTCGCCGAGGCCTATCAGAAGGCTCCGAGCGGCCAGAAGGCGCCAGACAATCTGCTGAAGCTCGGCATGTCGCTTGGCAAGCTGAACAAGCCGCGCGAGGCCTGTGCCGCCTTCCAGCGCCTTGGCGAGGCGTTCCCGAACGCGCCCGGCACGGTCAAGAGCCGCGCCCAGGCCGAGAAGCAGCGCCTCAACTGCAAGTAACGGCTGGGCGGTGACCGAGGCGCTCGACGCCGTCGTCATGGCAGGCCTGATGGCACGGTTCGATCCGTTCGAGCCGGCGCCCGTCGTCGCCGTCGGCGTTTCCGGCGGCGCGGATTCGATGGCGCTCGTGCTCCTCGCCGATCTCTGGGCCAGGAAGCGCGGCGGTCGCGCCGTCGCGATCACTATCGACCATGGTCTCCGGGTGGACTCCGGCGGAGAGGCTCGCCAGGTCGGCGCCTGGCTCGCCGAACGCGGCATTGCTCACACGATCCTCTCCTGGCAAGGGCCGAAGCCCACGACCGGCGTCCAGGCGACGGCGCGGCAGGCGCGGCGGGCCCTTCTCGGCGAGCACTGCCGGTCCGAGGCCACTCTCCACTTGCTTCTCGGCCATCATCGCGGCGACCAGGCGGAAACGGTCGCGCTGCGCCGGGAGGACCAAAGCGGCCCCGATGGCCTTGCCGCCATGGCGGTGGAGACGGCGACGAGCTGGGGGCGCGTGCTGAGGCCGCTGCTCGGGCTGCCGAAATCGGCGCTGACCGGCTTTCTCTCTGAGGTCCGGCAGCCCTGGATCGAAGATCCATCCAACCGCGACGAGCGCCATGCGCGGGTGCGCCTCCGGCAGCGCATCGCCGACGACGCGAGCGAGGTCGCGCTAGCCGAGGCCGCAGAGACTCGAGGTCTCCTGCGGATCGAGAGCGATCGTGCCGTCGCCGACGCCTTGGCAAGGCATGTGGCGCTCGATCCGGCCGGCGGGGCCAGGGTCGCCGCGGCCCTTCTCGAGTTCCCGGACGACCTCGCCCAAGCGGCGCTCGCCCGCGTGATCGTCACCGTCGGCAACCTCGACTACCCACCGCGCAGCGCGCGGCTGGCACGGCTGCACGCCCACCTCAAGAGCGGCATTCGTCGGGCAAGGACCCTCGGAGGATGCCGCATCCTGCCCGGCGGCGACGCCTGGCTGGTCGTCAGAGAGCCGTCGGCGCTGCCACCCGCGGTCCCCTTCGCCGACGGCGCCGCCACCTGGGATCGCTTCCACGTTCGGCTGCCCGACGGTCGGTCCGGCGGCAGCCTCAGCCTCGGCCCTCTCGGCGTCACCACGCAGCCGGACGGCGTCCGGGCGCTCCCGGGCGCGCTCCGGCCGAGCCTCGCGGCGATCCATGACCTTGACGGCGTCGTCGCCGTCCCCCACCTCCGGTGGGTGCGCCCGGGCGCGGATCCTTGGCTAGGGGGCGCAATTTCCTGGATTTTCCCACGCCAGGGGCTCTCCCGAGCCGAGTTCGCGGTTACCTGACGGCCGTGGCCGGGGTGTGATAAGGTTAAAGTTCCTCGGTGAGGCTAGGAGTCCTGTGAACAACTTCGGTCGCAACCTCGCGCTCTGGATCATCATCGGCGTCCTCCTGGTCGCCCTGTTCAATCTCTTCCAGAACTCCTCCACCCGCGGGCCGCAATCGAGCCTCGCCTTCTCCGACTTCCTGAACGAGGTCGAGAAGGGCTCGGTCGCCGACGTCACCATCCAAGGCCCGAACATCTCCGGCCACTTCTCCGACGGTCGCGGCTTCTCCACCTACG
Source organism: Alphaproteobacteria bacterium (assembly GCA_009694025.1). Classification (GTDB taxonomy): domain Bacteria; phylum Pseudomonadota; class Alphaproteobacteria; order SHVZ01; family SHVZ01; genus SHVZ01. The sequence goes on along the minus strand of SHVZ01000078.1, from coordinate 1,916 downwards.
CGCCCCAGGATCCGCAGCTGGTCAGCCGGCTGACCGAGAAGAACGTCCGCATCATCGCCGCGCCGATGGAAGACAACATGTCCGGTCTGCTCGGCGTGCTGATCTCCTGGTTCCCGATGCTGCTGTTCATCGGCGTCTGGATCTTCTTCATGCGCCAGATGCAGTCCGGCGGTGGCAAGGCCATGGGCTTCGGCAAGTCTCGGGCACGCCTGCTGACCGAGAAGGTCGGGCGCGTCACCTTCGACGACGTCGCCGGCATCGAGGAGGCCAAGCAGGAGCTCGAGGAGATCGTCGAGTTCCTGAAGGACCCGCAGAAATTCCAGCGCCTCGGCGGCAAGATCCCGAAGGGCTGCCTGCTCATCGGCCCGCCCGGCACCGGCAAGACCCTGCTCGCCCGCGCCATAGCCGGCGAGGCCAACGTGCCGTTCTTCACCATCTCCGGCTCGGACTTCGTCGAGATGTTCGTCGGCGTCGGCGCCAGCCGTGTGCGCGACATGTTTGAGCAGGGCAAGAAGAACGCCCCCTGCATCATCTTCATCGACGAGATCGACGCGGTCGGCCGCCATCGCGGCGCCGGCCTGGGCGGCGGCAACGACGAGCGCGAGCAGACTCTCAACCAGCTCCTGGTCGAGATGGACGGCTTCGAGGCGAACGAGGGAGTGATCCTGATCGCCGCCACCAACCGTCCGGACGTGCTCGACCCCGCGCTGCTGCGCCCCGGCCGCTTCGATCGCCAGATCGTCGTGCCGAACCCCGACATCGCGGGTCGTGAGCAGATTCTCAAGGTGCACATGCGGAAGGTGCCGCTGGCGCCGGACGTGGAGGCGCGCGTCATCGCCCGCGGCACGCCCGGATTCTCCGGCGCCGACCTCGCCAACCTCGTCAACGAGGCAGCGCTGCTAGCCGCCCGCCGCGGCAAGCGCGTCGTCTCGATGAGCGAGTTCGAGTCGGCCAAGGACAAAGTCATGATGGGTGCCGAACGGCGCTCCATGGTCATGACCGAGGAAGAGAAGAAACTGACCGCCTACCACGAGTCCGGTCACGCCGTTGTGGCGCTGCACTCGCCGGCTTCCGATCCGATCCACAAGGCGACGATCATCCCGCGCGGCCGCGCGCTCGGCATGGTCATGCGCCTGCCCGAGACCGACCGCATCTCCCATTCCAAGGAGAAGCTGATGGCGGACCTTGCCGTCGCCGCCGGCGGTCGCCTGGCCGAGGAGATGATCTTCGGCGAGGAGAAGATCACGACCGGTGCCGCCTCCGACATCAAGATGGTGACGGACATGGCCCGCCGGATGGTCACCGAATGGGGCATGAGCGACAAGCTGGGCTTCCTCGCCTATGGCGCTCCGGAGCAGGAGGTGTTCCTCGGCCACTCCGTCACCCAGCGGAAGGACATCTCGGATGCCACCGCCAAGTTGATCGACGAGGAGATCCGCCTGATCGTCGACCGCTCCTACACCCATGCGCGTGACCTCCTGACCCAGCATATCGACCAGCTTCACCGGCTGGCCAAGGGCCTGCTCGAGTTCGAGACGCTGTCGGGCGAGGAGGTCAGGGCCATCTGCAACGGCGAGCCGGTCCACCGCGACAAGGTCGAGGACGATCCGGCCAAGACCGGCGGGCGCCGCGCCTCGGTGCCGAACACCGGTCCAGGCACGGACGCGCCGGGCGGCATCGCGCCCGAACCGCAGCCCGGCATCTAGGACATCCTCTGAGCGGTCGGCGGCGGCCCACCCGGAATGTCTGGGTGGGCCGATTTCTTTTGGTTCCTCGACGTTCCAAGTGGAATTGAGCGCCGGTTGAAAGCCGCATTCAAGCCTTTCATGCTGCCCTGGATGGGGCATGGGGGGCGGGGCGATGGAAGCGCGGGACGTGTTTGCGCTCGGGCTTGGCTTGAGCGACCCCTGGAAGCT